>NZ_JBHNPP010000003.1:0-321653 GCF_042436695.1 Flavobacterium sp. HJSW_4
AAAGCGTCAAGCGAAGTTCCGGGAATCATCCTTGGAAATCTGGTGAGAATAAGCGGAGTGGACATGCAGCTCGAAAGCTCGTACCGCGTAACGCAGATCACGCATTTGTGCGATGACGGAGGCAGCTACGAAAACCATTTTACAGCAGTAAACTTTAACGGCTCCGTATTTTCGCCCAAAACCAATCCCGATCTGGTGCCGCGATGCAAAAGCCAGACGGCAACGGTAACCGCCAATGCGGACCCGGACGGACTAAGCGGAGTGCAGGTGCAGATGCCGTGGCAGGAAGCATCGGGACAGACGACGCCTTACATTCCGCTGGTGCAGAAATACGGAGGAAACGCGAGAGGCTCCCATATTATCCCAGAAGTGGGAGACACCGTTTTTGTGGATTTCCAAGGAGGCAACGCCGAACTGCCTATCGTTGTGGGGACTATGACGAGCAATAAAGAAAAAAGCGGTTTCAGCACGCCGAATAATGATTTGAAAGTGATGAGAACGCGAAGCGGCAACAAAGCTATTTTTAATGATGAAACAGGAGACATTACAATTGAAAGCGAGAAAGGTCAGACGCTGGCAGTGCTTTACGGCGATGGAAATATCAAAATAAAAGCTCCGAAGAATATTGAGTTGGAAGCGGGAGAGGATGTTCTTATCACAGCAGGTAAAAATGTGAAAATTGAAGCTAAAGAAGATATTGAAGTTGAAGCAGGAAACAATATGACACAGGAAGCGGGAAATGATATTTTTATAAATGCTGAGGGTGATATTAACGAATCTGGAGACAATAAAACCGAAAGCATAACAGAAAATTATACTAGAAGCTCAAGTGAATCTGTACAGTTTGCAGAAGAGGTGACTATCATGAGCACCAAAGAAAATATGCTGTTAGAGAGTTCTCAAAAGACAGTTGAAATTAACAGCGCTGAGAAATCTAACTTATTTTAAAATTATTGTTTATGGGAATTAACAAAACAGCGAAAAATTTAAATATAAAAATTAAGAATACTTACAGGTCTTCTTCTAAGACAATAAATGAAACCAGTGAAAAGGTGGAAATTGTTGCAACAAAAGAAAATCTTATTTTATGTTCAAGTAGAAAGATACTAATTAAGGGTAATAAATCATAGAACTATGGCAAATGTAATATTTGGAAAACCACGTTTTGAGCCTCCTAAAGAAAATGATAAAGAGGTAAACGATGTTTATATGGGCGTTTTTTTTGACGGTACCTCAAACAATAGAGAAAATATTGAAGGAAGACGAAAAGACCCGAGTCTAAAAAACTCTTATTCATCAAAAAAAGATGGTTCGAACACTAGCTACGGAAACGATAATACCAATGTAGATAGATTGGAAAAAGCTTATTTGAAAGATGATAAATTACATAATTATTCTGTTTATGTTGAAGGAATTGGCACTAAAAATCCAGACAAAAAAAAGGATGGAACACTCGATTATTATGGAGATTTTACACGCGGACAAGGATATGGTAAAGGGGAAACGGGACTTTTCGAAAAAGTGGAAAAAGGATGTTTCGATGTTGTTGCAAAATTACAAGATAAAGAAGAATTGGGCATTAGTACATTATATCTGGACGTTTTTGGTTTTAGCCGTGGAGCAGCAGCAGCCCGAATTTTTGTAAACGAGTTGTACAAAAAGAAAGCTATTGGAGACAATAACAGCTATAATTTAGGATACTTAGGAAAAGCTTTCGAGAAATTAAGCTATGATGAAAAACCCCATCGCATAAAAATTCGTTTTTTTGGTATTTTCGATACAGTTTCCTCTTATGGTAGCAATGTTTTTGATGATGTTGAAAAGGACAAAGTGCCGCTTAAAATCCCTAATGTGGGCTTTACAGTGCATTTGACCGCTGAGGATGAGTTTCGTGAAAATTTTCCATTGACCACTATTGCCAGTGCAGGAGCCAACAGCATAGAATTGACATTGCCTGGCTGCCATTCAGACATTGGCGGAGGATATAAAAGCGGACCAGAGACAGTAAGTCTTACAGAAACAGCCTCTAAAATTGCTGAGGAAAAAAAATATGCACTTGAACAGGGCTGGTTTTTCCCGCATGAACTAAAAGAATTACCGAGTATTTCACCATATTATTTAGAGGGGAATAGAAAATATGTCAGTAACAGTTACACTTTTGTAATTCTTCATTTAATGGCAGAATTTGGAAACCGAAAATATAAGATTTCATGGAGAGAAAAATTATTAAATAAAGATTATAAAATACCTGAAAAATTAAATGACATAAAAAAGCGGATTGATGAATATGCCTTTGAGAGAAAGCCAAAACTTCAGTACTATACGAAAAGTGAAATTGAAGCAAAAAGAAAAAAAATATGGAAGAATAATCAAGAAATTGATGCTTTCAATATATTGGTAGCTGAACACTATATGCTTGTTGACTTGCGAAATAAATACTTGCATTGCTCAGCCAATATGGACGGCGTAGGTATGGAACCACAAATGGACAATCAAAGCAATATTATCAGAAAACGAAAAACAATATCGGGCTAAGTATGAATAATAGATATTTTAAATTATTAACACTAACAATGCTATTAAATATAACATTGATTTCATGTCAAAACAGTATGAAAGAAAAAAAATACAATTGGACGGCAGCTGTCTGCACACCAAAAAACTACCCTGCCGAAATATTTTCGGGACATTTGTTATTGAGTGAAAAAACTAATAGCAGTTATGTTTATATGCCATTTGATGATATTATAAACAGTTACCATCTTGGAGCTAATGACGGTTCTTCTTCTGGCAGAGCGGAAGGAATACCGCCTAAAATGCTGGATATTACATGGATGTCTTATACCGAGAATAAAAGCTACTCAGGCATTTTTAAACTTGATTCAGATAAAATAGAATCTTTAATGATCAATGGTTGTGATAGACCTCGCTGGAATAAAGCAACAAAAAAGATGGAGATTTTTAACAATAAACGTTTTGTTGTTAACGCTGGATTATTTCCGGGAGGAATGATAGTGTTGTATGTATTTAGCCAGTCTAACATGACAATCGTTGGACGTTATCAGGCACAGGAAGATGATAATGTTAATTGGGAAATGGCTCATCCATCAATGAAAAGCAAAGCAGGCATTAAAGATTATGTTGATTATATGAATGAAGATCTTCCACAAGAAACATTAGACCAGATTAAAAACGGTACAATACCATTCGGGTACTGGGATACCCTTTTTAGAGAATACAACTTAACCCCCAAGTTCAAGACAGATTACAAGGTAGAAAGTATCAAAATAAATTACATTAACGGCGAGTTTGAATCCATTTTTTTGAGTATGAATGGCAATGTGATTCCAATAAAAAAACGAGCTGTACCAAGAAAAATAAACATTGTTTGGCATGATGTAAATGATAGACGAATGGAAAGCGATGTGTTTTTTGATGAAAAAAAATCGAAAGCCATTTTTGAGAAATTTAAAATAGGAGAAGCTATCACTTTTGTAATTGAGATTGACAGAAATACTAAACCAAGAGAAACAAAAGGGATATCTATAAAATTAAAAACAGCATCTGACGAAGTTGATATGAAAGAAGCAATTGTTACGCAGGAATCGTTTACGAAATCTAAGCCTTATTAACAGAAACATTAAAAAGAGCAATCTTTGTTGTTATTCCAAAAAAAATCTGGCCCAAATTTATATCAAATAGACCCGATTGTATAACACTGCGCTTAATAGCTGAAATACTTTTGTACCTGTATTTAAACATAAAAACAGAGTATAAAAATGAGCAAGTTATTTATTGCAGGAGAAGTTTTCCATGGTGCGGGAAGTCTTGAGGAATTAAAAAATATTAAAGGAACTAAAGCCGTAATCGTTACAGGTGGAAGTTCTATGAAAAATAGCGGTTCTTTGGATAAAGCGGCGGCTTATTTGAAAGAAGCAGGAATAGAAACTAAAATTTTTGAAGGTGTAGAAGAAGATCCGTCATCTGCGACTTGTTTCAAAGGAGCAGAATTAATGAAAAGCTTCGAACCAGATTGGATTATTGGTTTAGGGGGATGTTCTGCAATTGATGCTGCAAAAATGATGTGGGTTTTCTACGAATATCCAGATGCAGATTTCGAAGCGATGATCAAACCTTTTAACGTTCCAGTTTTACGTCAAAAAGCGAAGTTTATTGCGATTCCATCTACTAGCGGAACAGGTACAGAAACTACAGGTTTAGCTGTTATTACAGATCGTGACAAAGGAGTTAAATATCCAATCGTTTCATACGAACTTACTCCGGATATTGCTATTGTTGATGGTGAAATTTGTGCTTCTATGCCAGCGCACGTAACTTCAAATACAGGTTTAGATGCTTTAACGCATTGTGTTGAGGCTTATGTATCTAATATCGAAAATAATTATGCAGATGTGCTTTCTAAAGGAGGTTTAGAAATTGTTTTTGATAACTTAAAAGAAGCAGTTCAAAATCCGTCAAATATTCAGGCGCGTCAGAATATGCATGATGCATCTTTCATGGCTGGATTGGCTTTCAATAATGCATGGTTAGGAATTGTTCACTCATTGTCTCACCAAGTAGGAGCGTTATACGGAATTCCTCATGGAGCATCAAACGCGATCTTTTTACCAAACGTTATTCGTTACAATTCAAAAGAAAGTAACCGTTTCCCTGATTTAGCAAAAGTAATCGGAAAAGAAACCGCAGAAGATTTAGCACAAGCAATTGAAACTTTAAGAGCCGATGTAAACAATCAAGCTGCAATTAAAGAATTCGGAATCTCTAGAGAAGACTGGGATAAAAACCTTGATTTTATTGCTAACAACGCATTTTTAGATCCTTGTACAGGTTTCAATCCAAGAAAACCTACTGTTGAGGAATTAAAAGAAATCTACAATGCTTGTTACGAAGGTGTTGTTTATAGTGAAAAATAACAAATTTCTTTTATAGAATCTAATTTGTAAATAATGAAGCTGTCAATATTTTTGGCAGCTTTATTGTTTTTTAGCTTAAAGAATAATATTTAGATATTTCCTTTTCTAAATGCAGAAGCTGTCATGCCTAAACGCAGTTTTAAAAATTTGTTCAGATGATTTTCATCTGTAAATCCTAAGGTATAAGCTATTTCACCAATCGAATGATTAGTATAGGAAAGTTTGTTTTTAATTAAATTGAATTTATAATTCAAAATATATTCTTTTGTACTGTATCCGGTATTTTGTTTGAAATAATTACCAAAATGATTTCTCGATTTATTGAATTTTAAAGCTAAATTCGATACTTTAATTTTCTCATTATCATATATATTGTCTTGAATGTAAAATAAGATTTCATTGATCTTAGCATTTGCTCCATTGGCCAATAAAGCACTGGCAGCTTCTGTCCTTATCTTTCGAGCGATTAAACATAAGATTTGTATGATGCTGTTTTGAATTATAGTTTCAAAAAATAGATTCCTATTTTTAAATTCATTTATAATGTTTGTTATCAACAATTCTATATGTGTTCTTTCTAATGAATCAGTAAAAATGGGTTGTTTGATATATTTTGAGTTTAGAATAAATAATTCTAAATGTTTGAAAATCATTGATGAATTTGTTATTTTCTCTTGATTCAAATTTTCTTTGTTGAAGTAAGTTTTATTAAAGATTAATGCAAAAAAATCTGTTTGTTCTTTTACAGAAATGGCGTGTTCGTCTCCAGGAATTAGAAGAAAAAAATCTCCCTTTTTAAATTGATATTTTTTATTGTTTATTTCATGAATTCCTTGACCTTTAGTGATATATATGATTTCAAAAAAAGTATGTTTATGCATTTCATTCGTGCCTTTTTTCCACTGATGAAAAGTTAAGTCTAGGTCCTGAAATAGAGAGAAAATTTCCATAGTGCAAAATTACTGTTTCTTCGTGTGTTTTTACAGAAAAAAACAATAGATGTTGAATAATTTTGTAATCAGCTTTTAGAGGTTAGCGTGTCTATATGATTTATAATGAGACATTCTTTTCCTAATTATTAAAAAAATATTACAAGCTTTTTACTATGAAAACGACTGTTTTAAGCATACTATTTCTATTATTTTTTTCGACATTAACTGTAGGACAGGAAATTAAACTTTCTAAAGAAAAATTAATTAAAGCCTTGGTAAGTTTTGAAGATCAAAACAGTAACGAGCAAAATGTAATTAAAGTTATAATGAATCCCGATGTTAAGGTTTTTGACGAACCTACTTTTGTAAAACTAAAGGATTTCAATTTTAAAAATGGGACAATTGAAGTAGAGGTATTAAGTAAGTTTTTGCCTGACGCGCCAGATTGGGCAAGAGGATTTATTGGAGTTGCTTTTAGAATAAACGAACAAAATTCAAAATTTGAAAGCATTTATGTTCGTCCTGATAATGGTCGAAGCGATGATCAGATTAGAAGAAATCATTCGGTGCAATATTATGGTTATCCAGATTTTAAATTCGACAGACTTAGAAAAGAAAGTCCTGAAAAATATGAATCTTATGCAGATATGGAGATGAATTCATGGATTAAAATGAGGATTGTTGTCAAAGGAGCGCAGGCAAAATTATATCTTAATCACAATGATCAGCCTTCGATTGTGGTATTAGATATGAAACACGGCTCAGAAGAAAGTGGATCAATTGGTTTTTGGGTTGGTCCTGGTACTGAAGGCTATTTTAAAAATCTTAAAGTAATGAAAGAATAAAGAATAGATTTGTATCACAAATTATAAAAGCCAGAAAAAATGATTTCTGGCTTTTGCTTTTATAGTTGAATTAAAAATTAATTATTTCGAATCTTTTCCCGAAATTCCAAAGGAGCCATTTGTGTTCGTTTCTTAAAAAGTGTACTAAACGACTGCGGATGTTCGAAACCAAGATGATAAGCAATTTCACTGACAGATAATTCGCTGGTAGAAAGTTGCTCTTTGGCCTTATTAATTAGTCTTTCATAAATATGCTCTTTTGTATTTCTTCCGGTATGAATTTTCAAGAAATCACTGAGATAGTTTGGAGAAAGATTTAGCGCTTCCGCAATTAAACTAACGCTCAAAAGACCTTTTTCTGTCGAGTCATCATTGTAATAATCATTTATAAATCTTTCGAATTTTGTAAGCAGCGCATGACTGCTGTTTTTTCGGGTTATAAACTGTCTTTCATAAAAACGGCTTGAATAGTTTAAAAGCAAGTCAATTTGCGATAGAATAATATCCTGTGTATGATGATCGATATGTTGGCATTCTTTATCAATTCGGTCCAGAATTTCAATCAAATAATTTTCTTCTTGTTCAGATAAATGCAATGCTTCATTAACAGCATAAGAGAAAAATCCAAAATCGAATATTCTTTGCGCTAATGGATGTTTTAAAAGAAAATCTTCATGAAATATAAGCAGATAACCCGCTCCGCATTCTACATTGTGCAAATCTAAATACTGGACTTGATTCGGCGCAGTAAAACTTAATACACCTTTATCATAATCATAATGCCCTTGACCATATCTGATTTTTCCTTTTGCCTCTCTTTTTAAAGCAACACAATAGAATTTATTGGTAAATCCTTTCCAGACTTCATCATCAAGAAAAACACTTTCAGCTAAATTGATAACACTAACCATTGGATGTTTAGGCTCAGGCAGAGAAAGCAAACGGTGAAAAGCAGATACACATGCAATAGTATTCATAACAGCGTCTTTTTAAGTTTAGTCAAGAAGTCCCATACTGAACTCATCGTATGGAGCTCCAGTATCTGTTCCCAAAGGTACGATACTTTCTAATTTTTGAAGATCGTTCTCACTCAATTCTATATTCGCAGAAGCGATATTTTGTTCCAAATACTTTCTGCGTTTAGTTCCTGGAATCGGTACAATTCCTTTACTGATAATCCATGCTAAAGCCAATTGAGAGGAATTGACATTTTTCTCTTCAGCCATTTTTTCAACGGCTTTAACTAATTCAATATTTTTATGGAAATAGTTTTCTTGAAAACGCGGAATAGCTCTACGAAAATCATTTTCAGGAAGATCATCAATAGAACGAATTTGACCAGATAAAAATCCGCGGCCTAAAGGAGAATATGCCACAAAACCAATTTCAAGTTCATCTAATGTTTTTAACACGCCTCTTTCTTCTACGGTTCTTTCAAACAAAGAATATTCACTTTGAACCGCAGTGATAGGATGAATGTTATGCGCTTTTTTAATGGTTTCAGAAGATACTTCCGAAAGTCCGATGTATTTTACTTTACCCTCTTTTACAAGTTCACTCATCGCCTCAACAGTTTCTTCGATAGGCGTGTTTTTGTCCAAACGGTGCATGTAATACAAATCGATATAATCTGTATTTAAATTCTTAAGCGAACGTTCAACTGCTTTTTTGATGTATTTTTTGCTTCCGTTGATAGCCCAAGTTACTTTTCCGTTATCGTCTATTTCCCAACCAAATTTTGTAGCCAAAATATATTTATCGCGATCATTTCCCATGGCTTTAGCAATAAGCTGTTCGTTTTTTAAAGGGCCGTACAAATCTGCCGTATCTAAAAAATTACCACCCAATTCAAACGAACGATGAATAGTCTGAATCGCTTCTTTTTCATCTGCAAGACCATACATATTTCCTTCTTCAAAACCTGTCATTCCCATACAGCCCAAGCCAATTTGCGGAATGATTAATCCTTGATTTCCTAATTTAATCTGTTTCATCTTTTTATCATTTTTTGTTGATACAAATTTCGAGAGAAACAGAACAAACAAAGGTTTGCTGATTACGGAAGATTGTATTTAAATTACAGGTGGTTTATAAATTATTTAAAATATGCCATTTTGATAATCAGCTAAGAACTCAGAAGTCGTCATGCCGGTTTGTATTTTAAAAAAACGCATTAAATGACTTGGTTCTGAAAAATTGAGTTCATCCGCAATTTCCGAAACATTTTTTCCAGAATGGATAAGATCGTTTTTGATTTCAAAAAGCAATCTTTGTTTCAAAAGATGTGTTGCCGTGACATTAAACTGTTTTTTGACAGCAGAATTGATCGTAATGCGACTTATTCCTAATAAGAAAGCATAATCATCAATTCGTTTTTTGTCTTTAATGTAAAGTTCTAATAACTGTTTGTACTGATAGGCATAATTATTCTCAGGTTTATACATAGGCAGTTTATTTATTGAAGCATATTCTCTATTAAACTTTAATAAAAGATAATAAGTAAGAGAACGAACAATATGAATACTGTCGGGATACCTATTTACGAGCTCTGTTTTGATTTCAGTAAGAATATCACAAGCTTTTTCTATTTCTTGTCTGCTAATTTGAATGTTTAAAGGATGATTCAACTGATAAAAATAGAGCAGACGATACGTAAAGAGTTTATCGGAGAAAAAATCATTTAGAAAGTCTTTCTGAAAGGCTAATATGGTAAAATCAAAATTATCAGTATCCAATTCCCATTTTCTTTTTTGAAAAGGCGAAATAAATAGTACTGTATTATCTGTAATCGTTATCTTTTTTTGATTGAGTATAACTGAACCCGATGCTTTTTTGAAAAGCAGAATTTCGAAAAAATCAGTGTTGTAGGTTTCTCTATCCTGATAATTAGCAATTACATTTTCGCCTCTTAAGACATTTAGCAAAATATCAACGCCACATTCGGATTTATGAAATTTGATTGTTTTCAAAATAAACTATTTACAGATTTTTTATAAACAAGAAACACTTGCCATTTCAGGCAAGCGTACTTTTCTTGTGCTCTAAATGAAAGGGCAATAGAGCAAATTTAATGAAAATTTATAAGCGTGAATTGCTTATAATTTTAAGCTAAAAGATAGTCTTTAGTATTTACAACTGAAGCATAGAAAAAACTTAATGCAGATAAGAATGAAGTTTGTACATCAGCTGCTTTTACTGTAGTCCCGTTTATTTCTAAATCTCTCGTTGCGCATGCATCACCAATTACGGTACAATCAAATTCAAAATCTTTTGCTGCTCTCACTGTCGCGTCTATGCACATGTGTGTCATCATTCCAGTAAAGACCAATTCTGTAATGTTTTTTGATTTTAGATATTCTAAAAGTTCTGTATTTCTAAAACTATTTGGATAATGTTTTATAATTAATTTCTCCGAATCAAGAGGTTGCACATTTTCATGAATTTTTACTCCTTCTGTTTCCGGAAGAAAGAAAAACGAACCAGGCGCAACAGATAAATGTTGAACGTGAATAACAGGTAGATTTTTATCTCGGAAATCGGCTATAACTTTCTTTGCATTTTCGCTTGCTTCTAAAGAACCAGAAAGTTCCATTGCTCCATTTTCGAAATAATCGTTTTGTATGTCTATTACAATTAATGCTTTGCTCATAATTTGTTGTTTTAAAAATATAATACAAAGTTAGATTGCTTTAGAAATTAAACTTCTACCAATTCTGTTATATAAACTACCATTTTGATAAATGATTTGATAAGGATTTAGACGAAAAGAGCTGTCAAAATTGTAACAGCTCTTTTTATTTCTAGAATTTTTTAGTTGAAAGCCAACACAATATAGATCCCACGCAAACCATTAAAGCACCTTGCCAAAAAGATAAACCTAATGCGGCAGAGAGAAGAATAGAAGAAAGCATCGATGATAAAACTGGTGTGAAATAAGAAGCTCCAGCCAAAGTTGTAACGTTTCCGTACATAATTCCGATATTCCAAGCGGCGTAACCAAATCCCATGGCAGCTCCAGCGAGGATTAGATAAATGACAGATGATAGACTAAAGGATAATTCAGGCTGATCGTGTAGAAATAAACATTTAATCCATAAAATAGCTGCTACGATCATAAAAAATAAAGTGATTCCGTTTGCTCCATTAGAAAGACGAATGGTAACAATGCAATATCCTGCCCACAATAACGCGCCTAAAAATGCAAGTCCGTAGCTTAAAGGATTAGATTGAATGTGAGCGATCATTTCTGAAACATTAAAACCTTTATCTCCGCCCAAAACCCAAACTATTCCTAACATCGAAACAATAATTCCTGGAATAATGAGCCAATTTGCTTTTTTCGAAGTAAAAAGAACCGTAGCAATCATGGTAAAAGTAGGCCAAAGATAATTGACCATTCCAACCTCAATTGCTTGAACGCTGTTTTCAGAATAACCGATAGACAAGGCAAGGCACAATTCGTAAGAAACCATTAATAAAGATCCGTAAATGAGATACTTTTTTGGGAACTTGGAAAGTGGAGTCCATTTTATGCTTAAAAGTAAAAATAAAGATGCTACAGTATAAATAAATGCTGCGCCCAAAGTTGCCCCAAAAGAATGGCTAACTTCTTTGATTAATCCCACAATGGAACTCCATAATAAAATAGCACAGAATCCGATTGCGGTTGCTTTAGATTGATTCATGATTTTAGATTACAGCTTTTGTAATTCGTTTGGTACGAAAAGATTTTTTTCTTCATGTCTATTCTTTGTTAAAAAGAAGACACAAAGTTTTGGATAAAATTTATTAATTCAAATGATACAGATCACAGTATTGGCGTGATATAAATCACAACGAAGCATTAGAAATCCTGCTGAGCGTTTCTCTTGTGATTCCTAAATAAGAGGCTATAATTGATTTCGGAAGACGCTCCATAAGCATTGGATATTGCTGAACAAAGATTTCGTAATGTTCTTTGGCATCATTAGAAAGCATAGAAACCAATCGACGCTGAAAAGCAGAATATGCGCCTTCAATCTTTTTTCTAAAGAAGTAACCAATCTCTGGAAATTCTTTGCAAAGTTTTTCGCGATCCTGAAAAGAAAAAGCAAGCACTTCGCAATCTTCAAGAGCTTCTATACTTAGAGTTGCAGGATTGTTTTTGAAATAAGCGTCATAATCGCTAACCCACCAATCTTCTACAGCAAATCGGATAATCTTTTCTTTTCCGTCTTCTAAAATATAGGAAGCTTTTAAACAGCCTTTAAACACCCAATATTCATGAGAAACCAAATCGCCACTGCTAATGATAATGCTGTTCTTTCTGATTTTCTTGGGTTTAAAAAAAGAATATACATAATCAAAAGTTTCATCATTTAATGGCGATATCTTTTCGATGTGCTGTCTAAACTGCTCCTTCATTATTATTGCAAAGTTTTGGCTAAATATACTAAATAGGATGAAATATTTTCGATAAAACAGATTTGTTCTTTTTTGGATTTCTTAAAACAGAAAGTATAGTATTACTCAGTTTTGATACGTATATTTGATAGCATAAAAAATAAAGCCATTATGAAGAAAATAGGATTTTTATCATTTGGGCATTGGGCAAATCATCCGTCATATAAAACACGTACGGCAGCAGATACATTGTTGCAATCTATTGATTTAGCAGTTGCTGCTGAAGAAATAGGTGTAGATGGGGCTTACTTTCGTGTGCATCATTTTGCGCAGCAATTAGCATCTCCATTTCCGTTGCTTTCGGCAATAGGAGCGAAGACAAGCAAAATTGAGATCGGAACGGGCGTAATCGATATGCGTTATGAAAACCCATTGTACATGGTAGAAGATGCTGGATCCGCTGATTTAATATCGGAAGGTCGTTTGCAGCTAGGAATAAGTAGAGGATCACCAGAACAAGTTATTGACGGTTGGAGCTATTTTGGTTATGAACCAGAACAAGGAGAAACCGATGCCGATATGGGGCGAAAAAAAGCTTTGGAATTTTTGGATAAACTAAAAGGAGAAGGATTCGCAGAACCAAATCCGTACCCGATGTTTCCAAATCCGCCTGGATTGTTGCGTATTGAACCGCATTCTGAAGGATTAAGAGAAAGAATCTGGTGGGGAGCAGCTTCAAATGCAACAGCTATTTGGGCTGCAGAAAACGGAATGCACCTTCAGAGTTCTACGCTTAAATATGATGAAAACGGAAAACCTTTTCACGTTCAACAAGCAGAACAAATTAGATTGTATAAAGAAGCGTGGAAAAAAGCAGGACATCAGCGTGAAGCGAGAGTTTCGGTAAGCCGTTCGATTTTTGCTATAACCAATGAACAAGACCGATATTACTTTGGTTCACAAGCTAAAGGAAATGATAGTTTTGGTTATATCGAGCAAGACAAAAGAGCAATCTTTGGCAAAAGTTATGCCGCAGAACCAGATAAACTGATAGAAGAATTGGCTCAAGACGAAGCGATTCAAGAAGCAGATACTTTATTGCTAACTATTCCAAATACTATCGGTGTAGAGTATAATATTCATATTTTGTCTTCTATTTTAGAACACGTTGCGCCTGCTTTAGGTTGGCGATAAGTTTTGATAAAAGAAAAAAGAAAGCCCTCTGTTTATGGAGGGCTTTTTTTATGAGAAATCAATTTCTATTAGCATCATTTGCCTGCCTGATTGCTTTTGTATCAGTTAAGTTAAAACGATAGACAAAACTCAGACGATATCTTGCTGCGTTTGGAATGCTATTATCCTTAAAAACATAATCAGATCCAGTTGTAACGCTTTTGAACTGTCGAAGATTAAAAGCATTCGTAACATCAAAAACAATTGTCGCTTTATCTTTCAGCAGCAATTTGCTTAATCCAAAATCAATTGATTGTAAGGCTTCGTTTGTGGTTTGAGCATTTCGTTTTTCTCCACGGAAGTTATAGCGACCTTGAAAACTAAATTTAGAAGGAAGTTTAATCTGCGCGCTTAATCTTGCCGTGAAGTTCTGACTGCTGTAATCAAGATTTTCAGCCATATAATTTCCTTTTTGCTTAAAATGATAATAATTCATTTCAGCATTAACTTGAAGCCATTTTAACGGATTATATAAGGTCGATAATTCAATTCCGCTTCGTATTTCATAATCAATATTTATTGGGGTTGTAAGGAAGATATCATCTTTACGATACGTATAATCTTGAATAAAGCCTTTTTCGTATTGATAATATATTGAAGGATTCAAAGTAAATGTTTTCCAATTTTTAAGAAACGCCATTTCAAATGCATCGGTATAGGAAGGATTCAAATCTGGATTTCCAATGTATTGCGCATTCAAATCTGTAACTTCATTAAAAGGATACAAAGCATATAAGGACGGACGTCTAATGCGTTTGCTGTAATTTAATTGCAAAGCAGAAGCATCAAACTTATAGCTTAGATTTACAGTAGGAAAGAGCTTGTTGTAGTTTTTTGTATCGTTATAAGCATTTTCTACATCTTTAATAGAAATATCTGTAAGCTCCGCTCTCAATCCCAACATATAACTGAACTTATTGATTTTACTGCTAAATTGCGTATAAGCGCCAGTTATGGTTTCATCATAATTTAAATCATTATCAATATTTTGATAAACGACCCAATTATTTCCCTGTTGTTCTTCTGCTAGATAATCGCTGGAAACAGTTCGGATTTCAGTCTTTATTCCGAATTCTAAAGTCGAAAGGCTGTCAATTGGCTGTATAAAATCGGTCTTTGCAAGAAAATCTTTGCTGTTTCCTACCGAACTAGTTCTAATGCCAGGATAAACCAATTCATCTGGAAGCAAACGTTGTGTAGAAAGATCCCACTTTTTGTCGCTATTCCACCAATCATATTGAACGTCAATCGTCCATTTTTTTGTTTTTTGTTTGAATGTTCGAGTATAATTAAACTCAAGCTGACTGTAATCGCGTTTTTCCAGTGATTTTCCGTGTCTGGTCAAAAGACTATCTGGCGATGTATTTGCAAGATCACTATCGTATTGATATCGCAAATCGGTTTTATCATTATCGTGCGTAGCATTCTTTAAAAAAGCCGCTGTTATAGTCTGATGTTCATTAATAAAATAATCAGCTCCCATGTAAAGCAATTTTCCATCGTCATGACGATCTTCATTTTGCACGCGATGCATGTAATTGGGAGAAGTTGTGCTATTAGTCACTTGATCGGTGGTGTACAAACCAACATAATCGCTAGAACGAATACTGAAATTAGAAAAAATATTGATTTTGTTTGATTTGAAATTGATGCTCGGATTCAAACGGCTATCATTTGGCGAACCAGCAACCAATCGAACCTGACCGCTAAAACCGCTTTTTTTATTCTTTTTCAAAATAATATTAATAATTCCCGCAGAACCTGCCGCATCATATCTTGAAGAAGGATTGGTAATAACTTCGATTCGTTCAATTTGATCGGCTGCTATTTGATCAAGTGCATTGCTTTGGGTAAGTCCAGATTGTCTTCCGTTAATTAATACCAAAACATTGCTGTTGCCCCGCAAGCTTATTGTTCCCGTTGGATCTACTGCAACAGACGGAACGCCATTTAAAACATCATGAGCCGAACCATTCTGCGAAAGCACATCTTTACCAACTTCAAAAACCTTTTTATCTAGTTTTAAACTAACATTCGATTTCTGGCCATTAATTTCTACAGCTTTCAATTGTACAGCATCAGTAATTAAATCAATTGTTCCTAATTCAATTTTTTGTTTTCCTGAAATGATGATTGATTGTGAATGAGTTTGATAACCTGTGTAGCTAAATAAAATTGTTGTTGAACCAGTTGAAGCAGTTTCAAGACTAAACAAACCGTGATCGTCAGTTATGCCTGTAGCCATTGTTTTTGATGTGTTATCTTGTATCGAAACTGTAACATAAGGCAACGCTTCTTTTGTAGTACTGTCTTGAATTTTACCAGAAACAATAATTTGTTGTCCGATTCCGAGAAAAGGAATAAATAGAGTTAAGGTTTTGATTATTAAATGTTTCATTTTTTGATTGATTTGATTGATTTTGTTGTACAAGATTAATTCATAAAATAAAGTGGCGTTTCTAAAAACATTCAAACGGCTCTATAAGCTTCTCAAATGCATTTAGCAAATCGATATTTGTTCTATCTTTATCTCATGTATAAATCTTACTTTTTCAGCGTTTTGTTTCTTCTAATGTTTACTTCGTGTAAGTACTACAAAGAGTACGTTACAACCGATGTAACTTATGAAGTTGATTATGATCATGAGCAGATAGCTTGGGGTAAACCAGATAGCTCGAGCTTTAAATTTCAAACAGATGTTGAGATTCAGAAACGTAAAAACAGTTCCGAATCCTTGGGACTTCAGATTAATGCTTTTGGCGCTTTTGATGTCTATTGGGATGGCGTTTTGGTAGGAAGAAATGGTCAAATGGCGAAATCTGGTCAAGCTGAGATACCAGGAACAGAAACGTCCTATTATCAAATTCCGAAAAAATTATCAAATCTTGGCAAACACACTGTTATTTTAATCGGAACGCAAACTTATCATAGAGAGGAAGAACGCGGTATCGATGTTAAACTTAAAGATTATTTGTTGCTTCAGCGCTCTCCGCTTATTGTAGTTTCTTTTATGAATCTTATGGCTGGCGCATTTCTCATTGCAGGAATCTATTATTTCTTTTTATATCTAAATAGCACACGAAAAGAACTTGCAGTTTTGCTTTTCGGAATTATTTGTCTGCTTTTCTTTTGCTTGTTAATTATCGAATATGTCAAGTATTATCTATATATTCCGTATGATCAATTTTATACTCGTTTGAAAATTATAGGTTGGTTGACTTTTGCGATTTCAATGCTTGTTCCGTGGTATTTTATGCTTCAGTTTGAATTTAAAAGAAAGAAACTATTTTTGATTCTTTTATTCATTTCTCTTTTAGCAGTTTACATTGGTTATTACGGTCATTATGATATTTCTGCAGCTTATTTTACAATTACTGCCCGATTTTTTTCTATCATCATCGCTATTTATGCTGCAATTAAAAAAGTAAAAGGCGGACTTATTGTTGCAATTGGTTTATTGGCAGGTGTTGTAGTCAATTATTTTATGTTTTACGATTTCGGATTGTTTATCGCTTTTACCATTTTAGTGCTTTGTATGCTTTATCTGCATACCATTCGAACAAAAGCGATGGAAGAAGCGCATAATGCATCGTTGTTGCTTTCTTCGAGATTGCAATTGGAATTGATTAAGAAAAACATTCAGCCACATTTTCTACGAAATACTTTAACTTCTTTAATTGATTGGATCGAAGAATCTCCAAAAGAAGGAGTGGTTTTTATTCGCGCTCTCGCGGAAGAATTTGATATAATGAATGATATTGCCGAAGACACGCTTATTCCAATAAGACAAGAGATTGATTTGTGCCGAAGACATTTGGAAGTAATGTCTTTTCGGAAAGAAATTTGTTATGAATGGCAAGAAGAAGAAATTGATGAAAACGAAACGATTCCGCCTGCAATTTTTCATACTATAATAGAAAATGGAATTACGCATAGTCTTCCTCCAGAACAAGGCTGTATTGTTTTCTGTTTAAAATTCGTCAGAGAAAAGAAATTCAAACAATACACTTTATTGACTTATGCTAAAAATCGACAAACTAAAAAAGAGAAGCGAATAGGAACTGGTTTTAAATACATTGAAGCGAGATTAACAGAAAGTTACGGCACCAATTGGTCTTTCGATTCTCATCCTGTAGAAAAAGGCTGGGAGACCATCATTAAAATTTTGGATTAAAATGAAAATACTCATAATTGAAGACGAAGCTCGTATTGCCAAAAGAGTAGAAAGAATGACGCGCGATTTCTTCGATAAAGACGTGCAGATTCTACTTTCCGATTCTCTCGAAAACGGATTTTCGGTTATCGAAAATAATCCAATTGATCTGCTGCTTTTAGATTTAAATCTGAATGGAGAAGATGGTTTTGAAATTCTGCAGACTTTTGTTGCTGGTCCGTTTCAGACCATAATCGTTTCGGCTTATACCGATAAAGCCATTACAGCTTTCAATTATGGGGTTTTAGATTTTGTACCCAAACCTTTCGATCAAAATAGATTGGCGCAAGCATTTACGCGTTACACCACACAAGGAAAGCAATCAGGAGGCGATATTCGTTTTTTGGCAGTAAGAAAAGGGAAGACATTTCGACTTGTGCCTGTTAATGAAATTCTGTACATCAAAGGAGCGGGAATTTATACTGAATTGCATTTAGTGAATAACAAAATAGAATTGCACGATAAATCGCTTGAAGCCTTAGAAAAATTGCTTCCTGAAACCTTCGAAAGAATACACAAATCGTATATTCTCTGTTGGGAACAAGCAGACAAAATTGTTGTTGAAGCAGGAGGAAAGTACAGCATGCAACTCAAAAATGGCGATTTACTGCCAATTGGACGTTCAAAGTATAAGGAAATTAAAAACAAGCTGATTTGAAAGAATAACTTTAATTTTGTATAAAAAAATAAAACTATGATTACCTTTAGAAATGCGACATTAAATGATCTTGAAGCAATAACTGTTGTTGAAAATGTTTGTTTTCCTCCAAATGAAGCTGCGACTGCCGAATCATTCACAAAAAGATTACAAGTTTATCCAGAACATTTTTGGCTATTAGAATCTGATGGTGAATTGGTTGGTTTTGTAAATGGTATGGTAACCAATCAAGAAACGATAAGTGATGAGTTGTTTGGCGACGCACACCTTCATGATAAAAATGGAAAATGGCAAAGTATTTTCGGAATTGCTGTTTCACCACAATATAGAAATCAGGGTTATGCTGCACAACTTATGAATCATTTAATTGCGCAATCGAAAAAAGAAAATCGTAATGGCATAATCTTAACCTGCAAATCGCATTTAATTCCATACTACGAGCGTTTTGGTTTTGTAGATAAAGGAGTTTCAGCTTCTGTGCATGGCGGCGAAGTTTGGCATGATATGACTTTAGCTTTTTAAAATATCTTACTTCAGCTAGTTGATTTGATTTATCACTTCAATTAGTTTTTTTTCAATTTCTGGTTCAGAATCAGAATGGCCTCCTTCTACAATAAAAAGTTCGCTATTGGCTAATTTGGAATTTAATTCAATTGCAAATTTTACAGGACAAATAGCATCTTGTTTTCCGTGAATTATTGTGGTAGGAATGTCGATAATTTTATTAATGTTTTTGAAAATATAATCTTCATCTATAAAACAACCATTAGTCAGATAATGCGCTTCCATTATAGATAAAGATTCATATGGGAACTTTCCTAAAATAGCCGGAACTTCTTCTTTCGATATATTGTTTTTAAAAATTGAAATTTCATAAAAAGCCCATTCGTACGAAAAGTATTTTTTCTCTTCGTCTGAGCCGTTTGTCATTTTATCTAAATAATATTTAGGGATAGAAAGTTCAGATTCTTTAGGAACATTATCACGAAACCTTTTCCATATTTCAGGAAATTGTTCTTCGATGCCACCATTTAAGTAATAATCAATAGATTCTTTATTCCCTAGAAATATCCCTCTTAACAATAATCTTTTAATTCTATTTGGATTTTGAATGGCATAAACCAATCCAAGTGTTGTGCCCCATGAACCTCCAAAAAGAGTGACTTCATTGATTTCTAAAAAATCCAGAAGTTTATTAATATCATCTACTAAATCTTGAGTGGTATTTTCAATAATAGAACCAAAAGGAGTACTTTTTGAAGATCCTCGCTGATCAAAGAATATAACTTTATGTTTATCAAAATTAAAAAAGCGTTTATCTTCTTGAGAAAATCCAGCTCCAGGCCCGCCATGAACAAACAATATTGGTTCTCCGTTTGGATTTCCATATACTTCATAATGTAAATTGTGAATTTCGCTTACTTTGAAAAAATTCATTTTTTAGGTTTAATAGGTTCATAATAAATGGCACTTACAAATATAAATGTTTTAAGTTCGATAGTATTCAAAAGCTCGTTTGTCAAGTGCTAATTTAATTTCATAATGCAAAAAATGCATTAACAAATAAAAAAATAGCATTTTTACGCATTAGGTTTTTGCCTAGTTTTATCATTCGAAAACACAACGACAAAAGACCAAAATGATAACAACCAAAAACCTTCTAATAAAGCCTTACAAACTGGAAGATTCAGAATGCTTCTTTAAAAGCATAGCCGATAACAGTGACTATTTGTATGATTACTTTGCAAACATGATAAAAGTAAATGATAGCTTAGAATCAACAAAGAAATATTTGGAGCAGAAAGAAATAGATTGGCAAGAAAATAAAAGTTATGCTTGCGGTATATTTTCTTTAGAAAACAATGAATTTATAGGTCATATATCTGTTAGAGAAATTGATTGGAGAATTCCAAAAGGCGAATTAGCTTATTTTATTTTTGAAAAATATAAGGGCAATAATTATGGAGCCGAAGCATTAACATCCTTTAAAAATTGGTGTTTTGCAGAAAAGAAATTCAATAGACTTTTCATGAAAATTGCGGAAGAAAACACAGCAAGCATTAAAGTTGCCGAGCGTTCTGGATTTACATATGAAGGGCTTTTAAAGAAAGATTACAGAAAAAGAGAAGAAGACTTAACGGATATGAAAATATACGGATATACAGAAGATTTAGAACTCGTAAGAACAACGTCTCAAAATTTAGATTTTGCAAATCTAATTGTAAAACTAGACGAGAATTTAGCAAGCCGAAATGGTGATATGCAAGAATACTTCAATCAATTTAATAAGGTTGATGCTATCAAACACGTTATTATCGCTTATATCAACGGAATTGCAGTGGGCTGTGGCGCTATAAAACAGTTTGACAACGAATCTGTTGAGGTAAAACGCATGTTTGTTTCCGATGAATACCGAGGAAGACGCATCGCTTCTAAAGTTTTAAACGAATTAGAAAACTGGGCTAAGGAATTGGGTTATGCATCAGCAGTTTTAGAAACAAGCAATGTGCAAACAGAAGCAGTCGGATTATATACTAAAACGTATGCCGTTACCGAAAATTACGGACAATATGCTGGAATAGAAACGAGTATTTGTTTTAAAAAAGAATTATAGAAACCTTTAAACTAAAACAACTTCGATGCTTTTATTAAAAAACATCGAAGTTGTAGGGTTTATTTTTTCGGTTCAAATGGTTTTTAAAATGTATTAGATATTATAAAGCATCCCAAGATGCGCTTGGATAGGAGATAGAGCTTGTTACAGGAGCTTTCCAGTACTCTTGGCTTCCGCCACGGAAAGTGTGAAAACTTACTGCATTCACATTTCGCTTAGAATCATTAGTTACCCAACGAATTTTTTCGTTCAATATCTCTGTACCATTTACGTAATATTTAATGTATCCGTCTGTATTTGAACCCGTATTTAATTTTACTGAGATTTGGCAATTATAGGTAACGCCTTCCTGAATGTAATATTTCTTTCCGAAATCATTACCATATTGTCCAGGCTGGTCTCTATAATACACATAAGGCTGAAGATAAGCTCCACTTCCTTTAGCAGAATTAGATCCGTTCGGACAATACCACATAAATCTGGCACTACCGCCATTTCCGTCCCATGCTGCATCACCGCCCGTATTTTGGTCACCAATTAAGATACCGTATCCGCATTTACCGCCACGGCTCCAATAAAATCCGTTGTTAAATTTCATTTGAAACCAAACCGTATAAACGCCAGTTGACCAAACGCCGTACGATGTGCACAAACCGCCTGGACAAGTCAATGTATTGGTTTTTAGTGTAATTGTTGTTGCTCCAGCAGTTCCTTTTGCAGTCTCGCTTCCTTGAAGCTCAGAATTGGCTGCAATAGAATCTTTATTAACGATTAGCGACGTGTCTTTTTTTGCAGTTTGAGGTGTATCTAAATCTTGTTCTTTTTCACAAGAATAAAGTACTAATGCTGCGGTCGCCAGCATACAAGTTAATTTTATGATTTTCTTCATTTTTTAAATGTTAAGGTTAGTAAACAATTAATAGTTAGTAAAATAGATAGTAGTATTTGAAACCGAAAGTGTAAAGTTGATTATTAATAATTTACACAAGGAGTAATAAAGTACGTTTTTACGTACACAGAAATCCAGCGTACGTATTTACTGCTCAAATCGGTTTATTTTGGAAGTAAAAACTCGTGCCTGTTTTTTAATATATTTGTTTAAAAAGTACTATAAATTCAATTAAGGTAAAGTGATAAAAAGAATAAGAGTAGCAATTTTTACTTTTCTTATAATTTACAATATGATTGCATCCAGTGTGCTAACATTTGGAAGTCTCTACACGCAAAGTTATTTTAGCGAATACGAAAATCTAAAAAGTTTTAGAGATAAGAATAAATATATGATTAATCATTTATTATTGATTAAACGAATTTCTGAAGATACTGGAACGGGTGAGGGAACAAGGTTATCTTACTTGGTGAAAGGAATAATTTTAGGCGATCATTCAGAAATAGAATTGAGAGTAACTAAATTAGAATATTTAAAATCAAAATTAGATAAACAGCCACTTTATAAAAGTAAATTGACGGGTGATATTTTTTTAAGAGATGCTCCATTAGAATACTATAATGCTCAAATTCGATCTTTTTATTTCAATATTTATCTTAAAATTTCTTTTTATATAATTCTCGGACTAATACTATATAAAGGAATAGGCTATGCACGAGAAAAATTGTTTTATGCTAGAATTATAAGATAACAAAAAAGCTCATTTATTCGTAAATGAGCTTTTTTGTTATTCTAACACATTAATTTTCAAATCATTTTATATTAGATTAAAACAAATTGACTTATTTTTAGTTAAATTTATAAGATCATTATTCTAGACACTTAAAGAAGTGATTTATAAGTTTTTGTTTTTTATATCGCTATAAAGAATAACATTTAGAATATTTTTTAAAATAGATTTCATCTATTCCGTAAGTGTTATTTATGATTCACTGTCGGAATTTTCTCTTTCATTAGTTTGTAATTTAGTCAAAAATAAAAATATTAAAAACTATGGACAATCAATCGAATGACATCAGCAAATGCCCATTTCATAATGGGAGCATGGACAAACAAGCCGCAGCAGGTACGAAAAATCGTGACTGGTGGCCTAAACAATTAAAGGTAAATATCTTGAGACAAAATTCAGCATTATCAGATCCGCTGGATAAAGATTTTAATTATGCAGAAGCTTTTAAAAGTTTGGATCTTGAGGCAGTAAAGAAAGATCTACATGCTCTTATGACTGATTCACAAGATTGGTGGCCTGCTGATTTTGGTCA
This sequence comes from Flavobacterium sp. HJSW_4, assembly GCF_042436695.1. NCBI lineage: Bacteria > Pseudomonadati > Bacteroidota > Flavobacteriia > Flavobacteriales > Flavobacteriaceae > Flavobacterium > Flavobacterium sp. HJSW_4. The sequence goes on from NZ_JBHNPP010000003.1 coordinate 23,023, forward strand.
CTACGGAGGACTTTTCATAAGAATGGCTTGGCACAGTGCTGGTACTTACAGAGTTCATGACGGACGAGGCGGAGCAGGAGCAGGACAACAGCGTTTTGCGCCTCTTAATAGCTGGCCTGATAACGTGAGCCTTGATAAAGCAAGAAGACTGCTTTGGCCAATTAAACAAAAGTACGGACAAAAAATTTCTTGGGCAGATTTGCTAATCCTTACTGGAAATGTTGCTTTAGAATCAATGGGCTTTAAAACATTTGGTTTTGCTGGAGGACGCGCTGATGTTTGGGAAGCAGACGAATCTGTATACTGGGGATCAGAAACTACTTGGTTAGGTGGTGATGAGCGTTATAAAGATGGTTCTGAAGGTGTTCCGAAAGATCATGGTGTTGTTTCATCAGATGATAATGCAGATGGAGATATTCATAGCAGAAATCTTGAAAAACCTCTTGCAGCAGTTCAAATGGGACTTATATATGTAAATCCTGAAGGGCCAGACGGAAATCCTGATCCTATTGCTGCAGCCAAAGATATTAGAGATACTTTCGGAAGAATGGCAATGGACGATGAAGAAACGGTTGCATTAATAGCTGGAGGACATACATTTGGTAAAACGCACGGTGCAGCTTCTTCAGATCATGTTGGCGATGAGCCCGAAGCTGCTGGTTTAGAATCGCAAGGATTAGGTTGGAATAATAGTTTTGGTTCAGGAAAAGGTGGAGATGCTATTACAAGCGGACTTGAAGTTACTTGGACAACAACGCCAACGCAATGGAGTAATAACTTTTTCGAAAATTTATTTGCTTACGAATGGGAGCTTTCTAAAAGTCCAGCAGGAGCACACCAATGGGTAGCAAAAAATGCTGAAGCAATTATTCCAGATGCTTTTGATCCTAATAAAAAACACTTGCCAACAATGCTTACGACAGATTTGTCATTAAGATTAGATCCAGCTTATGAGAAAATTTCACGTCGCTTTTTAGAAAATCCAGATGAATTTGCAGATGCTTTTGCTAGAGCATGGTTTAAATTGACACATCGTGATATGGGACCACGTGCTCTTTATTTAGGTTCTGAAGTGCCTGCGGAAGAACTTTTATGGCAAGATCCTATTCCAAATGTAAATCATGCACTAATAAATGACCAAGATATAGCTCAACTGAAAGATAAAGTGCTAAACTCAGGATTAACTACATCTCAATTGGTTTCTACAGCATGGGCTTCGGCTTCTACTTTCAGAGGTTCAGATAAACGTGGTGGAGCAAACGGAGGTCGTATTAGACTTGCACCACAGAAAGATTGGGAAGTAAATAATCCAGCAACGCTAAAAGTAGTTTTAGACAAGTTAGAAACTATTCAAAAAGAATTTAATGCTGCAAATGGCGATAAAAAAGTTTCATTGGCAGATTTAGTTGTTCTAGGCGGTAACGCTGCGGTTGAAAAAGTAGCTAGAAATGCAGGAGCTTCTGCGACAGTGCCTTTTTCACCAGGACGTATGGATGCCTCTCAAGAACAAACAGATGTTGAATCATTCGGATATTTAGAACCAAAAGCAGATGGTTTTAGAAATTACCGAAAAACAAAATCATCTGTTTTAACAGAAGAATTGCTTATTGATAAAGCACATTTATTAACTCTTACTGCTCCAGAATTGACAGTACTTCTAGGAGGACTTCGTGTTTTGGATATTAATGCAGATGGAAGTAAAAATGGTGTGTTTACCAATAGACCAGGTCAGTTGACAAATGATTTCTTTGTTAATTTATTGGATATGAATACACAATGGCAATCAGTTTCTAATGATAAAGAACTTTATACAGGAAATGACAGAAGTACTGGTCAGCCAAAATGGATAGGAACGCGTGCAGATCTTGTTTTTGGATCAAATTCAGAATTGAGAGCAATCGCAGAAGTTTATGCTGCTGGAGATGCACATGAAAAATTTGTAAACGATTTTATTGCAGTATGGACTAAAGTAATGAATCTAGATAGATTCGACTTGAAAAAATAATTTAGCTGAGAAGCAGTAAATGAAAAAGACGCCAATTACGGCGTCTTTTTTTATTTTTTAAGAACGTGGTTTAGACAAATTTCGATCATACATAACAATCGTTCCTGCCACAGCCACATTTAAACTTTTCTCTGATTTGAATTTTACCAGATGATGGCATTTCTCCATTACTTTTTTAGATAAACCATGATCTTCTGCTCCCAATACATAAACGCATCGTCTTGGATGTTCAAAGGTTTCTAAATCAGAAGCTTTGTCTGATAGTTCAACGCCTACTAATCTTGCACCTTTTGGTAGATTTTCAAAAAATGCTTCAAAAGTATCATAATGAAAATAAGGAATTGCTTTTACCGCATCATGAGTATCACATGCTTGTTTAGCATATCTATTACCAATAGTAAAAATAAAAGTAGCACCCAAATTTTGAGCAGATCGCCACAAAACGCCTAAATTTTCAGGTGTTTTACCATTTTGTATCCCTATGCCGAAGTATTCATTTATAAAATTATCATTCATACGGCAAAAGTACAAAGTGTAAGCAGATAAATCAATATTTTATTGAGACGAAAAATGAATCCTTTTTAAGAAGAAATCAATGTGAAAGTATTTCTTGGAAAAATTAGGAATAAGATAAATTACGCTCCTCTATTAAAACCAATTGTATCTCTATATAATTGAGGAGAAATATCGGTTTTGCCTTTAAAAACTCTGCTAAAATAATATTCATCGTCATAACCCAGTTCATAGGCAATTTCTTTGACGGTTTTGTCTGTTAAGTACAATTCTCTTTTGGCTTCAACAATTATTCTTTCGGTTATTAAATCTGAAAGCGTCATATTGAAATGATTTTTTGCTGCACGAGCTAAAACTACTGGCGTTACATGTAGCATATCTGCATATTCACTGGCAGAATGTTTTGTTCTAAAATTATCTTCAATAGCATTTCTCAAGTTTTGCACCATAAGAAGCTGCTTTTCATTGCTGTTAACTTCTCTAATAGATTGTTGTTCGAGTTTTATTCGAGTAGCGAAAACCAAAAATATTTTCAAATAAGAAACCAAAACCTCATCTTTTCTTAAAGCTTCCATTTTTAGTTCGTTGACGATTTCTCGAACAATATTCATTAAGGTTTGTTTATTGTTTTCGTCAAGAAAAATAAAAGGCTGCTGGTAAACATTATTAAACAAAATTCCGTTTGAAGCAATTTCTTTATGATGTCTGTAAATGCAGAAAAAATCATGATGAAACTGAATAGAAATACCCGTCAGTGTTCCTTCAGACACCAACATAAAAGGCTGATAAGGATAGAAAGCAAATAAAGTATTTTCTTTGAACGAATACTCGCAAAGATCAACTTTAGCCAATCCTTCGCCCGAAGTGATTATGATTATAGTAAAATAGTTATTTCGCTGAATGTGATCAAAATAACTACTATTGTCAAACTCAAAAACTTTAAAGGATAAATTCCCATTTTGCTGATTGACAAGTGTATGTACAGATTGAGATAACATATTTTCACTGTTTGTTTAATTCTAAAAATGCAGAATTAAGCTTATCGCATTCTTCAACACAAACATCACCAATTATTTGAGGTTTATTTCCCCATTTTGGAACATCTTCTGTAGAAAGAATATTAAATCGAGAAGTTGATCCTCCGACATATGGAACAGATGTACCATAGATAATTTCAGCTATTTTATGATGACGAATCATATAAGAGCACATAATGCAAGGTTCGTGTGTAGTGTACATCTTTGCCAAATAGAGTTGATCTGAATGCCCATTTTTTAAGGCATCTCGAACCGCTAATATTTCTGCATGATTGGTAATATCTCCAGTAGATTTTCCAGATTCAATTCCCGTTCCAATTATTTTTCCATCCAAAACAATGAGCGCACCAACAGGCGGATTGCCAGCTTTTAAAGCACTCTTGGCTAGATCTAAACATTGATGCATGTAATATTGAAAATCTTCTTGCATGATTGATGAATTAAATATTTTTATGAAGTATTCGAACTACGCTAAATTACTTAAAAAGTAACAATTTTGAATCATATAAAAACTGCCCTCTCAACTAAAAAGAGAGCAGTTTTTAATTTAGAAAACCAAAATATCGTAACCTTCTTTTTTAAGATTTACAAAACTTGGTAAACCAGGAGTTCCAGGAACTTCATTATCGTTTAGTAATTCATAACCAGATACTTCAGTTCCAAATACTGCAACGCAACCTTTTGAAAGTCCGTGAACGTGATCTTTTACTTCTTTATAAAGTGCATTAACTGGATGCTCAGGTTTTTCAAGCTGTTCTGGCCATCTTATACCTGTACCTTGAAAAATAATTTTTACATCTTCTCCTTCGTGTTTGAATTCATAAGCTGATGCTAAAGCATTGAATACACGTCCTAAAGCTTCTTCTGAACCCGCTTTTGGATCAGAAAGAATAATAATTGCTGTTTTTTTCATTTTGAAATTGTTTTTATTGACAAGGCAAAGATCTTGCGACAATGGCTGCTAAAGAATGGAGGAAATTTACTTTATGATGGAGAATTTTCATCTTGTTATCTCTCCGTTCAAAACGTCCATTATAAAGTAAAAATCCTCCATTTTTCTCAATTGATTATCTCGACAACTTTGCATTCAAATAATAATTCACACAAGTAGAACTTTAAAAAATAAACAATATGTCTGTTTCCGATTTATTTAAACCGCTTACCTTACTTCATGGTCCAGCAATGAGAAACCGTTTTATGTTGGCACCTTTAACCAGTCAGCAAAGTGAATTTGATGGTACTGCATCTGAATATGATCAATATTGGATGGAGCAACTTGCGCAAGGCGGTTACGGTTTAATTCAAACGAGTGCTTCTACTGTAGAGGCTGGAGGAATTGCCTTTGAACGCCAATTAGGAATTCATAGCGACGATCATTTACTCGGATTAACCAAAATGGCATCGGCTATTCGTGATGGCGGGGCTTTATCTGCGGTGCAATTGCATCATGGGGGACATCGTGCTAAACCTTCAATTGGAGGAATTCCAGCTCCAGCGTCAAGCAAAACTTTAGAAGGAATTAAAGCCATTACGACTGAAGAAGTAGAACGAATTCGAGACAGTTTTATCGCTGCTGCGAAAAGAGCTCAAATGGCAGGTTTTGACGGAATCTCAGTTCATGGCGCTTTCGGTTGGATTCTTTCTGAATTTATGTCGCCAAATTTGAACGATCGTACCGATAAATATGGAGGAAGTTTAGAAAACCGCGCTCGTTTTACAATAGAAGTTATTGAAGGAATTCGTAAAGCTTGCGGTCCAAATTTTCAGATTGGCTGGCGATTATCTATTGAACGTTATGGACTGCTTTTAGAAGAATTGAGAGAAGTTACTGCTGATATTTTTGATCGTGAATTAATCGATTATTTGGATTTAGCGCTTTGGGATTCAGCCCAAATAGTTCGTGACGGAACTTTTAAAGGAAAAACAATGTTGAGTGTTTTTACTGAAATTCCCCGTAAGGGAGTTCGTTTGGGTGCAGCAGGAAAAATTATGAGCGCACAGCGTGCAGGAGAACTTCTAGATGAAGGTTGTGATTTTGTACTTATTGCTCGTGCAGCGATTCTTCAGAGAGATTTTCCGCTTCAGGTAAAAGCAAATCCAATGTACGATAGTCCGCAATTGCCTGTAATGGCAGATTATTTAAGACAAGGTGGTTTGAGCGAGCGTTTTATTGAAACCATGCGCGGTTGGCAGACTTTTGTAAAAGCAGGATCTTTATAAGCTAAAAGACTTTATTCAAAAAATAATTAGACTTTTCACAATTTAAAAATTAAAATTAGTTGTACCTTTTATATCGTTTTTAAACAGATACAATAAAAAATAATATTATGATAAAGTCTATAAATCCTTATAATCAGGAGATTGTATATGAAGTTGCTGAATTTGATAGGAAAGAGGTAGAAAATGCAATTGATAAAGCAGATGCTCAATATAAGATTTGGAAAGAAATTCCCTTTTCTGAACGTTCCGTTTTAATGAAAGCTGTTGGTCAAGAACTGCGAAAAAATTCACGCGAATACGCTGAAGTTATTACCCAAGAAATGGGAAAGCCAATCACTCAGTCATTAGCTGAAGTAGAAAAATGTGCAGCATTATGTGATTATTATGCTGAGAATGCTCCAAAGATGCTTGCTGATAAAATAATAGAAACAGAAGCGCATAAAAGTTACGTAAGCTACGAACCAATAGGAATTGTCTTGGCGATTATGCCTTGGAATTATCCTTTTTGGCAAGTGATGCGTTTTGCTGTTCCGGCGTTAATGGCAGGAAATGTTGCGGTTTTAAAACATGCTAGTAATGTGATGAAAAGCGCCATGAGTATTGAAAAAATATTCGAAAGAGCAGGATTTCCAGCAGGATGTTTTACGAATCTGCCTATTGGAAGTAAAATGGTAGAAGAAATCATTAGAAATCCAAAAGTCAAGGCTGTTACATTGACAGGAAGTGAGGCCGCAGGAAGAGCTGTCGCAGGTGTTGCAGGAAATGAAATTAAAAAAACAGTTTTAGAGTTAGGAGGAAGCAATGCTTTGGTAGTTTTTGCAGATTGTAATTTACAGAAAACGGTTAAAACTTGTGTGCAAGCGCGTTTTCAGAATGCGGGACAAAGCTGTATTGCTGGAAAACGTTTGTTGGTAGAATCGTCTATTGCAACAGAATTTACAAAAGCTTTTGTAGAAGAAGTTAGCAAACTTCGTTCGGGCGATCCTTTGAATGAGGAAACAACAATAGGAACAATGGCGAGAGTTGACCTTGCTGAAGAACTGGAAAAACAGCTTCAAGATGCATTAGATAAAGGAGGAAAAGTTTTATTAGGCGGAAAAAGAAATAAAGCCTATTTCGAACCTACTGTTATTGGAAATGTGACAACAGATATGTCAATTTTTAAAGAAGAAATCTTTGGACCGTTAATTGGAATTACCACTTTTAAGGATGAAAAAGAAGCTGTTGCACTTTCTAACAGCAGTCCATTTGGATTAGGAGTTACCATTTTTACAGAAGACTTCGAAAAAGCATTCCGATTAGTGCCAAAATTTGATGAAGGTGCCGTATTTGTAAATGAACTGGTAAAGAGTGATCAGAGATTGCCTTTTGGAGGAACTAAAAATTCAGGATATGGACGCGAACTTTCGCAAGATGGTATTCAGGAATTTGTAAACAAAAAAACGGTTTACATTAATAAGTATTAGGCCTCAGTAGCATAAATTAAGAGAAAAGGTGTTTGAGAGTTTCAAACACCTTTTCTTTTTGAGGATCTTATGATGGATTAACTAAATCGGAATCAGGAAGATTAAAAGATCCTTCAGTTACTTCTACAACTTCTCCTGAACTATTTCTAACTTTTCCAGAAAATGTACCTTTAATACCTTTTTCGCTAATAGATTCAATTTTTACTGTAAAAACGTCATCAGCAGTTTGAGTGCTATAAACAGTAGTTCCTTCTTTTTTTTGAACCGCATATCGAGCCACCATTTCTGGTTCTGTAGGAGTAGAATACGTGCCCGAAGGAATATTTCCTCCTGTTCTCCATATTTCAAAATCTAACGAGTTGGGTGCAAGCTGACCAGGAGTTTTAGGATAAGGTGTTTCAAATCCTTTAATTATAATGTGCTCAAAACGACCATTGTTGCCACTAAATTGAAAATTGGCATCATAATAAGTTATTTTACGGCCATCCAAAGTGGCTTTAAAGTAATATTCAGATTGATTGTTGTCTGATTCGCTGTCATTGCTTGAACAAGCTGAGAAAAACACTGCTAAAACAGAAATATAAAAAAGTTGTTTTACAAAACGTGCTGTTTTATTCTTAAAAGAAAATGATTTCATTACTTTAAAATCCTTGATATTACTATCTTTCATCATATATTTATTTTAGTTGATAACAAATTTACCAACGTCTAAAAGAGAAAACAATACCTGATTTCATGGTTATTTACTATTGAAAAGTTGTAACAGCCGAATAGATGAAATTAGCATTATAAAGATTTTGGAAGTAACTACTATTGCATATTTTTGTATTCTATCTTAATTTCCAAACTATGAATAATATATTTTCTTCCAACATTCAAATAGGTGTAGTTTCTACTTTTTCTGAGCTCATGAATACCGACTTCAAGGGAGAAATGAATGCGTTATGCTGGTTCAGAAATTTGGATGGCGATTTTAGTGAAATTGTAAATCAATTAAGTTTAAAAGAAAATATCACGGAAGTTTGCGCTGAAGATCTAATCGCACTCCAACTATCAGAAAAGGGAAACATAGCGAGAGAAACCATCTTAAATGATTTGCAATTATTAACCGATTTTGGAGCTTCGCCTTCTCTTAATTTACTAAAGTGTTACGAACGAGATGACGAATTTGATTTCATATCTACTGATGTATATTCGTTTCACGTAGATCGCTCACCCATTGCGACAGATACTTTTTTGTGCACCTATCATGGAGCGGCAAGCGATATTGTTTCTAATTCGCAGGCAGAACAAAAAATTTTAATTCCAGAAATCAGAGCAAAGCTAAGAGAACTGCATGATGGAACAGAAGAAGAATTCGAAGACTTTTTGAAAGAGAATTACTTTGATTTGCATTATCAGTTAAATGAGAATGCTCAACCTATTAATTTAGGGCAAATGCATATTTGGCGTTTGGCTGTAGATCATCCAAAACAAAAAGTATTGCCTTGCATTCACAGAGCACCAAAAGAAAATGATGGCGAATATCGGTTATTGCTAATTTGCTAAACTATTGGATACAGTAACAGAAGAATTTACATTTAATTATCCAGCTCTGTTTTAGATGCGATAAGACGAAAGAGCGGTTCATACTTTTTTATCTCAAATCCTAAATCCTCATTTTTGTCTGCAGGCCCGATGCTGCCTTGTAAACAATACAATTTGTTTTTATCTACAATCATAAATTGGATCATTCTTATTTTCATGTTGTTTTCATTCTCTATAGATTCTTCAACTTCAATCATAAAGGCGGGAATGTTATCAATAGTTAAAGTCTCTGAACGAATTATTTTAGTTGTCGGAGGCAGTAAAGATGAAACGGATTTATCATTCAGTTTAAAACCATGCAATTCTTTAGGTAAATCATAAACTACAATCAATATTTTTTCCGTTCCATTTCCATCGCAACTTGTAAACTGCTGAATTGTTTCAGGCATATGTGCTTCTTGCGCCAGCCAACTTTTCGGTACGGGAACTTTTATGGAAGTATTTTCTGCTTTTGGATGATTTTCACTATTAAAAAAATTGACATGACCATCTGTAATTTCTTGGTGAGGTGCGTCGTAATATCTAAAAGATAAAATTCCCTTCGGAAGCTGTTCTTGGTTATAATTTGATCTGTCTTTTAGTTTTAAAAGAAAATCATGAGCATGTTGTTCTTTTTCAATAGGATTTGATAGTTGCCGATTGAGAAGCGAATCCATTAATATATGAAGCGAATCCATTTGAGAAATCTCAAGTTCTTCTTTTAGAAATTGTTTAAGATTTTTTTCAGTCCGTCCAAACACCGTTTTTAAGTTTTTCTCTGCTTCATATACTTTAGGTGTGAGGTGCGGAAACTGTTGTGCTACTTTTTGTAACGCAGCATTCTGCCCTTTAAGAAAGGCATAAGTTTCAATAGCGAATGCAACTTTCGCGTTATATTTTTCGCTCTGCGAAAAACAGAAGCATGGAAAAATTAGAATCAGTATATATATAATTTTTGCCATCAGATTTGAGAAATCAGCTTAAGTCGTTCAATCTTCAAATGTCTTAAACCTCACCACAAAACCTTTACATGATTTAAATAAAGCATTATACGATTTCCACTTTGTAAATGGTTTTGTTGTTGATTTTCAGCTGGTTTTATCTAAAATATAGTCTTATTGTTATGTTTTTGAGTCTTAGTTTTCAGTATAAATAATGAGAGTACCCTCAACTTTGCAGTGTTAAAATTAGAAACTTTAAAACTGATAAAATGTTTAGAATTGTACTAATGCTGACTTTCAAGTCAATATTTGTTTTTCCGGTAAAACATATAAATAAAAAAGAGAGAGATTTTGATAGTGATGCTGAAAGATTTGAAGCAGAAGTTCAAGATGTAAAACAATTTATTACTACACATCCGAAGTATAATAAAAAGACGGCTTTTTTAATTGACATGAGAGTTAACTCTGGGAAAAAACGATTTTTTGTCTACGATCTTGAAAATGGAAAAGTTACAGACAGCGGACTTGTAGCTCATGGATCTGGATCAGAAACAGGCATCATTGGAAATTTAAGATTTGGCAATGAACCAAATTCAAAAATGACTTCTCTAGGAAGATGTGCAATTGGCAATAAATATAAAGGGAGTTTTGGAGAGTCATACAAACTATATGGTTTGGATTCTTTAAATAGTAATGCCTATATGCGACATGTAGTACTTCATTATTATTCTGCGGTGCCTCTTGAAGAACAGAATTATCCAATTTCGGATAGTCACGGATGTCCTATGGTTAATGAAATTTTCTTCCACAGAATTGAAAAGATAATTGATGGCTCAAAATCAAATATTCTTTTAAAAATATACTATTAGAAATCTATCAATTAACAACTTAAGAGATGAATAAATTTATTTGGAGAATAGTTCTCATAGTATTGGCTTGTACAGTTATGAATTGTTCAGCTGAAGCGCAAGGGATAGAAGAAAAAGATAACGATAATGAGCAAATAATTTTAGAAAATTACGATTACTCTACTATGGAGGTCGAAACACTTCTATTAATAAACAAATACAGAGCATCAAATGGTTTGGATTCTTTAGAAATATTAAATCATCTTTCAATTAAATCGGAGGAACACAATATATACATGATAGAAAAAGGTATTCCTAGTCATGATGATTTTACAAACAGATCGGAGGAAATTATAAAAACTTTGGGTGCAAAAAAAGTTTCAGAAAATGTTGGTTACAATTACCGTTCGGCCGAAGGTGTTTTAAACGGATGGGCAAAAAGTCCAGAGCATAAGGAAGTTATGTTGGGAGATTTCAATTATTTCGGAATTTCCATTAGGGAGAATCAAGATACTGGTAAGAAGTATTTTACGAACATTTTTATTAAGATCTAATTAGATTTTCGTCACTCTCAATTTTACTTCGAAAGGACATATTTAAATTCAATAGTTTGTGAAATATTGAAAGTATAAAAAATGAAAAATCAATTAATAGTAAAGACAAAAAAAGGCAGGATCAAGAAGGAGTTCCATATCCTCATTTTATTGATGGTTCTATATTTTCTGCCAATGAAGTTTTATGCTCAAACTAAAATAGGAGGAGTGCCTGGTCCTGTTGATTCTAATGCTTATTTACAATTAGGAGAAAAAGACGGAAATAAAGGATTTTTGATGCCAAGAGTGTCTTTGATTTCTACAAAAGAGTCAACGCCTCTTAAAACTCATGTTGAGGGAATGCAGGTTTACAATTATGCTCATGTTAATGATGTCGCTCTAGGTGTTTATTACAATGACGGAAATCAATGGATTAAGATAGCTGGTGATAATACAGAATCGATAAGCAATAAAGTAATCAAACAAAAAACGATAGCCGTAAACGGACAAAAAAAATTCAGCACACCAATTCCTATTAATTCTCCTGATAAAATTCAAGTTTTTAGAAATGGGGAAGAAATCGAATTTACATCTGTTATAGGCGAATCAGCAATAATACTTCAATTGTATTCAGACACTAACGAAGGATGCTTTGAAGGAGATGAGATTAAAATTTATCAATGGAATTAATAAATATATAATAGTAATTTAAAAAGAAGAAAATGAAAAAGGAAATGAGTATGAAAACAAAAAAAACAGTAAAAAAACTTGGCAAAATAGTTTTAGTTCTTGCTTTATTTTTAAGTGGATATTATGCACAAGCACAGGAAAAAGCGGCTGCAATAACAAAACAGGCACCTACAACTTTAGGACAAATAGGAGATGGTACGGCCGCAACTCAAGGAGCAGTAAGAGTTGTTGATAATAAAGGAACTATAAAATATTTGCAAGTAAAAAATGGTATTACTCAAATCACAAATACAACTCCAGATAAAGGCATTGTTACGACATGGCAATTGGGAGGAACATTGACAGATGATACTTTTATTGATGCAACGGGTAAAGTTTTTGCTTTAGACGGTATTAAATTGATTAATCCTGCAACAGACGCAGCTTCTACTGATGCAGTAGATGGATCGAAACATGGTACGGGAACTGGTTTCACAATGTTAGTGCGTGATGAAGCTACTGGTGAGACAAAAAAAATGCTAATGTCTAGTTTGGTAAACGGTGGTGAAACACAATTGAGTGCGGTAGCAGCTACAGATGCAACATTTACAGATACTACTTTGCCTTCAACAGTTCAAAAAATATGGGTGTATCGTAACGGAGCAAAATTATTGGCAGATACAGATTATACCCTTGCAGGTACAACAGTAACTATAAAAAATGCAAATGGTACTGATCCTGATGATTATGCTTTCATTACAGGAGATAAAATTGAAATTCACTGGATAAAATAATCGTTGTATAGGCTTTTGGCTAATTCTAAAATAAAAATGAAAAACGTTATTACCATATTACTTTTAACAATGTTTTCTTCTCCGCTTTTAGCTCAGAAAGAGATAAGAGTGGTTGATAATAAGGGAACTATACAATATGTTGATTCTAGTAAATGGTATCGTATAGGAAATAATTTATTTAATAAGGATTATGACGGTAATGTTTCAATTGGAATAGATACTACCTCAATTGTGGGTGCAAAACTGGTTGTAAATGGAGATGGAAAATTGCCTCCAATAATTTTACAGAATCTCTTAGAAGGTACTAATGCCAATAGTTTATTGACTTGGAACAGTACAACTGGTGCAGTAGAAAAAGTTCCTGCGGGAGCTTTTTCTTGGCTCACAACTGGAAATTCAGGAACAGTGCCACAAACCAATTTTTTAGGAACCACCGATTTAAATGATTTGGTAATTAAAACCAATAATACCGAAAGGTTAAGGATAATGTCAAACGGCAATGCAGGTATTGGAACCAGCAATCCTAATGAAAAACTGGATGTCAATGGTACAATAAATGCAAACAATTACACGACTCCAATACAAGTACTGACAGGGGGTGGATGGGATATAAATAAAGGAGCAAGCGCTCAATGGTCTTTAGGGAGCGGTGTAAACACTTTAACAATTTCTAATGCTAAAAAAGGCATGTATGGAACTATAATAGTTACAAATTCTGGAAATAGTACCATAACATTTGCTGGTTTAGCTGCAGGGAAAAATAGTAAGGTAATGTCTGGGGGAAATGGTGTGGTAACTTTAACAACTGTTGCGGGGGCTGTTGATATTTTAGCCTTTTTGTATGATGGAACAACTTTTTGGTGGACAGTAGCTAATAATTACAATTAATTTTTAGTAAATGGTTATGTAATTAATGACTTAAATATGGGAAATATTGTTGTAGCAAATACAAAGACTTTTTTTATTACGTTGTTTTTTAATTTATTGTTTTTTAATGGATTTGGACAGTCTCCAGTTGCTCAATTTTGGTCAGCAAATCAAACTCGATGGGGACAAAAAGTAAACGTCAATAATGCCTTTGCTGATATTTATTGGTCGGCAATATCCAATATAAATTACACTTATCGTAGCCCGTTAAAGAATATAATATCATTTGCCATCGTGAAAGGAAATTTGCCAGAAGGCCTTTCCATGGATTCAAATGGCGTAATAATGGGTAACGCACCAAATAGAGAAGGATTGGGAGATATTGTTTACAATTTCACAATTGAACTTACTGCAAATGATGGTACAAAATACACACACGATTATACTTGGAAGGTAAAAGAGCCCGTATTTCAAATTTTCACTAAGAATACAGCTTTTAAATACCCTGATGGTTTCACGGCCAGTGGTTTACCTAGCATTCTGTGTGTAGGTGGCGGCGGTGGCGGTAAAACTGGAAATTATGGAGATGGTGGTGGTGGTGGCGCAGTAATAAGTGCAAATATAGATTTGACACCCCTTGCATCTGTTTCGGTAATAATTGGAAATGGCGGTATTGCTGGGCAAAATGGTAGTGAAACTAGTTTTGGAGAGTATTTAACAGCACAAGGAGGTTGTGCTGGACAAAGTAATGGAGGCGCTTACGGTAATAATAATGGGGGAAAAAATAATGGACAATGTGGTCGCGCTGGGTCAAATATTGGTCAGAATGGTGTTGAGGCACCTATTTTTTCAGCAGTAATTGCTGGTATGTTTGATATATCGCCTACTGAGGCATTGCTTGGCGCTGGCGGCGGAGGCGGAAGCTGGTATAGTCCAGGAGCAGGAGGCAAATTTGGAGGAAGTACGTCCAAAGGAGGTGGTGCGAATGCTGGCGCAATTGACGGTACTGCAAATACTGGCGGTGGCGGAAGTGGCGGCGGTGGCTATGGCGGTGCTAGAGGAGGCGGAAGCGGTATTAGCATAATAAAATATTAATGCTTTTCAAAGTAGTTCCAGAAGTAAATGAATCTTGATAACAGTATTTAAGTTTGTGAATCAATCAGTTTTTATATCATATATTTTCAGGTTTTTTACACTCCTGTCGTCGATTTATGGAATGGCTCAATCTGAGTCAGTTTATATTGATGGCCCATATTATGTTTATAAAGGACAAGAAGAGCAATGGTATGGAGATGTCGTCTTGGGGCCAAAAGCTGAGCTATATATTGAAGATGGTGCAAAGATTTTATTCTATGGTGTATCTTTCAAAATGGAACTTGGCGCGAAGATATACGGAGCAGATAAAAGTTGGACTCATTTTACGCAAGGATCCGGTACTGGAAGTATTGTTTTTCAGCAGCCAAACCCGATAAATGGATATATAGGTCAGCAAATTTTAGATGGAGGAAGCAAGGAATCGACTGTAGATTCTAATGTTTTTTCTAATATTGAAATCAACAATCCAAAAGGAGTTATACTTAAAAATACCAACACAGTTGTTGGAAATAGCATACTTTTTATTTCGGGCAATTTGTTCTTGGATACGAATGATTTAATAGTGAATCAGACTGCTGTGTTGAAGGATTATGATGCATCAAAATTCGTGGTCACAAACGACAGCGGACATTTGGTGAAAGAGAATTATAAAGGAACATTTGAATTCCCCGTCGGTATTGCAGCTAATAATTATACTCCGGCTTCAATTAAATTAAAAACGAATAATACTATACATGTAAATGTTGCTAATTATGCCCTTTCAGCATCAATTGAAGAAAAAGCAAATGGTATAGATAGAACATGGAATATATATGCAAGCACTGTAGTTGAGGCAGAAATTACCTTGCAACACAATAGTTCAACCAATGGATCTGATTTTGATTCTAAAGCAAATTGCGTTTCACAGTACGGAGCTTCTGATTTGGCAGGAAAAATGGGCTGGCAGATTAATAACGCAGCACCAAGCAAAATCAATGGCATTACAGAAATTAATATTGGAATTTTTTCATCCTTATCGATTAATCCAATAAATGAGAAAGCGTATTTTACCAAATTAAGTAATAAAACAGAGTCACAGGTCAATCCACTAGTACTATCAATTTCTAAAACAGATGTATTATGCAATGAAAAAGGATCTGCAACAGCAAATGTATCAGGAGGAAAAGAACCTTATTTATACAACTGGAATAACGGTGCAAAAACACAGACAATTGATAATTTAGGAAAAGGAACTTATGATGTAATCGTGTCAGATATTGACGGAAATGTGATTACCGCAAATATTGTTATTGATGAAACAGAAGCTCCAAATCCAGGTATTATTTCAGGCGATGAAAATATTTGTTTCAACGATACAACACAGTTGACAACTGATGGAGTTCAAGACGGAATATGGACATCATCTGATATTCGCATTGCTGAGGTAAACCCTTCAACGGGTGAGGTAAGTGGTAAATCTCAAGGATTAGTAACTATAACTTACACTGTTTCAAACGATCAAGGCTGTACAAGTAAAGTTAGTTATCAGGTGATTGTTGAAGATTGCAAGCCAGTAGTCAAAGATGATATTGAGGTATTTAATGCCATTACGCCAAATGAAGACGGAGTTAATGATCAATTGATTATAAAAGGATTAGAAAATTATGCAACTAATAAATTGGAAATCTTCGACCGATGGGGCGTTAAGGTGTTTTCAACTGAAAATTATGGTAAAAACGACAATTTCTTTAAAGGAATTTCAAATGGAAAGGCTGTAATAGATCAGAATTCAGGATTGTCAAAAGGAACTTATTTTTATGTTCTTATTTATAAAGATTTTGAAGGAGTAGAAAAAGAAAAGGTTGGCTATCTGTATCTTTCACGATAAAAAAAATGATGTTTTTGTAGAATTTAATCTACTAAAAATGAGGGTGTAAAACTACATTCTATTTTAATGTCTATGTGCTATTTTGCAAAATAAAGCAGTCTGACAGGTCTAACATTGAGAATTACATTATTCTTCAGTTGTTACTAAACATTGGCTGTATCAGAATTTTAAAGACATTAAACCTTATGGATAAAATAGAACTGAAAAAAAATGCTCAAGCCTATTATTCAACTTTAGATCAAGTCTATTGCATTTCACAGGGATATGAAACGAAGTCCAAAAATACCTTATCAGAGGTTTTCAAAATCAATAACAACTCATACAGTTACTTTCAGGAGGTAGTAAAAAATGAAATATTTTTGTTTTACATGGATGAATCCTGTACAAACACTTTGCAGTTAGCAAAAAGGAGTTTAAAAGATGACTTTGTTGGACTTTATTACAATTTGTCAGATGAGAATTCGAAAATGACTTTTAAGATTGGTCCAGAAATTATAAATGGAAAAGATTCTAATTGTTTAATAATTAATAAATTCCTAGAAGTTGAATTAGGAACAGACGGAAGCGAGATTGCCGTTTTTTCTATTTTTATAAAAAAAGAATTTGTTAAAAGACATTTTGAAAAGAATAAAAACTTTCCAGAAACAGAAGCTTTCTTTTCATGTTTCAGCGAAGACAACATTATGAAACATGAAATAATGAGCATAGAAAGTTTTCAGCTTCTTAAGGATTTGCAGAAACCTTATCAGCCTAGAATTTTATTTGATCTTAGCGCAAAAGCTACTGTGCATTTATTGATTTCTGAGTACTTAGAAAAAATAGCTAACGAATCTATTGGTCGTCCTGTAGTTAGAAAAAAAAGTATTGCAGGTATAATGCTGGCGCAACGGCATATAATTAAGAATATAGATAAACAATTTCCTGGAATTGATGCCCTTTCAGATATTTGCGATATGTCTGCTACAGATTTCAAAAAATCATTTAAAAAAATTAGCGGAGATACTGCACATTCATTTTTTATGGATAATAAACTATTCAAAGCAAAGGAATTTCTAGAAGAAAGCGACTTGACAATAGCTGAAATTTCCAATACATTAAACTTTAGTAATCCTTCTTATTTTAGCGTCATATTTAAAAAAAAGTTTGGAATATCTCCGAAGTTTTATAGAAAGTAATTTGCATTTTTTAAGATTTTTTGACTTGATACTAAATTTAAAAAGGAGTAAGACTTATGTCGCTACTCCTTTGCTCCAAATTATAATAAAAAAGGCTAAAAATTCTTTTAACAATTAAGATTTAACTCGCTCTCCCAATAAAATCGTCGATAGGCAATTTGTTAAATTGTTTAAAGTATTTTAAACTTAAAGTTTTAGAATGACTGTAATTAAGATTGTCTTTAACAGAATTTACGTTATCGAAATTTCCACTGGTAAGAAGTTCTCTAGCAAGTTTCATTTTCTCGACTATATAAAACTTTTTGGGTGTAGTAAGCATGAGTTTGCTAAAAGTTGTTTTGTATTTCGATTTTGACATTCTCGCCATGTTAGACAAAAATTCAATTGTTGGAAATGGATTGTGCAGGTTGGATAATAAAAATAATTTTGTTCGATCTATTGCCTCTTTATCCAAGACTCTGATTTTATCTTGTTCTGTAGCTGAAGTATTATTGCTTAATAAATTAGCAACTAATTTTAAGGTAATACCAGTTATAAAAGAATGGAAAGAAACATCATAAATATTTTTGTTTTTTAGCGAATGCAATAAAATTGCACTTTTGCTATCTGCTTGGCCATAAAAGAATTCTTCCTTCTTTAATTTTTCAGCATAATTGGGTGATGCATAAGGATAATTTGATTCAAAATCTGGGAATAGTTTTTTATCAACTAATATTTGTAAGGCAAACGATTCTTTGTTTATTTGTGTTTCATAATATGCTGAATTTTTATTGTCAGTTATAATAAGGTTTGGTTTTTCATAAGTGCCAATTTTTAATTCTTTATTTTTAATTTTAAGAAGATTTGAATGATTGCTCATGTCATAAAAAATGATAAAAGAATCATCAGAAGATTCTTCTCTATTAATTGAAATTTTACTTTTAAGAGATAAATTAGTCAAGGAAACAGAAATTCCAGGAATTATTCCAGTAAAGTACATATATCCTTTTCCTATTTCTTTTGGAAATTCAATTATTTTATCATCTATCACCTTTGAGCCAATTTGTTCAGCTAACTGATCTTGCCATCCAGATGTTAAAGTAAAGTAGTGCGAAATTTTTTTCATAAATAATACTTGATTATATTAGAGTCAAATTAGTTGTCATTCTTTGGATTAACTATATAAAAAGATGTAAATTCTTTTGAAATATTACATGGTTTATAAGTAAGCAAAAGACTAAATCAAGAATTTACCCTGATTATTTTTTATGTTTTGGTTTATTGTAATTCAATTGATTTGGTAAAAGTAAAATGCAATGACAGGAGTTTTTGTAGTATGACTTGTTTAACATTTGAAGTTCTAGTTCTACAATTTTTTAAGCGAACATAAAGAGTTACTCTTTAATCGAGCAAATGAAGCACAATTGATTAAAGTTTTATTTTCATCCTAAAATTGAATATATGATCACAATTGAACATTCTTTTGGAGCTGATCTGAATTGGATAGCATCTTATGCCGAGCAATTAGAAGGAAAAATAGAGGGAAACTCTATTCTTATTCCTGAAAAAATAGGCAGTGGCGTTAGGTATTTCCTAGATTGCGGGCATGACATTGTACTTTTATATATAGATGCAGTATATAATACAGACATAAAATTTATACAAAAAAATACCACAACAGATTTTATTGGTTTTTACTATGATCTAACCGATGGCGAAGCTCAAAAAAGGAGCAGTAATTTCTTCTATAATGTTGGCCGTTTTGGTTATAATTTGTCTATCATCGACAGTATTTTGGATACTAGTTATGAAGTCAAAGCAGGAAGTAAAACAATGGCACTTTGTATATTTATAAAAAAAATAAAAATAAAATCCTTTGCTGAAAACAATCCTGTTTTTTTAGAAAACATGGATAAAATAATGGATTCCTCAAAAAATACATTCATTAAATTCGATCGAATTTCTGTTAATAGCAGTATAATTTTAAAGGATCTGCAAAAAATGGAAGTGTCTGGAAGCGTGTTTAATCTATCACTAATTTCTGCAGCTCATATGTTGGTTTCTGACTATTTAATTCAAATGGTAAATAATAATATTGTTATTGAGAAAGTTGACCAAAAAGATTTTTTAAGCATCATTGACATTCAACATTATTTGATGGATAATATTAGTGGCGTTTTTCCATCGATCAAACATATTGCAGAAAAAAGTAATATGTCAGAATCAAAATTTAAAAAATTATTTAGCAAAATGACGGGAACTCCAGCCAATAGTTTTTTTATGAACTATAAACTCCTAAAAGCGAAAGAACTTCTCGAACAAAAAATGAGCATTTCAGAAGTTACAGACGAACTGAATTTTACCGATTATGCCTACTTTATTTTTAGGTTTAAAAAACATTTCGGAGTTTCACCATTGACATTTGTAAAAGGGCTGTAAGGTATTTTCAGCTTTAAATTTAGAACTAATTTTATTCTGAATTATGCGTTGTCAGAAGCGTCTTTTTTGACAAAATCGTCTATTGGTTTTCGATTAAAAATGGAAAAATATTTAATAGAAAATTGCTTTGTGTTGTAATAATTCAAATCTTTTATTATTTCTGATAGGCTTACATAGTCGCCGCTTTGCAAGAGTTTATTTGCCTGTATCATTTTTTCTTTTATAAATAATTCTTTTGGCGTATTGCGAAAATATTTTTTAAACAAAAGTTTGAATTTTGTGGTAGACATTCCTGCTATTTTTGAAAGAGTTTCAATTGACGGAAAAGCCCCAACGATATCTTTAAACATAAAATCTTTTGATTTATGCAATCCTTGAATATCAATTTTTGATATTTTTTTTTCATCTAAATTATTTTCTGCCAATTTAAGAAAAGTATTAGCCAACAGTTTTAATGAAACGCCTCTAAGATTAGTCTCATAGGATGTTGTAGTAATAGGCATATTTTTTAGAGAGGTCAGCAACAGAAGACTTTCACTATCAATATCTGTATTGTAAAATAAATTCTTTTTTGTAAAATCAATATTTTGATTAATCAAATCCTGTTCCGGATTATTTTCAATCAATTGCATCAGTAATCTTTTGTCGATAGACAGGCTTATAGCGAAAGTTCGAGATTCAAGAGATGGTTTAAAAACGGCAGTATTAATTCTATCAAAAATGGATAAACCTGATTTTGAAACATTCCCAATTTTTTGAGGGATATTTTTAATAACTAAATGATTTTCAGTATCGCTGATGTCGTAATGAAATGAAATTCTATCAATATTGTCATTTGTTTTTTTTATAAGAAAGGGTTTAGCCAATAGAAAATCAAATAGCATTACAGAAATTCCGGGGATTACCTGTATAAAAAAGATATTCCCTTTCCCTAATTTTTCTGGAAGAGTTAATGTATTGTTGTTTACTAAATTGGTCTGCAGCTCCTCAGCCATATCTTTTAGCCAGTCTGGAGAGACACAATAAAAATCACCTCTTTTGTACATTCCGAGTCGCTATTAGAAAATGAAGTTTTTTTAAGGTTTTATTTTAAAATAAAATGCTATATAAATTTATGCTATTTTTTTAAAAATTATCATAACTCGTTTTGTTTTTATTTTATAATTTGTTAATTAATAGCTTATTATAATGTTTTAAAGTCTTACTTGTATCTTTTCTGTAGAGTTGCGATCATACATTTGCTTTTATATAATTTTTTAGATGGAGACAAATAAAACATTTGTGGTCGCAGACGACCATGCTATGATAAGACAAGGAATTTCATTTTTACTGAAAGATATTTTTCCGTCTGCCAATATCTTGCAGACAGGAAATTTTCTAGAAATCTTAAAACTCGTAAAACAGCAAAAAATAGATTTACTCTTATTAGATATTAATTTTCCCGACGGAATAAGCCTAAATATAATTCCAACCATAAAAGAATTGCAGCCAAACATCAAAATTCTAATTTTTTCTGCTTGTGATGAAGAAGTATATGCTATTCGTTATTTAAATGCCGGAGCAAATGGTTTTATGAGTAAATTAAGTGAAGAAACGGAGATTTCTTATGGAATAAACTCAGTTCTTTCATATGGAAAATTTGTAAGTCCAAATATTCAAAACAAAATTATGGACTCTTATATTTTAAAAAAGCCTATAAATCCATTAGAACAATTGTCAAACAGAGAAATCGAAATTGCGAGATTAATGGCAGAAGGCTATGGAAATTCTGCTATTGCAGAAACATTAAATATACAAAGAACCACCGTAAGCACTTATAAAAATAGACTTTTTGAAAAACTAGATATTAATAATCTCTCTTCATTAATAAGTATTTTTAATTTGTATTATTTGAAAGAATGCGAAGTTTAAATGATTGAAAAAAGGTGATGTTTTAAATTTAAAAGAAAGGTTTCAGTTTTATGAAGCCTTTTGTTTTGTTTGCTAATATTGTTTAAAGCTTTTTAAATTCGATTAAATGTGATTAAAATCAACATCTTTTAATGTGTTTTTTACTACTTCTTACTGTGAAAATATTTCAATAAAACGGCATACATTATTAAAGGGAATCTACCATTTCTTTTTTGAAGTTGATACAATATTCAAGAGTTTTTCTGTCTTTATATTTTTTCAGTTAGCATACAAACATGGGATTGTTTGTTTATTGCCGATGCTAATTTGTAACTGTAAATGAAATGTTTCTGATAATATTTTATTCTAAAGCGTCGTATTAAATCTACATTTAAAGAGTAAAATGTTCTATAAGGTTAAAAGAGCAAGACAGCTATTTTTGTTTCGATTTTTATATGAATAAATACAAATGTAAAACATGAATTGATTAGTGTTTGTAAAAAGATTATGTCCAGTTTTTAAAAGAAATTTTGCAAATCGAAATAATTTATTATAAGCCTTTTTTTAAGTAATCTTTTAATTTAATGATAGCCAATAACACGTTTCTAGTTGCAGATGACCATAGTGTAATAAGACAAGGAATTGTTTTTTTACTAAAAGATAAATACCCTTCTTCTACGGTTTTGCAAGCCGCAACCTTTAAAGAAGTTTTAAAATTAGTTAAAGGAAATAAGATAAATCTATTGTTTTTAGATATCAATTTTCCTGACGGAGTTAGTCTAACCGTAATTCCTACTATAAGGAAGTTTCAGCCCAATATTAAGATTTTAATGTTTTCTGCTTATGATGAAGATATCTATGCCATAAGATATTTAAATGCTGGCGCAAATGGGTATTTAAACAAGTTAAGTACAGAGGAAGAGTTTACAAATGCTGTTAATTCAGTTTTGGTTCATGGAAAATACATGAGTGAGAATATTCAAAACAAAATAACAGATGCTTACATTTTTAAAAAACCAACGAATCCGCTTGAGCAATTATCAAACAGAGAAATTGAAATCGCCAAACTTTTGATAGATGGCGTTGCTAATAATAGTATTGCAGAATTATTAAATCTAAAAAAAACAACAGTAAGCACTTATAAAAATAGAGTTTTTGAAAAATTAGGAATCGATAATGTTCCAGCTCTAATAAATCTTTTTAGCCTCTATTATTTTAAAGATGTATAAGATAATAGTCGTATTTAATTTTACAAAAGGTTTATTATGAATTCATTACTAGTTAGTAAGATGTTTAGTTTTTTTAAATTAAAATTGAGTTACAGGAAAATTATACATTATGTTTTACTTGCAACTGTAATTTTATTGCAGATAATTGTGATCGGAATTTGGTATAATGAAAAATTAGGCCAGTCTGAAACGGTTAAAGATCTGGACTCCATTAATTCATTAAATAAACTTTCCCAGATTAACAATCAAATAAATTATTCTTTTATAAACTCTCAGAAGAGTTTCAATAATTACAAATTAAATAAAAATAAGGAATCTTTAAAAAGATATATAAATTCTTTGAAAGGAGTAAACACTTTGATTGATAGTCTTAATCTATTGACTGGTAAGGATAAGCAGTTTGCTCGTGTTTTAATTCAGAAAAAAAACGCTGAAAGAATCATTCAAAACTTACAAGCAAATATTGATTCGATTATAAATGTGCAGGTTGATCCAAAAAGAAACAATATTTCAAAATTGTTTCTGCTAAATGAATTCGAATACAAGAAAATTTTAGATAGCATAAAAACAGAATCCTACGTTAAAACCGATAGTGTTTCTAAGAAAAAGCTATTCAATAGATTAGGAGATGCGCTTAAAGGAAAAAGAGAGGTTCAAAAAGAACAGGTAAATACTATTATCACCATGAAATTCAACAATAAAGTGGTAACCGGTAGTGTTGAAGAGCAAATGGCTAATATATTTAATACCACTTTTAATTATTATGATTATCAATTTAAAAGCCTAAAAAAGAATTTTATAAGTTTAAGAGAACAGGATGAAAAATTGACAGAACTCAACAATAGACTTCTTATTCTTCAAGACGCATTGATGCCTGTATTTAGTAAAGCTATAAATTCCCTCGAAAACGATGCCCAAAAACGCCTAAGAAATCGCTCTGATTCTAATGTTATTGTAAAGAATTATACCATTGTTATTTTAGTAATGATAATGCTAATCATTTCACTTATAATTTTAAGTTTTACTAGATTTTCGTTCTATTATGAAAAGAAACTTACTTCGGCACAAATAAAAATAATGAAGAACTTAAGTTTTAAAAATAGAATAATGGGAATGATTAGTCATGAAATACGATCTCCATTGAGTGTAATTTCTATTTATGTAAAAATTTTAAGTCGATCAGCCATGGATCCTGAAATGAAGGAATCTTTTAAAGTTATTGATTTTACAACAAGTTCCTTAATGCTTTTAACGAATCAAATATTAGAGTATTCCAAAAATGAAGGGCAGGATTTGAAATTAAACAATAGAAAATTCCATTTGGCAGAAGAAATTAATCAAATTGTGGGTTCGATGTTTTCTTTAGTAGAAAGCAAGGGAAATAGAATTGAAATTAATTCTAGATTGGATACAAGTTACAATGTTAATGCTGATGTTGTAAAAATCCATCAGCTGTTTTATAACTTAATCGGAAATGCTAATAAATTTACTACCGAAGGACTAATTTCTGTTTTTGTTGATTATGAAGTTATTGAAGATAAAAAACTCAATTTGAAAGTTGAAATTATCGATAGTGGTGCAGGAATTTCTGAAGATGATTTGAAAAATGTATTCGATAAATTTTATCAAGGTGCATTTTTAAACAGAACAAATGATTTAGGAGTAGGATTGGGATTAAACCTTTGCAAAGAAATTGTTGAATTGTTTGATGGAAAAATCAGTGTGGAGAGCAAACAAAATCAAGGAACAAAAGTTTCTTTCAATCTGATATTAAGTTTGTTGTATTAAATAATTTGAAAAATAGCTCTATTTAAATCATTCCATAAATTGACAGATTGATTTTTTAAAAACTTAAATGTTTATATTTGACTCTGACAGATGCGACAGAACGAGGCTTTGTGCGATTCTTTTTTTGACTTATCTTCGCTGTTTATACATCTGTGAGTACATTTAACTCATTTAAAAATCTAATTTGTGAAAAAAAATCATGATGCTGCAGAAGAGAATCAGCTTAAACGTGGACTAACTAATCGACACATTCAGTTAATTGCCTTAGGCGGATCTATTGGTACAGGTCTTTTCCTTGGTATTGGTCCAGCAGCCGTATTAGCAGGGCCGTCTGTTATTTTAGGATACGCCATTGCCGGAATTATCGCTTTTTTTATAATGAGACAACTTGGCGAAATGGTTGTTGAAGAGCCTGTTTCAGGAAGCTTTAGCTATTTTGCCTATAAGTATTGCGGTTCTTTTGCGGGTTTTGCATCAGGTTGGAACTATTGGATTTTGTATATTCTGGTAAGTATGGCCGAACTTACAGCCATTGGCGTTTACGTACAGTTTTGGTGGCCAGAAATTCCGCTTTGGGCATCCAGTTTATTTTTCTTCTTGGTTATCAATGCTTTGAATTTTGCCTCTGTAAAAGTGTACGGAGAAACTGAATTTTGGTTCTCCATTATAAAAGTCGTTGCAATTATTGCCATGATTCTTTTTGGAACTTATTTGCTAGTAAGTGGAACAGGAGGAGAGCACGCTACAATTCATAATTTATATAATGATGGGGGTTTCTTTCCAAAAGGTTTCTTTGAAAAAACGGCAAATGGAAGTTTTCAAGGTTTATTGTCTGCAATGGCTTTGATTATGTTCTCTTTTGGAGGTTTAGAACTAATTGGAATTACCGCTGCTGAAGCCGAAAATCCAGAAAAAAACATTCCGAAAGCAACCAATCAGGTTATTTATAGAATTCTGATATTTTATGTGGGTGCATTGGTTATTTTATTTGCGTTGTCGCCTTGGCAGCAAATTACAACAGACAGCAGTCCGTTTGTGATGGTTTTTCAAAACTTAAACGGAATGGAATTTGAATTATTTGGCAAGAAAATATTCTTTACAAGCCTTATCGCTAATGTGCTTAATTTAATTGTTTTAACTGCCGCTTTGTCTGTGTATAATAGTAGTGTTTACAGTAATTCAAGAATGTTATTTGGTTTAGCAGATCAAGGGAGTGCGCCTAGTTTTTTAAAGAAACTAAACAAACACTCCGTGCCAATTAATGCCATTTTAGTTTCGTCATGCTTTGCTGCAATCTGTATTTTAATAAACAAAATAATGCCAGAAGAAGCGTTTAGTATTTTAATGTCTTTAGTAGTTTCTTGCTTGGTTATTAACTGGGTTATGATTTCGTATACGCATTTAAAATTTAGACAA
The DNA here is from genome assembly GCF_042436695.1 of Flavobacterium sp. HJSW_4. NCBI lineage: Bacteria > Pseudomonadati > Bacteroidota > Flavobacteriia > Flavobacteriales > Flavobacteriaceae > Flavobacterium > Flavobacterium sp. HJSW_4. The sequence continues at coordinate 49,360 of NZ_JBHNPP010000003.1, forward strand.
GCGAAAGACGAAGAAAACACAAAAACGAAATTTGCTTCTATATTTTATCCCGTAAGCAATTACATCTGTTTCGCCTTTTTATTAGGGATTTTAGCCATTATGTGGATGACGAATATGGAGTTATCTGTAGAATTGATTCCTGTTTGGTTGGGGATTCTTTTTGTGTTTTATAAGGTTTTTAAAGTGAAGGGATAATAAGCTAAAAAAAATCCCATTTCGTAAGAAATGGGATTTTTATTTTTGTGATCCCAATTTACTTGGTACTATAGCTTCGGAATTTTTTCAGTGCTATTAAAAATATACTTTGCGGGGATGGATTACAAATCTGCACTATCTATGTTGTTGTATCCCTTTGAAATAATCTTCTCCCTTTATTATCAATCTCAGATTTAATTGTATTGCATACAAATATGTCTATTTTCCAATTTGGTTCGCTAACTAAAATATTCGCTGGATCATTATCAAATTCAATAATTAAATTATTAAACATAACTCTCCTTTCATGAATATTACTTACTGGTGCTCTGTAAACATAAACTGCACATCTATTAAAGAAATCTCTAAGGATTCTATATTGATTGCTTCTTTCAACTATATCAAAAGATCGGTGTTTTAGGGTATAATAATCAAATGCTAATCCTTTATTTTTGAAAAAATCATAATATCTATGTGTAAGATTTATATTTTTATCAAAAATAGTTATTTTATTTTTTGTTCTTAATTTATAAATATCTTCTAAAAACAATTTTATGTCATCGTCTGTGTCAAAATCATAAAATCTTTTTGTTAAGCTTATCGGATTGTAGGCTGCTAAATAAAAGAATGTATAATCTTTTGATTTTTTATCAGATAAATTATCCAAGACTGCACTAAATTCATTTTTTAAAGAATTGGCAGCATTATCTGATAAATTCATGTAAATTTCATTACATGTCTTTTCAGCAAGATATTTTTTTTCAGAATCTTGTAAAACTTCATCTAAATTGATTTTTTGAGTTCCTTTATTTATTCCTCTACCGTTCAATAAATGAACCATTTCATCTTGAAACTTTACAAACTCATAACTATCTGGTGAAAATTCAGATTCATAAAGTTCTAGCAACTTTTTATTTACTATGAAGTTATTATTTTCATTGTCAAAAAATAGATGAATTATTTTTTCTGCATCATTTTTGTTTATTTTATTTAAACTTTTAATATATGATGATACTAATTTAGGAGTAATTAATAGGTCCATATTTAATCCAACAAAGCTTTAGACAAAATGTAAGAATTATCGAAAAATCCAGATGCAAAGATTGGTTGTAATTTACCATTATCTTCAATACTATGAACTGTTACGTTTGTTTGTTGTTCGTCTCTTATCATATAATGAATGGTAACATCATTAGGTATAAATTTATCAGATTTCTCTTTAACTAAGACTTGCATTTTTCTAATTATATGTTCACTATGAGTTTCAATAAAATATGAAGTATGTTTTGAAAGACTAAATAAAGTTTCTATTAATTTAGCATGTAGTTTTGGGTGTAAATGAACTTCGGGTTGTTCAATAAATATTATAGAACCTTTTCTTTCTGGAAGAACTTCTGCTAAGTAACACTTAAGTATTATTGGAAGTTGTAATGAAACTCCATATCCTACATCATTTATATTGCTTAATAAATTTTTAATTTTCACCCTTAATTCCCTTACAGGAAGTCGATCATCTTTTAATATTTCTAAATCATTTAATATGCCGAATTTATTCAATACTTTAATAAAATCGGGTAAAATTTCATCATTTGTTTTGCTAAAGAAATTTACAAAATCTTCAATATCATTTATGTGATTAGTTTGTTTGTCATCTTTAACTAAATATATTCTATTAGGAGATGTATTTATCGGATTTATATAGTCAATCTTGTCAATATAGTACTTTAAATAGTTCTGACATATAATCATATATGCAATTGTATAATATATAACGTCAACCTTATTTTTGAAAGTTTCATCATTCTCATAATCTTCCATCTTTTTGTTATTATACTTGATTATTGAATTTACCAAACTGTTAGCAGTTATTAAACTTAAAAAGCCATCTTTTTCATAATTTAAATCTTCTAAAATTATAGTTTCGTTAGTTTTCTTATAAAAAAATTCTAATGTACAAGTGGGACCAAAAAGAGTATTTATTTTTTTATTTTTAATGGTTTTATTATGTATAATTTTAATAGTTCCATATTGGGAATTATTAATCTTTGTCATAATTTTATTATGTTTATCTAGTTCCTTTGTTAAGGAGAAATCAATTTTGGTAGTTGCTTTTGGATCTGGGTTAATTAAAGTTTTAATACTATTTGCAAACTCTAATTTTTCTTTATTTGTGCCTTTAGATTGACCTATGAAAAGAAAACTTCTAAAAAAAATATCATAATCTGCAAATGTGAAACTGAATTCAAGTGGTAAGTTTTCATCGTGATAATATATAGTTTCTTTATAATTGCCTAAATCAGTGTACTTCCCGGTCGTTGCAAAATTACTATCCTTGTAATTATGAATGTCAAAAGTTTGTTTTAACGCTAAGAAGAATTTTATAAGACTACTTTTCCCTGAACTATTTTCTCCAATTAAAATATTCATCTTGGAAAAATCAAAGCTTTGGTCTTTAAAACTTCTATAATTTTTTATATTTAAACTGAACATAAATTTTATTTTTTATTTTTTAACGAGTATTTTTTTAACTTTTATTTTTTATAGTAAATTATCATTGAATTAAAGATAAATAAACTTCCTAAACTTAATGAAATATTTTATTCTTTTTCTTATTAATAAAAACATATTGATTACAATTTACCCATATTCTTTTACAGAAAATTTGTGCTAGTTGTATTTTACCTGTGTAGTTGACCCTCTGTGTAGCTAAGTCTCAAATTACACTATCCAAATGTCTTTAGGTTTTTCATAACTTATCTATATTAGAATTTAAGACTTTTATAAGTAGTTTAACTAATTTTCAAAAAGACAAAAGAGACTTTTTAATCTCTTGCCTAAACCAAGTTTCTTTTTGTAAATAATCATTTACCAATCAATTTCTCAAGCCTAACCATCATTTCCTCTTTCTCCTTCAACATCCTTTCATACAAAGCAATCTTTTCTTCATGAAGCTTTAAAATTTCTTGCAATGGATTAACATTATAAGTACCACCAGAATTACCGATGAATGCTTCATCATGAAAAGTATTAGAAATAATATTTATTGCTTGTTGCTCATCAAAATTCTGAAAAGCTTCAACAGGAATTTTCAATACAGCTGAGATTTGTTTCAGCAAATTGTCTTCAATTACATCTTTCTGCTCCAGCATCGAAATTTTCTTTTGGTTCCAGTCTTCGCCCAGATCATAAGCCAATGCTTCTTGCTTGACGTTAAGCATTTCTCTAAAACGTTTTACGTTTCTTCCTTGATGTATTTTCTGTTCCATAATGAATATCAATTTTCTAAAAGCTCAAGACAAATCTGTTTAGATTAAAAAATCCTGAGTTTCAAAGATAGAAAATTATACTATAAAAACGTGTCTATTTTTGTAAGATAATATATCTGTTTTTAGAATAGTTTATCCTTTCGAAAGAATAGAATTTCGCTGAAAATTTTAAACTAACTACAATGAAAAAGAATAAAATATCCTTTGAAACAAGCTTTTGGGCGGGATATGCGGGAGGAAATCCGTTTAAAGCAATGAATGCCTTTTTTGACTTTGCACATATTGATTATTATAAACAGAATTTAAGCCAAGCGGTACTATACTGTTATAAAAAAGAAATCTACAAACAAGACAATCCTTCAGATGCTTTTGTTTTGTATAGTACTGTAAGCTCTTTTCTCAAAATTTGTTATTGTTTGAAAGAGAAAAGTAAAAAATGGAAAGTCGCAACATCTTCGCGCTCTGAAACGGTTTTTTGTCTTTCTTCTCTAACGAAAGAAGAATACGAAAATCCTTTTATGGTATTTCAAAAAGCATTTGAAGAAAAAACACTTGAAGAATTTGAATTGTTTCTACGTCAAATCCTAGAGTTTTCATTGTCGCCTCATACCACAGATCCCGATCCTGACTTGACAACGCCTTACATTCATTTAATCAAAATGCTCGACGCAGTGGAATTGATGAGAGAAAGGGGAGTTGAGAAAATTTAGTTTTCATCAAAAATTCAGCAAAAAAAGCCGTCTCAAAATTGAGACAGCTTTTTCAAAAGTGAGTATAAATAGCGTGGTTATTTCTTCATTGACCTTTTCTTTTCATCGCTTTTTGCAGAAGGATATTTCGCAAAAGAGATCGCAAAACTAAAATCACCAAATTTATTGTTGTTTACACTATCTCTAGGATACGGCGCAATTGTGCTAAAAACATGGCAATCGTAGCAGGTTTTTGTCGATTGTACATAGGTTTCCATTGTTGAATTTGCCACAATATTTGCCCCGCTCGTCATTGCTGAATTGTTTATTTTTCTTGGAGAAGGAATTGCCGTAGTTGGATCTGCCTGAAAACTTTGTGACCAGATTACATCAACTAATTGGTAATATTGCCAAACCGAATTAGGATAAAATTTTCGGATATTTTGCTGCATTAACGCATTAATAGGCGCTGCATCAATTGGATCGATTTTGTTTATCCTCGTAGTTTGCGTCGGCACAGGACCAGCCTGATTCAGATAATAAGGAGGCGACGTATTTGGCACACACGTGACGACTTTTGTAGAATCTCCGGTAGGGGTTCTAATAACTACATTTTGATTCTTACAATTCGGATTGTAAAAACTATAACCATATTGAGATGGAGGCGTACCGCTTAAGTTGCTCTGATCGGGAGCATTGTCGATCTGCTCAAAAGTAGCCCAAACCCACGTAGGCTGATTTTGTGTTTTATGCAATATGTGAAGTCCTACAAGTGCCACTACTGTATTTCTAAGTTTTTTTGTAATGGGATCCAAAACTGTGGCATTTGACAATTTATATCTTTGCCATTTAGGTGATTTTACATCTTTAACTTCCATCCATGCGGCTTTTAATTCAATTGCACCGACAAATCCGTTGTAGCTGCCTTGAGGAAAATTAATAGGCTGATTTAGTTTTACGGTATCATGCTGAACTTGTGCATTATAGAATCCTTTTTTTACGATATAATCGTAATAGTCTTTATTGAGCATAATTTCGTACCATAAATTAGTGCTGTTTTGTGCACCCATCCAACTTGGTTTTCCAAATGGTGCCGCCTGATCAGGACTAAAACTTACTTCGGCATCGTTTTCTTCAATTTTACTGACAAATGTAAGGAGTTTGGTCTGTGTTTTTTTTAGCAGCATTTTTTGCGATTTGAAAAGTCTGCTATATTCATCTGATACCAAAGTTCCCCATGCTGGTGGTTTTGAACCATCGTCAGGAAATAAAACTTCTCTTGGCATATAGGTTTCCCATTGCACAAAGCCAAAATCGTTTGGAGTTCCAAAACTTGCATTTGGATTCGTGGGCCAATTTAGAGCAATAAATTCTTTCCAAGCAAAACAATTTGCCAACGGCTGATTAAATGATAATAAGTCACCCGGAACGATATTGTTAAATGTAATGGGAAGAATAGCGCTTGGTAAACTTGTAGAATAACAATCGCAAGTATTGGTTTGTGATGTCGGAATCAATTGGTATTGAGAGGCTTCGTTTCCAAGTTCTGCTTTAGAAGCAATAACAGCCAATGGAATTATGACAAGACCTAACCAAAATATTTTTTTAGATAATGTAGTTTTTAAATTCATTGTTTTATTATTTAAATGAAATAAAAAGAGGGAAATATAAGGTTTGAAGCATATCCTTATAACCTATATTTCCCCCGAATTAGTAGATTCGGTAATGATTATCCAACAGTAATTTTTACCGTAATATTTCCAATATTATCTGCAAAGCCAACTCCGTAGATAGCATTTAAATCATCATTAATGCACAACTGCAATTCGCCCTGAAGATTAGCAGGCACAGTAGCGCCCATACCAATAAAAAATACCGTGCTGCCTACTTTTCCTATAAGCGAGCCTTCATTTTTGCCAGGCATTGTGTAGCCAGCTTGAGCAGGAATAAAATATGGATTTCCATCAGCATTATACAATCGTCCGCCATTGTCATTTGGGTTTGCTGTCCAAAGACCGCTTTGATAAGTAACATTTACAGGAGTTCCAGATTGAACAATTACGCCCGTATTTTGCCATTTAACATTAGCTTGCACAGTTGTAGGAGATACGATAAGCATTCCAGGCATTGCAGGACTTTGCTGTTGTCCAGAATTGGTAATGAATATTCCATGAGCACCCGCAGAAGCATTAACACCTACACTAACGCTAATAAACAAAGCGGTATAAGTGCTTGGCATACTGTTTCCTGGCACTGCATAAGTAATGTTATTTTGAACAGAATTTACAACTGCTTTAATATTAGAATCGTCAAAAGTTACAGATGGATAAGTGCTAGGATTACCCGGAACGGCAGTGCAAGTATCGCAAATCAATACCATATTGACTCCGCTTGCCGAATTAAAAATGGTTGGCGGAATAAAAGTACTGTTACTCAAAAGAGAAATAGGATGATTAACAGGATTAGGCACATTAGTTTTGTACATAGCATTAAAATAATCCTGATAGAAAAGCTGTAAAGGCTGAGCAAAAGTAACGTTAGGAGTACCCACAGCATCATAACCTTTAGGAATTGTTGGGCTATTGTAACTGCTGGCAACAATTTGCATTTTAAAAGTTGATGCAACTTGAGATCCCCAATCAATTTTTTCACCTCTGATCGTTATATCGCTGATTGTGTAATTTTTATCTGCTGGAACTTCAAATACAGCGTGCAATATAAAATTACCCGGCATTGGATTACCGTATTGATCATTCAAGGTTTCAGATCCGCGTGCAATTTTCCAAAATGTAGCAGCATTTGTTCCATCTGGAGTTTGATAATGAGTAAAATCAGGCATTTGAATATAAAGTCCCGGTGGATCTGCAAGAGTAACTACCTGTGGCCCTAAATTAGGGATTATTACATTACCAGTTACAAGATTGTTTACCGTACCTCCAATATTAGGATCGCTATTTCGGTTTTTCTGTCCGTATTGCGCATCACACAATAATTCATTGTAAAGTCTTGAAGGCCAAATAGTATTTCCTGTTGTGCCTGATGGATTATTACGCTGTACGGTTGCCGCAGTAGCCAATCCAATTTCTGTTTGCAAAGTATTTGGTGTACTAGTTAAATGTATAGCGCCTCCCAAATTAGCGTTTGATACAGGTCCAGAATTCCATTTATTCAACGGATTGTAAATTGGTCCTCCTGTAGCAGGATTTACAGCGCCTGGTAAACTTAAATCTTCTAATGTGATTTGCGGCTTATTCAATATAGATTGATAAAGCGATAGAACTTTGTTAGGATCAATAATCCAAAGGCTGTTCCAGTATTCTGGATTTTCGCAGGTAAAATCTATACGTGTAATTTTATTTTGAGCATTTCGAGTTACTGCCCATTCGCAATATTCATCTTGCCAACCTCTTGGTCCATAAGGAAAATAAGGAATAGTTTGAGTAGGTGTACCGCATGGATTATTATTAATTAGCGATATCATATTACCAGTATCTGCCATTTGGTTCAATTGATCTTGCGAAGCAGCGGGGAAATTAAAAGCTAATCTTCCTGGAAAAGCAGACCATGTAACATTGTTTACAGCACTTTTAGGATTGTTTTGTATCGGATTGTAGTAGTTTGTGACCGCAGGAGTATTAGTAGTATTCCACGGATTGCTTAGCATACCTTGCTGTGTGAATTCATCCAGATTTGCACTCCACAGCTGATTCATTGCGGTTTGCTTCGAAGGATCTGTTTGAAAATCCTGAATACCAGCTGGTGTTCTAAATTGAAAATTGCTGTTTACATCATTGATTACAGCAACGTCCTCTTGTTCGTTTGTGTTTTTTAGTTCCATAATATTAGTATTTTAAGTGTTAGTCCTACTCGTATGGCTTTTCAGAAGTCGCCCCCGTTTTTTAAAGTGAATTACAGGTCTCCACTTTTTTATGGCTTGAATTGGGAGGTTTTTTGGTGTACAGAAGAGTTGTACAAATAAAGGGGCTTGTAGAGCTTTTTTTTCTGAAGTAAAATTAAAAACAAGAAATGTAAGAATTTAGCGTAAAAACACCTGTTTTATATTATTGGAAGTTAAATAATTGTAAATAAAGGACTATAATTTTTGCTTAAAGCTAAAATACAAGAAGCTATTTCGTTTTGATTCAACTTCTTTTAAAGGATTGAAAAATAGTAACATCCGTTAAATTCTAACCATTTTTATTTTTCTATTTATGGGATTAAGAAGGAATCATTCTAAAATATTTCAAATCGGCTAAGTATTTATAAGTATTAATACTTATATTTGTACGTATAAGTATCTATTTTTTTTGCTTTAAATCTAAAAATGAATTTCTAATCTAAATTTTTAAAATTATGATGGACTACATCACACCTAAGGAGGTTGCCGAAAATATGATGACAACTGCAGTTAATAAATCAAAGTTGAGTATCAAGGATTTATTGATTAGAGGAGCTTTATCGGGAGCTTTGTTGGCAATTTCTGTGGCCCTTGCATTGATGGCGACTACACAAACGTCATTGAGTCTTATCGGAGCATTTGTATTTCCGGTGGGATTTGTAATTATCGTTATTCTTGGACTTGAATTGGTAACAGGAAGTTTTGCATTAGTTCCATTAGCTTGGCTTGAGGGCAAAATATCGGCTTCTAAAATGCTTAAAAATTTATCTTGGGTATTTATAGGCAATTTGCTTGGGAGTTTACTTTTTGCCGTTTTATTTTGGGCAGCTAGCACAGAGACTGGACAAATAAAAGAATTGGGATTAATCGAACAGGCGATAATCAAAATTAGTGAGAAAAAAACCATTGGATATGCAGAACATGGAATGTTGGGACTTTTCTCAGCATTTGTTAAAGCTATTCTATGCAATTGGATGGTTTGCATGGGAGTAATTATGTCCATGACTTCAAAGTCAACATTAGGAAAAATATTAGCAGCAGGTATTCCTATTTTTATCTTTTTTGCATTGGGGTATGAGCATGCCGTAGTTAATATGTTTGTGATTCCCGCAGGAATGATGTTTGGAGCGAAAGTAAGTATAAGCGATTGGTGGCTGTATAACCAGTTAATAGTTACTGCAGGAAATATAGTTGGAGGATTGCTTTTTACAGGTATGGCTATATATTACACGTACACAGCCAAGATAAAATCTACTGTAAATGAGTAAAAAAGTTTTATCTGTAGAGTAGTTTTTTACATTCTGAATGAGAATGCTTATTTTTACAGTTATAATACTTATTTTTTTTGTTATGGAGAAGAGAAATAAATCAGTTCAGTATGAAATCAAAAGAAGATTTTTAATATGTCTGGCATTGTTTTCAGTATTGTCTTTTGGAACTCTTCGCGCTCAGCAGAAATTTACGATTGTGGCTGCAGCTAATCTTAAAATAGCTTTAGATTCTATAAATACTGTTTTTAAAATTCAAAATAAAGGTATAAATCCGCAAATTACTTATGGCGCTTCAGGAAAATTTTATGAACAGATTTCCAGCGGAGCTCCATTTGATTTATTTTTTTCAGCAGATATGGATTATCCTAATAAACTGGAAAGTAATAAAATGACAGCTTCAAAAGTGAAGATGTATGCAACAGGAAAATTGGTTATTTGGAGCAAAAAAACAGATCCGAATAAAGCAAAGATTAATAGTCTTTTAGATGCATCCATTCGAAAAATAGCGATTGGAAATCCTTCAACTGCGCCGTACGGAGAAAAAGCGGTTGAGAGTTTAAAATTCTACAAAATATATGATAAGGTAAAAAGCAAATTGGTTTTTGGAGACAATATTACGCAAGCTACACAATTTGTAACAACAGGAAATGCTGATATCGGAATTACAGCTTTATCTCTTGTCCTGACTCCAAATATGCAGAAAGAAGAAGGGAAATATTATATCATTCCTGAAAAAAGCCATTCACCTTTAGAACAAGGATGTGTAATTTTGAAACATGGAAAAGACAATGCGAATGCTCTAAAATTTTATAATTTTATATCTTCAAAAAAAGCAATTACAATTCTAAAATATTACGGATACGATACAAAGACAAAATGAATGTACTAAAAGGAATTATTTCTGAAATTCAATCTTACGAAGGCATTTCTTTAGTTAAAGTAAAATCAAATAAAAATAGCTTTTCTTCGATTGTTTTAGACACGCCAGATACAGCAGATTATTTAAGTGAAAATAAGACAGTAAAAATTATTTTTAAGGAAACGGAGGTAATTATAGCTAAAGATTTAAATCCATCTATTAGCATTCAAAATCAGATTTTGTGCCGTATAGAATCTATAAAAAAAGGAGTAATTCTTAGTCAGATTGCTTTATCGATGGGAGAAGAAAGTATACAATCTATTATTACGACTAATGCTTGTGAACAATTAGATCTAAAAGAGAACGAAAATGTAATGGCTTTAATAAAAACAAACGAAGTAAGCTTATCTGCCGATGATTAACCTAGATCCATTATGGCTTACTGCAAAACTGGCTTTAATTACTACATTAATTCTTTTTGTGGTTTCAATTCCGCTATGTTATTGGTTGTGTTACAGCCGATTTCGATTAAAAGCCATTATTGAAGCTTTAATAAGTTTGCCTTTAGTTTTACCGCCATCTGTTTTGGGTTTTTATCTTTTAATAGCTTTTAGTCCAGAAAATACTTTCGGTAAATTTCTATCAGACTATTTTGATGTGAGACTGGTTTTTACTTTTGAAGGATTAATTCTCGCTTCCGTTTTGTACAGTTTGCCTTTCATGGTAAATCCGATTTTATCAGGATTAAAAAATCTTTCACCAGCTTTGCAGGAAGCTTCTTTTACTTTAGGCAAATCGAGATTTACGACAGTTACAAAAATTTTACTTCCTAATATTCGCGCTTCTTTATTTACGGGAATCATTATGACATTTGCCCATACTCTTGGAGAATTTGGTGTTGTTTTAATGGTTGGCGGAAGTATTCCGGAGGAGACAAAAGTGGTTTCGATTGCGATTTATGAAGAAGTAGAATCTATGAACTATCAAAATGCGAATATATATGCTGGAATATTGTTTGTTTTTTCTTTTTCAATTCTGTTGGCAGTTCATTTAATTAATAATAAATCCAGAAAAACAATTCTTTATTAATGATACAGTTAGATGCTTACAAAATGCTCCAGACAGCAGATGGCGAATTGCCATTGGATATCTCTCTGACTATTAAAAAAAGAGAATTTGTTGCTATTTACGGAAATTCTGGAGCAGGCAAAACAACCATTCTAAGAATTTTAGCAGGACTTACTGAGGCAGAAAAAACATTAGTAAAAGTAGGAGAATCAATTTGGGATGATTCGAAGAAAAAGTTTCATCTCCCTGTTCAAAAACGTTCTATTGGTTTTGTATTTCAGGATTTTGCATTGTTTCCTAATTTAACTGTAAAGGAAAATTTAGAGTTTGCTTTATCAAAAAATGATTCTAAAGAGATTGTTTCTGAGCTGATTGAATTAATGGAATTACAGTCATTGCAACATAGCAAACCGCAAAATTTATCTGGCGGACAAAAACAGCGCGCGGCATTGGCTAGAGCAATTGTTCGAAAGCCAGAAATACTTTTGTTGGATGAGCCTTTATCAGCATTGGACGATGAAATGAGGTTCAAACTTCAGGATTATATTCTAAAAATTCATCAAAAATATAAATTGACTACTTTAATGGTGAGTCATTCGATTTCGGAAATTTTTAAACTTTCTGATAAGGTTATTGTTGTCGACAAAGGTAAAATTATAAAAGAAGGGATTCCAGAAAGCGTTTTTTCGGAACAGAAAATTAGCAGTAAATTTCAGTTAACAGGAGAGATTATCAGTATTGCTAAAAGTGATATTATTTATGTTGTTCAGGTTTCTTCTGGAAATACGATTGTAAAGGTGATTGCTACAGAAGAAGAGGCAAGAGAATATAAAATTGGACAGAAAGTGCTGGTTGCTTCTAAAGCATTCAATCCTATAATTCAGATTCTGAAATAAGCTATAAAAATCGAAAAACAATTGTGTTTTTTTAAAACCGGTATTCATTTAAAAGCATAATGAAGGTATTAAGGAGTTTTAAATTATTTCTTTTTATAAAAAGATGATGCATATTAAATCACAGTATAAAAAAATGACATTATTGTCTGTGTTAGCAGCGGCTGCATTGTTTATGGCTGTTACTGACGTAGAACCTTTGTATACTGATCCTTATAAGTTAGAATATCCCGATTATTTTGGAAATAGAATCAGTATTCCTGAAGATAATATGACTACAAAACAAGGTGTTTATCTGGGCAGGATGCTGTTTTATGAAACCAAACTTTCTTCAACCAAAACGATTTCTTGTGCAAGTTGCCATCAGCAAAAACTCGCTTTTACAGATGGAAAAGCATTTAGTTCAGGTATAAATGATGTACCGACGAAACGCAGTTCGATGTCATTGGCGAATTTGCTTTGGGTTCGAAATTTTTTCTGGGACGGAAGAGCAAAAGGCTTAGAAGATCAAGCAAAATTTCCTCTTAACGATCCGCACGAAATGGGAGCGTATTTGAATGAAGCCGTTAAGGAACTTCAGAAAACAAAAGAATATCCGCCTCTTTTCAGACAAGCATTTGGAACGGCTGAAATAACGCCAGACAGAATTACAAAAGCAATTGCACAATTTGAGCGCACTTTAATATCGGCAAATTCAAATTATGACAAATATCTTAAAGGCGAATATAAGCCTTCAAAAGAAGAATTAAATGGTATGGAATTGTTTATGAATTCGCCACAGCCAGAAAGAAATATTCGCGGTGCCAATTGCGCGCAATGCCACGGAACACCTAAAATGTACATGGAATTATTTCATAACAATGGTCTTGACACAGAACCAAAAGACATAGGCCGTGAGGAATTGACAGGAATGGCAAATGATCGAGGAAGATTTAGGGTTGCAACGCTTCGCAATATTGCACTTACTGCACCGTATATGCATGATGGTAGATTTAAAAACCTGGAAGAAGTGTTGGATCATTATAATGAACACATTAATGCGAGCAACTCTTTAAGCATATCTTTGAAAGACCGTTCGAACGATCTAAATGGAAAATATCTCGGGCTTACAGCAAATGAAAAATCGGATATTATAAGTTTTCTTAAAATGCTCACGGATTCCACTTTCATTAATGATCCAAAATTTTCAAATCCACATTTGACAAGAAGCAATTAACTTTTAAAACAACAAACATGAAAAAGCATTTTTTAGCCATTACCTTTCTAATAAATTTATTTATTGCTACTATTTCTAACAATTTATATGCACAAAATTCTTCCAAAGAAGCTATTGTAAAAGTTGAAGGAGAGGTTTCAAAAACACTTTCTTTAAGAATTTCAGATTTTGAAAAATTACCGCATGTTGATGCTGTTATGAAAGATCGTGATGGTAAAAATCAACAATATTCTGGAGTACCTGTCATTGAACTATTGAAACAGGCAGGAGTAACACTTGGAAAAGAACTTAAAGGAGAAAATTTGACAAAATATATGCTAGTGCGTGCAAGCGATGGTTATGAAGTTATTTTTTCATTAGCAGAATTAGATCCAGCTTTTACAAACAGAGTCATTATTTTAGCCGATAAAAAAGACGGAAAACCATTAGAAAATGGAGTAGGCCCCTTCCGTTTAGTTGTTCCTGACGAAAACAGACCAGCACGCTCTGTTCATGAAGTTTCGCACTTAATCATTCGATTTGCAAAAGATTAAAAATAAGCTTTAAATATAATACCTTTTTCAGCAGTTTTTTGCTAAGTGTTCCAATCTGCGAATACTTTAGAGTATATAGATTTGGTTGTATAAGCCTGAAAATTTATTTTCAGGCTTTTTTATTTTAAGCATTTCAAGAATTATCAAGTTTATTCTAATAAAAGAACAATTAGCTTACTTTTTGGTGAATTTGTAAAATAATCCTTCAAATATCATACTGAATTTCAAATTTCCAAGGTTTCAGCATCTGGACTACCTATTTGTGTTAAAACTGCACCATATAGGTGTTCCAATGTTGCGATATTTTTGTCACGCAATAATGCACTAATAAAACAAATTTAATATGGAAACGAACGAAAAAAAATTCTCATCTAAGGACTTTCACCAAACTTTTGCACGACCAACTTTTGTTATGCCTGACAAATTAATCCACCGAAATGTTGAAAATGCAGGAGAGCATAACCAATTCTCTACCGAAAGAAAACACCCTGTATTTTTTGTGGATCTTCCAAGCAAAAATGTCAGTATGACTATCGGCGGACTGCTTCCAGGACAGTTGACCAACAGACACCGTCATACTTACGAGACGCTTTTATATGTTATTGAAGGAGCAGGATTTACAGAAATTGAAGATCAAAAAGTAGAATGGAAAGCAGGGGATGCAGTATATATTCCAGCATGGACTTGGCATAGACACCAAAACTTAAGCGATACTGAAAGTGCAAAATATATTGCTACAGAAAATGCTCCTCAGCTTCAGAACCTTGGTGTAGCTTTAAGAGAAGAAGAAGGAAGGGATTTATAATTAAAATAAAAGTAAAAAATGAAAAACACGCAGTTCAAAGGTATCATCTCATATCCAATCACTCCATTTGATCATAATGAAAAAGTAGATATTCCATTATACAAACAGCTACTAGAACGGTTAATTACTGCCGGCTCTCACGCAGTTGCTCCTTTGGGAAGCACTGGAGTAATGCCTTATCTTAACGATGAAGAAAAATTGGCAATCACCAAGGCTACAGTTGAACAGGTTAATGGCAGAGTTCCAATTTTAGTTGGAGTATCAAACTTGACAACTGAAAGAACAATTTATCATGCAAAGGAAGCTGAGAAGGCTGGTGCTGATGCCGTGATGATTATTCCTATGAGTTATTGGAAACTTAGTGATGATGAAATTGTAAAACATTATGATGCAGTAGCAAAAGAAATTTCTATTCCGATAATGGCTTACAATAACCCTGCAACAGCAGGTATTGATATGTCTCCAACTTTACTGAAAAGGATTCTTGAAATTCCTAATGTCACTATGATTAAGGAAAGTACAGGAGATGTACAGCGAATGCATTATCTTAAAAAGGAATTGGGAGATAGCGTTGCTTTTTATAACGGGTCAAATCCTCTTGCGCTTTCTGCCTTTGCCGCAGGCGCGACAGGATGGTGTACTGCAGCTCCAAATTTGATTCCCGAATTGAATATTGCTTTATATGACGCGGTCCAGAAAAATGATTTTAACGAAGCTCAGAAATTATTCTACAAACAGATCAATCTTTTAAGGTTTATTGTAGAAAAAGGTTTGCCTCGAGCTATTAAGGCAGGTTTAAATCTTCAGGGAATTGACGGAGGACAATTAAGGAAACCACTTCAGCCTTTAAATGATCAAGAGGTTGCACAGCTAAAAGATATACTTGATTCACTTCAATAGATTTTCATTAGTAAAAAGGAACAGCAGCTATTTCGAGTGCTGTTCCTTTTTTTATCTAGAAATTTTGTGATAGAAAAACCAATTATTTATTGTTTTTCAACTTTTTAAAATCCTCTATATATAAACCTTTTGCAGTATTTGTAGGGTTGAATGCCGCAAGATTGTCAATTTTTAATGAAAAAGAAGGATTGGCGTTTTTTGCTGTAGCTTGAATAGTTTGGCCTGTAATTAATTCGAGAGCTTTATTCAAATAAGGATCTTTTACATTTCCAAATTCAACCAGATTTAAGAAGGTGCTATATGGATTAATTTCGTGATCAGGTATAATTTTCGCTGGATTTGGGTCTTTGTCTTTGTTATAATATGAAAATGTAATAGGCTGTAATTGCCATTTGTGTTTAGTGTTTCGATTGGCATAGGAGGTATAATCAGAAGCGGGAGAATCGTATAGTGTGTTGGATCCTACAAATTTGCCAACCGTTTCTTCGCCTATTGTGATTACGTTAATGTATTTTTTTAGACATTGTATGGTGAGTTCGCTGGCAGAAGCGGTTTGAAAACTTACCAGTACATATATATTTGTCAAAGCAAGGCTGTTTATAGTTTCTTCTCTCTGAAAAGTTGGTTCGTTATCAACCAGATTAAAAATGTTTACTTTATCGGAAAGATTTTCAAAGCCGTCTTCACTATTGTGTTTATTATTGAAGTCTAAGTAAATATATGGTTTGTTGGTAAAACCTCCATTAATCATTTGCGCCAGAGCAACTGCAGTTTCTAATGAACCACCTCCATTGTATCTTAAATCTAAAACCAATTCGTTAATTCCATCTAATCCCATTTTATAGAAAGCCGCATTAAGCTCGTCATTATAATCTGACTTGAAAGCATTAAACACCAGATAACCAATGTTCTTTGTTCCGTATACTTTCTTTTCGTAATAAGCAATCGGATTTTCATCAATATCAGCTTTGGTTACAGTTACAGTTCCTGCTTTGTCTGTGGTTACCAAACTATTGCTTGTAAATTGCACGCTTGCTGCCAGAGTAATGGTGAGTTGTGTGTTTTCTAGTTGGTCATAATTACTTGTAGTAAGCTGGCTTCCATTTATTTTTGTAATAACGTCACCTCTTTTCAATCCTGCCAAAGCTGCTGGTGAGCCAGGTACAATGTAGTTAATTAACGCTACCATATTTATATTAGATGCATCTTTAGGATAAATTGCATAACTAAAACCGCCTTTTTTTTCAACTTCTGCAATTTTTGAAACTTGCACTATCTCATTACTGTTTTCAATCCAGGAGAATCTATCAACACTTCTTCTTTGATATAGAAGTGAATAAAAAAGCGCATCGGGAGTTTTTCCATTGATAAAATTGTTATATGCAGTAGTAGAAGTGATTTTGCTGTCAGACAAATCGGCAACGTTGGACTGCCAATAATACCAGGAATTCATAGCTTTCCAAACAAAGTTGTTAATCTCGTCAGGCTGTGTAGTTGTGGCTTCTTTAGCATCAGAATCAGAATCCTTGCTGCAAGCTGTAAAAACCAATCCTACAAGTAATGTTTTAACAATATATTTTAATTTCATTATTTTTGCGATCGTTTAATTTAAGTTAAATTTGTTGGGTGTAAAAACGCTAAAAATATGAAAAATAGTATTCCTAAAGCCGTCTTTTTCTTGTTTTCTTTTGGACTTTTTTTCCTTTTTTCCTGTTCCAAACAGCTTTTAGATGTTAAAAATCAAACGTATAAAAGTTATAACAGTAATAGTGAAAGAGGATATAAAGTTAGTTTTGTATTAAATGACACTGCTATTGTTCCTAAATCGGTTGTTATTAATGGTATTATTCAAGATATATCTATGGCAAATAAAAGTGGGGATACTTACCAAGTAAATGTTATTGCACAAACTGCCTTAATTCGTAACTACAAAGTAAAATTAGATAAAAAAGAAAATGGAATTTATTTTGAGAAAAATTCAAATATATTTTTTCAACCTGTAAAATTCAAATTAATTACAGACTAAGGTCGTAAGGGGTAAATGTTAAAAGGAGACAAGAAGTAACACCTTTTTTCTAATTCATTTTATTTAAGCTTTTAAACTCTACAGGCGCCATTCCTACTTTCTGTTTAAACAGTCTTGTAAAGTGCTGTTGATATTTAAAACCAAGTTCATCAGACACTTCTGTGATGGTTTTATTCTGCTCTAATATTTTTTCTTTAGCAAGTTCAATTAATTTTGACTGTATATAATCTAATGCAGTGCTGCCTGTTTCTTTCTTAATCAAATCACCAAAGTAATTAGCAGACAAGTTTAGCTGATCGGCAAAATACCCCACAGACGGCAGACCGATTAAAGCAGGTTTGTCTGATAAGAAATATTCACTCAGCTGATTTTCAAATCGGGTTAAAATATCGTTGTTAACATGTGTTCGGGTAATAAACTGACGGTCGTAAAAACGCATGCAGTATTTAAGAAAAAGTTCAATATTCGATACTATTAAGCTTTTGCTGTGCTTATCGATGTTCAATTCAATTTCAGTTGCAATTTTATCAAAACAGTCATTAATAACGGCACTTTCTTTTTTAGAAAGATGGAGCGCTTCATTGACTTCATAAGAAAAGAAGGAGTACTCTTTAATTGTTTTTCCATGATTAGTTCCCGCAATCAGATCAGGATGAAAAACCAGTGCTTTGCCTTTTGGAGTAATCTTTTCACCTTTCGTATCTATGCCATAAACCTGTCCAGGCGCAATAAAAACTAATGTTCCGTCATCATAATCATAAGGCTGGCAACCGTACCTAATATCCCCACACTTTACTTCTTTTAGAAATACAGCATAAACCCCCATGTAACGGCGGAAATAGCTAAATGGCGGAATGTTCTTGAAATCTACCACAGTTACAAGCGGATGCAGCGTATCAGCACCCACCGAATCATTATACTGTTTTACGGTATCAAATCTTTCTACAGAACTCATAATAGTAATTTTTACACAAAGGTATTGAATCTAACGCCCTTTTGTATGCCTTAAATAGCGAATCAGTAAAAGTGGTAAGTACAACCGTAGAATGTATAAGCGCTGTCTTTCAGCTTATAGTGAACTTTGTAAAAGTTAAATGAACATTGAATTGCGAAGGTTTTCTTTGGAAAAGATAGATATGTATAACAGAAATATAAAAAATTAAAAATTGATATGGAAAAATCAAGAAGAAAGTTTCTGCAGCAGGCAGCATTGGCCGGAACTGGTTTAGCACTTGCGGATGTTTCAGGTCTGCTTGCCAGCGAAAGAAATAATAAAAATAACGAAATTAAAAATGGTACTATGGACAAATTGATAAAATCAAAAGGGTATGCAGGAACAGATAAAGAATCACCTCTTAAATCTTGGGAATTCGAACGCAGAGCAGTAGGCGATTATGATATTCTTATAGATATTAAATTCTCAGGGATATGCCATTCGGATATTCATACTATCAGAGACCACTGGGGACCACAAAAATATCCACAGGTGCCTGGGCATGAAATTGCGGGAGTTGTTGCAGCAGTGGGTAAAAAAGTAACCAAATTTAAAGTAGGAGATAAGGCAGGTGTTGGTTGTATGGTAAACAGTTGTATGGAATGTACGAGCTGTAAAAATGGAGAAGAACATCATTGCGAAACTACAGGTATGGTAGGGACTTACGGTGCTTCAGATGCTACATCACCAAGTGGTATTACGCAAGGGGGATATTCAAACAATATTGTGGTTATAGAACATTTTGCTATAAAGATTCCTCAAAATATAGATCTGCAATATGCTGCACCGTTATTGTGCGCGGGTATCACAACGTATTCTCCGATGATGAAAACAGGAATAAAAAAAGGGGATAAAGTCGGTGTTATTGGTATTGGAGGACTTGGACACCTTGCCGTGAAAATAGCAGTAGCAAAAGGTGCTGATGTATATGCTTTTACAACTTCTGCTGATAAAGTAAACGATATCAAATCATTCGGAGCTAAAGAAGTAATTATTGTTGATGAAAAACAGAAGCAGCTTAAACCGCTTTTTGGGAAATTGGATTATATCATTTCTACTGTGCCTTACGCTTATGAGATGTCAAATTACATTTCGTGCGTTAAACCAAACGGATTTTTCACTCAGGTTGGACAGCCAATAAATGGCGAACTGACGATCAATAATTTCAATATGATATTTAACCGCGTTAATTTCAACGGTTCGCTTATTGGAGGCATTCCAGAAACTCAGGAAGTAATAGATTACTGCGCACTTAATAAAATCTATCCCCAAATCGAGATTATCAAGGCAAATGAAATTAATGACGCTTGGGATAAAGTAGTAAATAAAAAAGCACGTTACCGCTATGTAATTGATGCTTCAACGTTTTAAAAAATAAAAGAAATGAAAGAAGATTTTAAAGACAAAGTAGCAGTAGTAACAGGCGCTTCAATGGGTATGGGACTTGCTGCAGCTAAAGCATTTGCTGCAACCGGGGCATATGTAGCTTTGGTAGATATATTAGATGCCAGCTCACAAGCGGAAGAACTGAAAGCCGCAGGACATAAAGCTGAAGCATTCACCTGTGATGTTGCAGATGAAGAACAGGTTAAAAGCACAATTGAAAAAATAGTAAAACAGTTCGGAAGCATTGATTTTGCCTTTAACAACGCAGGAATACAGGCACCGCCTCAAGAACTTGCTGATGTGAGTAATGAAATATACGACCGTACTCTGAATGTAAATCTAAAAGGAGTGTGGAATTTTATGAAATACGAATTGCAGCAGATGCGCAAGCAGGGAAGCGGAGCTATTGTAAACAATTCTTCATTAGGAGGATTGGTTGGAGTTCCAGGACGTGCAGCTTATCATGCCTCTAAACATGGTATTTTAGGGATGACAAAAAGTGCTGCTTTGGAGTATGCGCCTCAGAATATCAGAATTAATGCAGTCTGTCCAGGAATTATCATTACGCCAATGGTAGAGGATATGCTGGTTAATCAAGCGGATGAAATGGAAATATTAGTACAGCAGCTTCCTATTAAACGTTTAGGCAAGGCTGAGGAAATTGCCGATGTAGTGCTTTGGCTTTGCAGCAGCGCATCTACCTATGTAATCGGACAGGCTATTTCTGTTGATGGAGGTTATACAGTACAGTAATTTGAAACTATTGATTGTTCATTTTATTGGATGTCAAATATTTAGTAAATTTAATCAATTAAGTAATGAAATTAAGAATACAGATAGGAGATAAACTGGCAGAAGCAGTTTTGCATGACAATCCCACAAGTCTGGACTTTGCTGCGTTATTGCCTTTAACATTGACTTTGAGAGATTACAATAATACAGAAAAAGTAAGTGATTTAAGCAAAAGACTTACCACTCAGAGTGCGCCAAACGGCTATACGGCATCTGTTGGTGATCTTACTTACTATGCACCTTGGGGCAATCTTGCATTGTTCTATAAAAATTTCACTTATGCAACGGGTTTGGTTTCTTTAGGTAAGATTACAAGTGGCATGGAAGCCTTTAATACGAAAGAAGCTGTAATAGTAAAAATAGAATTGGAATAGAACCAACTATGAAAAAAACAATTTTAGCATGCCTGATTATAAGCGGAGCTTTACTATCATCGGGATGCAGTATTAATAAAATTAAAAAAGAGATGACAGAGCAAAACAACAATTCGATTTTTCCAAAAGGAGATAAATTATCAAATGACTGGTTTACAGGAAATGCTTTTCTAACGCCATTATTAGCAAAAGATAAAAACAACGAGTTTGCAATGGGAAGCGTAACATTTGAGGAAGGAGCAAGAACCAATTGGCACACGCATCCGAAAGGACAGGTATTAATTGTGACGGAAGGAGAAGGTTTTTATCAGGAAAAAGGAAAACCAGCCAGAAATATTAAAAAAGGTGATGTGGTAAACATTCCAGAAAACGTAGAACATTGGCATGGTGCATCGGCAAAAAACAAATTGGTTCATATAGCCATTACGAATTATTCGGGCGACACCAATGTGATCTGGCTTGAAGCAGTTTCGGAAGAGGATTATAAAAATGTAAATAAATAACGGTAAATTATGAGAAACAAAAGAAAATTTCTGCTGATACTATTTTTTGTTTTCATGTTAATTGCAAATACAATGGGTGCACAAAATTCTATAAATAAATCCTTAAATACTCAGGAACAAAGTATTGTAACAATTTCAGCACTAACATCAGTTGGTGATATTGAGCTTTTAAAAGTTGAATTAAACAACGGCCTTAATGCTGGTCTTACCATAAATGAAAGCAAAGAGATATTGGTTCAGCTTTATGCATATTGTGGTTTTCCGCGAAGCTTAAACGGAATCAATACTTTTATGGCTGTTTTGGAAGAAAGAAAAGCAAAAGGGATTCAGGATAAAGAAGGAAAAGAAGTCTCTAAAATTGATACTACATTAGACAAGTATCAATCGGGAAAACAAAATCTACAGAAACTTACAGGCATTGAAGAAAAGGAATTGAAGGGCGCAAATGCATTTGTACCAGCAATTGATACTTTTTTAAAGGAACACTTGTTTGCCGATATCTTTAATCGCGATGTACTGACTTTTGAGCAGAGAGAATTGACAACTATAGCGGCTCTCGCTTCAATGTCTGGTGTAGCTCCTCAATTACAAGCTCATATTGGAATCGGTATGAACACTGGAATTACAGAAACGCAATTATTGCAAGCTTTCGATTTAATCGAAAAACATATTGGAAAACAGCAGGCCGATACAGCTAGGGAAGTTTTGGCAAAAGTAATAGCAATAAAACAAAACAAATAATTAGTTTATGAAAAAGGCATCGATAACTCCATCTGGATTATTTCTTTTTATATTTTTTTCATTGTTAAACAGCAATATCGTTTCTGCACAAAAAAAAGATCAAATGGTTCGAATGTCTGAAATTGAAATAGTGCCAGAATATCTGGAAGAATACAAAGCAATTCTTAAAGAAGAATCGGAAGCATCTGTTCGTTTAGAACCGGGAGTAATTGCAATTTTCCCGATGTTTCAAAAGGAGAATCCAAATCAGGTAAGAATTTTAGAGATTTATGCTGATAAAGAATCGTATCAATCACATTTGAAAACACCACATTTCTTAGTCTACAAAACTTCTACACTTAAAATGGTTAAATCATTAAAACTTGTAGATATGGATGTTTTGGATGAGAACACAATGCTAGAGATCTTTAAAAAAATATAGATAATATTTATAGAAGGTCTTTAGTTGTTTCCGATAACATGATTAAAAGTCTCCAAATGAATAATTGCAAAGCCTTAGTTTTATCTAAGGCTTTTTGTTAGCTATTTGTTTCTAAATATTTTTTTAATATGTAATTGTTTGTTAATTAGGTTTTTCGTATATTTATGAAGCAATAAATAAAAAACAAAGCTATGCAAAAACATTACTTTCTTTTATTTCTTTTGTTGACTTTGCCTTCCGCCAAAGTTGTTTCACAAACCAATTATGGTCTTCAAAAATCCCTTCAAACAGCAAAAAAAAATAATCTCGTTCTAAAAGGTCAATACTATGATGTAGATATTGCCGAAAGCGATATTGTAACGGCGAAATTAAGACCAAATCTAATTTTTGGATTCAATTATATTGGTGTTGCAAAAGAACAAAATTATGCGCCAAATACAGGTTTTTTGAATAGTGCAAATACCCAAACCAATTTGCAATTGGGTAAAGTTTTTCAGCTTGCGGGAACACGCAAAAATAAGATTGATTTTGCGAGTCAGAACTCAGTTTTAACACAAAAAAACTACAATGAAATAGAACGTAATCTTTTTCAGGATGTAGGTTTAAAATGGGTTGATGTCTGGGCGGCGCAAAAGCAATTAGAAATTGTGAAAAAAGCTGGCGGTAACTTAGATAGTTTGGTAATTATAAATAAAGTGCGATTAAAAAATCAAGTAATTACAGAAACAGATTTGAATCGTACCACTTTGCTGGCCAATCAATATGCATTAGAGATAAAAAAATCAGAACAAAATTTAAAAAACGAATTGCTCAGTCTTAAATATTTACTGGGTACTCAGGAAGAAATAAATATTGATTCTACTGATGATTTTGTATTTGTTTTGCCTTCAAATTTAGAAGAATTTTTGCAGGAAGGTTTAGATAAGCGAACTGATGTTTTGGCTTCTAAATCAATATTAGATGTTGCCAATACCAATATTAATCTTCAAAAATCATTAGCTTATCCGCAGCCTGAACTGGGATTGATTTATAATCCACAAAATACCATTCCGTATGTTGGTTTGTACGGTACTGTTGAACTTCCGTTTTTTTCGAGAAATCAGGGTGAAATAAAAAAATCAAGTTATTTAAAACAACAAGCTGAGCAGAATCTAGAAGCTACGCAGGTTTTAATTCGTACAGAAATAACCAATGCATTTAATGCTTACCAGATTCAAAAAAGCAATCTTGAAAATTTTAAAGAATTGCTGCCCAAATCAGAAAATATTTTAAAGAGTGTAAAGTATTCTTATTTAAGAGGAGGTACTACCATTATTGATTTTCTGGAAGCACAACGCAGCTGGCTCGATATACAGCAGCAATATTATGATTCGATGCAAGAATACAGAAGAAGTTACATTACACTACTTTATACTTCAGGTTTAATTAATCAAATAGCACAATGATGATTCTTGCAGTCGTTGAGATTCATTAAAAAACAAATACGTCTAGATATGAAACATTTAATAAAGTATAGCGGCATCATAATATTGTTTCTTTATGCCTGCAGCGGAAAAGATAAGAAACCAATTCAGGCTGTAAACAATATGCCAGAGGTAACAAACAATGGAAAAAATATTGTGTTTCCTAGTGATAGCAGTGCTGTTTTCTTTGAAACAGAATCTATAGGAAATTCAGTTCTTGATAATCAAATTATGGCTCCTGCAAAAGTCTCTGCAACGGTAATGAAATCGCAGGAAGGAGCATCACAAAATATTATTTTATTTGAAAATCCTGATTTGGCAGCCAGTTATACCCAGCTTATTCAGCATTTAGCTAATGTTAATCAAATTCAGAATAAAAACATAAAGCAAAAACAAATAGAAGTTGACCGTGCTAAGGATCTACAGGCTCATGGTGCTGCAACGGGAAAAGATTTGCTGGAAGCGCAGACAGCACTATCTGTTGAGCAGACCAATTTGGCTAACGAGAAAGCAGCTTTGATTGAATACGAAACGGATTTGAAAGCCGGCGGATTTGAACCAGAAATACTCAAAAGAGCAAAGGCGGGAACATCATTTATTATTTGTGATATTCCAGAAAATCAGATTGGCAGAATAAAAAGCGGAGATAATTGTACGGTTCAGTTTACTGCCTTTCCGAATGAAAAATTCTCTGGAAAAATTGATGCTATTGCTGATATGATTGATCAGTCTACCCGAATGGTTAAACTTCGAATAAGTTTAAACAATGCAAGCGGTAAATTTAAGGCAGGTATGTTTGCAACAGTTTCTTTTGGCATAAGCGAAGGAGACAATATCAGTATTGATAAAAATTCATTGGTTACAGTTCAGGCAAAAAATTATGTTTTTGTAAAAAAAAGCAATAAAGAATTTGAGCGTACAGAAGTTACGATAGGAAATCAAATTGGAGATAGAATCATTGTTTATAATGGTCTAACAAGCGGTGATGCTATAGCTGTTAAGGGTGTAATGCAATTAAAGGGGCTCAGTTTTGGGTATTGAAAATAAAGATTATGTCTACAAAAACAAGTGAAAATAGTATTGGCTAACTCTTTAAAGAAAAAACAATGACACAAGCACAAGTTTACATAGATAAAGACGAATTAAAAGGAACACAGCCTTTGTATGAGTACATTTTAAGGTTTTTGATCGAACACAAAATTGAGGGCGCAACTGTATTTCATGGCAAATTAGGATATGGCGCAAGTCGATATCTTAACAGGCCACATGATTTGTT
Source organism: Flavobacterium sp. HJSW_4 (assembly GCF_042436695.1). Classification (NCBI taxonomy): domain Bacteria; kingdom Pseudomonadati; phylum Bacteroidota; class Flavobacteriia; order Flavobacteriales; family Flavobacteriaceae; genus Flavobacterium; species Flavobacterium sp. HJSW_4. The sequence continues at coordinate 74,929 of NZ_JBHNPP010000003.1, forward strand.
CAGTTTTGATAAAATACCCTTATTGATCAATTTTATAGATGAAGATGAAAAGGTAAAATCTGTTTTGACGGCTTTGAGAAAAGTATACAAAGGAGGTTTTATAGTTACGAATCAAGTAGAAAAATGGTAAACAGATGATTAAAAATTTACTCATATTCAGTCTTCGTAACCGCTGGGTTATAATTGCAATTAGTGCTGTTTTAATGGCAATAGGTTTTTGGTGTTTTACCAAATTAAAAATAGAAGCATATCCGGATATTGCAGATACCAATGTAATCATAGTAGCGCAATATGACGGAAGAGCAGCTGAGGAAGTAGAACAGCAGGTTACCATTCCTATTGAAAGAGCTTTGCAAAATACACCAAATGTTTTAGACCGAAGAAGCAGAACTATTTTTGGTTTATCTGTAGTGCAACTTACTTTTAAAGACGGTACGGATGATTATTTTGCACGTCAGCAAGTTACAGAACGGCTCACAGAAGCCGAATTGCCAGATGGGGTTACGCCTTCATTAGCGCCGCTTTCTACTGCCGTTGGTGAGATTTTTCGATATGTTGTCGAAGCGCCATCAAATTATAGTCAGGCTGAGTTGAGAGATCTTCAGGATTGGGTTATTAAACCTGCTTTGCTACAAGTTCCTGGAATTGCTGATGTAACCACTTTTGGCGGACCATTAAAGCAATTTCATATTATTACTTCGCCAGAAAAACTAAGAAAATACAATCTGACGCTTAAAAACGTAATGGATGCGGTAGATGCAAATAATCTAAACACAGGCGGAAATATAATTGAAAGAGGGGGACAAGGTTTTGCAGTGCGTGGTTTGGGAGCCATTAAAACGGAAAGAGATATCCAGAACATTGTTCTTAAATCTGAAAATGGAGTGCCTGTTTTTGTTCGTGATGTAGCAACTGTCGAGATCACCCCGCCACCGCCAAGTGGTGTAATGGGATATACGGTTACCCAAGATAAAAAAGATGTTAGCAGTGGCGTTGAAGGGATTATTCTTTTAAGACGATATGAAAATCCAAGTGAGGTTTTAAAATTGTTAAAAGATAGAATGGCTGATTTACAGGAAAATGATTTGCCTCAAGGCGTAAAATTGCGTCCTATGTATGACAGAACATTTCTTATTGATCATTCGCTTGAAACTGTTGCGCATACCTTATTTGAAGGAATTTCTATTGTAGTCATTCTGTTGATTCTGTTTCTTGGAAGTGTTCGAAGTGCCTTGGTAGTAGCTTTGACGATTCCGTTTGCATTATTGTTTGCATTTATTTTAATGAGACTTACTGGTATTCCAGCCAATCTGCTTTCGCTTGGAGCAATAGATTTCGGAATTATTGTAGACGGAGCCTGTTTAATGGCAGAACATTTAATAAGGAAATATAGAACAGCAACACCAGAAGAAAAACAGCAAGGAATTGTACAAATTACTTTGCAGGCAGCCCAAGAAGTAGGTAGAGAAATTTTCTTTTCTGTAACGATTATCATATTAGCATATATGCCTATCCTTTTAATGACTAGAGTAGAAGGTAAGCTATTTTCTCCAATGGCTTTGACTTTGGCTTTTGCCGTAATCGGTTCAATGTTGGGAGCGCTTACATTTATTCCTGTTCTAATTTCGTTTGTTTATAGAAAGGCAATGCTTGATGTTGATAAGCCTATAAAAGAACACAAAAATGTAGCACTAGATTATTTGACTCGATCATACGAAAAAACATTATCTGGATTTTTAAATAATTATAAAAAAACTACGGTAATTGGTTTCTCTATCGTAGCAGTATTTATTCTGTGCGGTTTAAAATTAGGAACTGAGTTTTTGCCAACATTAGATGAAGGATCAATCTTTTTAAGAGGAAATTTTCCTGCTGGAATTTCGATTCAGGAAAATACAAAGTATGCTCCTAAAATTAGAAAGATAATTGCTAAATATCCTCAAATCTCTTACGTAATAACGCAAACGGGACGTAATGATGATGGTACCGACCCGTTTCCAGCAAATAGAAATGAAATTTTGGTGGGATTAAAAGATTACAAACTTTGGAGCGATACGATTGCTAAAAAAGATTTGGTCGAAATCATTAAGAAAGACCTACAGCAGCAAATTCCATCTGTACAATTTTCGTCAGGACAACCTATTATTGATCAGGTTATGGAAATTGTAAATGGTAGTGCGGCAGATCTTGCAGTTTCTGTTGTGGGGGATGATTTGGAAATGATGAGAAAAAAGGCAGAAACAATTGCACAAATTGCTAAAAACACTCAAGGCGCAGATAATGTTAATATTGAACAAGAAGGGGAGCAAGAGCAATTGGCAATTGATATTAATAGAGAACAAGCAGCGAGATTTGGAATCAATGTGGCTGACATTCAAAACATGATTGAAGTAGCAATTGGAGGAAAAACAATTTCAACTTTATACGACGGAGCAAAGCGTTATGATATTGTAGTTCGTTTTTTACCGCAGTATAGAAATTCTATTGATGCGATAAAAGATATTTTAGTGCCATCTTCAAATGGCGCATTAATACCAATGAACCAATTGGCAAACATACATTTTGTTGAAGGACAAACTAATATTTATCGTTATGGCAGTAAACGTATGATTACCGTTAGAACTAATATCAGGGGACGAGATCAGGGAAGTTTTGTGAAAGAATTACAAGAAAAAGTAGGTAAAAATGTAACAGTGCCAAAGGGATATAGTATTATTTATGGAGGACAATATGAAAATCTGGAACGAGCAGGAAAACAATTGGCATTTACCATTCCGCTAACAATTCTTATGGTTTTCTTATTTCTGTTTATGTTGTACAAAAACTTTCAGCATACCATGATTACCATGAGTTGTATTTTGTTTGCTCTAGGAGGCGGAATTATTGCTTTACTTCTTAGAGGTTATTATTTTAATGTTTCTGCAGGTGTTGGTTTTGTCAGCATTTTTGGAATTTCAGTAATGTCAGGCGTACTTCTTGTATCAGCTTTAAACAGAAAAACATTATTTAAGAATGATAATCTGGAGGAAAACGTATTGACAGCTTCAAAAGAACAATTAAGAGCCTTATTGTCGATTCTGGTTGTTGCTATAGTTGGTCTTATTCCCGCCGCTACATCATCAGGAATTGGTTCAGATGTACAACGACCACTTGCAACAGTAATTATTGGCGGATTAACCAGTACATTATTTTTTGCTCCAATACTAATTCCGCCTTTATACCTTTGGATGAATAGCAGAAAAAAGTAATAAACCAATTTTTAGCGTCAGTCGAGTAATAATTAAGTATAATTTCCAAAACTCGTTAGAATTTTAAATTGTTGTTAAAATAAAGATTGAGATTTTCTTTAAGTACTATGTTTACAGTCTTTAAGCGGTTTAAATCCAGTAAGGACAACTCTACAGGACAACCAAACCATTTTTTTTTAGAGGTATTAACTGGTTAAATCGATATAAAAAGGTCAAAAAAAAATCCCATTTCGTTAGAAATGGGATTTTAAGTTTGTGACCTCGACTGGATTCAAACCAGTAACCTTCTGAGCCGTAATCAGATGCGCTATTCAGTTGCGCCACGAGGCCTTTTTTATTATCAATTAGCTATTTTTTTTGTAGCTTTGTTGATTGCTTATTGCGGGTGCAAAGATAGACATAAATGTGAGATAAACAAGGAAAAAATAACAGAAAATTAAAAAAAAATGATGATTAAAAATTATATACGTGATATTCAGGGGTTTCCAAAAGAAGGAATTTTGTTTAAAGATATAACTCCGTTGCTAATTAACCCTGAAGCACGAACAAATTGCCTTAGAATTTTGCTCGATTCATTAAATGGACAAAAAATAGACAAGGTCGTTGGGGCAGAAAGTCGTGGCTTTTTCTTCGGAATGTTGTTGGCTCAAGAATTAAATGCCGGATTTGTACCTGTTCGAAAACCAAAAAAGCTTCCGTTTGATACAATTTCTGCTTCTTATGAGTTAGAATATGGTTTTGATAGTTTAGAAATGCATACAGATGCCATCAAAAAAGGTGACCGTGTTTTAATTCATGACGATGTGCTGGCAACGGGCGGAACTGCAAAGGCTGTGTGTGAATTGGTAGAGAAACTTGGCGGTGAAATTGTGCAGTGTAATTTCTTAATGGAACTGACTTTTCTTAACGGAAGAGAAAAAATTGCGGCATATCCCATTTTTGCGGCATTAACTTATTAGTTTAAACAAAAACAATTTTATGCTTAATGGCATAAAGCACAAGTCCGATTCGGGTTTTTATTTCAAGTTTATCAAAAAGTGATTCTCTGTAGCCATCAATGGTCTTAGGACTTAAACACATCTCTGATGCAATTTCTTTATAAGTCATTTCGGTGCAGGCGTGTTTAATAAAAACAATTTCTTTTTCTTTTAAACAGATCTTTTTGTTATCGCTGTTGACTTTATTAATCAGCATTCCAGAAACAAGTTCGGTAAAATAAAAACCCTTTTCGACGACGCATTCAATCGCTTCTTTAAAAATCTCAGGAGAAGTGTCTTTTAGCAAATACCCTTTTGCGCCATTTGTAATCATTTTAATGATGATTTCTTCGTCATCGTTAACAGATAAAGCAATCACTTTAAGGTCGGGTCTATTGTCTTTTAGCCATTTCATAGAGCTTAATCCATCTAGGACAGGCATATTAACATCAAGCAAAATAAGATCGATTTCAGTGGCGTTATTTTCTTCGAGATAGTCTATAAATACTTTTCCGTTTTCAAAACGTTCTATAACTTCATAATCGCCAAAACTCTTGATTAGTAGTTCAAGAGACTGAGAAAAAAGCAAATGATCGTCTACAATTATTAGTTTTCTTTTTAGGTTAGTTTTCATGGTTTTGGGTTAAAGGATATTCGATAGTTACACTGGTTCCGGTGTTGTCTGAATGTAGAGTTAATTTGGCGCCGATAAGTTTGGCGCGCAATTTCATATTATTTAATCCGATTCCTGAATTTGACTTTTTTAAATCATAACCAATTCCGAAATCTTTTAATTCTAATGTAAAAAGAGAATCGGTAGTTTCGATATGAACATCAAACAAATCGCTTCTGGAGTGTTTTAAGCTATTGTGAAGTGCTTCTTGAAAAATTCTGTAGATAATAAGTTCGTGTTCTTCATTTATTATAGGCGCTGGGCCAATTTGCTTAAAATTGAATTTGATCTTTTTAAGCTTTTTAATTCTTTCTAAATCCTGCTGAATAGCTTCAAGAAAATTGTTTTGAAGCAAATTGTCTTTGTTTATAATTCGAGAAAGAATTCGTAGTTCGTCTAAAGATTTGGCTAAAACACCTTTTAAATCTTTAAGTTCTTCTATTTGAACATTTTTAGTGCTAATACAGATATTAAGCTGCATAATGGCAACTGAAATAATCTGACCTATATTATCGTGCAATTCTTTACTAATTTCAGATAAAGTCTGGTCTTTTATTTCGATTCTCGTTTTGACCAATTCAGATTGGAAATACAAATCGGCCTCCATTTTTTCTACTAAAAACTTATTTCTTTTCTTTAAAAAATAAAAGAAAATAATAAGTAGAATAACGATTAGGGTAAAGAAAACGATACCCAGGGAAATAACTAATAGTTGTATTTCTTTTCGCTCCATATAAATCCAATTATAAAACAGCTATGCGCCAGAAAATTCAAAATGAATACGACCAAACTAAAGATAGAATCGTCATGTTTGATTAAAAACCAATTGATAGCCAGCATAAAAGGTGTAAAAGGAACATGAAAAACAAGTATCCCGAGAATGTACCAGAAAAACACCGATTTTTTAAAATTAAGTATTTTTTCCGAATTGAAAATTTCAATGAGATACAAGCAGGATAATATTAGAATTAATAACACACCAATAGCAAAACTATATGTATACGAACGGTTTATGTCTTCTTTGAAATATAAAATATTTAAGAAAAAGGAAACGATAAACAAAATTAAAAAAAGGACAGCCGAAATTCTGTGATCTTTTTTGATTAGTAGGGCTCTTAGAAGTAAAATATAGGCAGAGAGGCTGGCAAACATGTAGAAATTGTAAACGTGAAAATTGAGTAAACCCGTCCATTGGGTAAAATAATAGCCTACAATTTCTATTGCAATAGAAAACCAAATCAAAATTACTAAAAATTTAGCTTTATTACCAGGAAGTTTTGGCAGTGCAAACAAACCAACCGTTCCTGATAATAAAGCCATATAAATGATATAAGATCTTAAAAATTCGAACATAATTTTTTTAGTATAATAAGCTTGGCGGTCTTCCGATGTTTCCGTAGTTCATTGGTTCTAAGCTTTGTATGTCTGCTGAAGAAGCTTCTTTTATTAAAGAAAAACTTTGAACTTGGTCATTCTTATTTACTGCTTTTTTACCTGTCGGAACTAGAAATAAGGTCGTTAATCCGGCTTTTTCTCCATGCGCTTCATCATCTGGATAAACTCCAAAATAAAAACGGATTCCGTCTACATTGTAGCCGTCTTTTGCGCCATTAGTTTTGATATAATGAATGTAGTTTTCTAATTCTTCTAGAGAATACCAAATAGCATTAGCGTCTTCTTTTTGCGCTTTTTTTGCGGTAAGCGAAGCTTTTTTATTGTTGTAATTCACATTTAATTGTCTAGCAAATTCTTTAGTGATTAACTGACTTGGTTTTGCGGGTGGATTTTTCATGATTTTTTATTATTAATTGGTTAAATGTTTAGTAAACAGCTTTTTGAGTTGTTGTACGAGACAAAATTATCTGAAACGAAAAATTCCGACAAGGGGAAATATACCCTTTTTTGGTTAGGTAAAATTATTTAAAAAAATGGGTTAAACGACTGTTACATAATAATTTGTAAAAATAGAATTTTACATCGTCAGTTTTAAGGTAAAACGGGCAATCAAAAATTAACCTATTAAGTAATTAACTAAATTTTTTAAATTATGTCACAACCAACACCTCTAGGCTATCCTCATGCGGGAGCCGGAACAGTAGAAATTCTTTTAGAAAAAGAAGACGGAGCAGATTTTGCAGTGCTTTTTTCACCAGATCCTAATAATATGTTATTAAGAGATGCCGGTCTGCCAATGCAGTTTTATTATTACCCAAAAGCGCCACGTCTAGCCAAACACCCAGATGGAAGATTTAAATTTGCGATGCAGGTTTTTAAATCAGAAGGAGATTCTTCAACCGTAATTGGTGCTGAAGGATTAGAAGAAGAAGCAGGAGCGTACACTACTTTGACTAGTACAATTGATCTGCCTGAAGCATTATTAAAGAAAGCGATCGACAAGCTAAAAACAAAATTACATACCAGTTATAATAACCAAAGACAATCAAAACTTTTTGGATTGTTTTCTTATCTAAAAGGTGTCGATCGAGATTTTAATGAAACAAATGTTAGACCTATTCAGTTAACGGAGAACACTATAACAATGCATGTGGTGGGCGAAAAATCACCAAATAATCCCTTTGGAGGAGCTAACCCTTGGACTTTTAACATTCAAGGAGAAGGCGCTGGAACTACATTTGGATTAGGAGATAATGCACTTTCTGTATTGATGGGCCGCAACAGTGCTTCATTGGTGAAAAATGCCTTAGAATCTGGGGCTAATAATTTGGTAGTTGAAAACAAAATTAAATACAAAGGCTATATGCCGACAACAACGATCAAAACTACCGTTGATGTGAAAAAAGTTCATACTTATTTTTCTGCAAAAGCCAATGTAAGCTGGTCATTTGTTGATGTAAACTGGGAAAGCGAATATGAAAAAATCTTGACTCAAGGTGGAATTGTTAGTGAAATTATTACAGACAATCAGTTTTCTAATGAAGAAAGAAAAAAAGTAGAGGAAGCACTTTTTACCAAACAAAGAGAATTTGCTTTTCAGATGGTTCAAAAACAAATTTTTGATGCTCCAGAAAAACAATTTACACCAGCATCTACGCCCGAAAAACCAGGAAGTTTCTTTAGAATTCTTTTTGGAGGTGGAAGTGTAGGAGTGAGTTTAAAACATGGAAGTCAAATTAGAGAAGTCAAATTTACAGACGAAATCAAATTCTCTGCAATCGAGGTTTTAGATTCAAAAATCAGTGGAAATCTTACGCCTTTGACTTTAAAATCTGGAGCTGATGCAAAAGCTGATTTGAAAAAATACATTACTGAAATTCAATTAGATGAAGATTTTTCTAAAGTACAGGTAATTGCTTCTTTAAACGGAGGTTTAATTAAATTGGACAAAGACAGTGATATTGTGAATGATAATCCGGTGAGCCAAGTTTCTATTGAAGTTGGATATCCAGACTCAAAAGGCAAAATGATCTGGAAAAGTTCGGGCAGAATGATCGCTCCAGAAGGAACTCCTTATGTGAAAAATACAAGTAAATCGGGTAAAGAAATCGATGCTATTTTTCCAGCAACTTGGAACGATAAATCGAAAGAAAAAAATGCTTTTGTATTTGATTTTGTAAAAAATAACGGTTCTTCTAAAATTAAAGTAAGACAAGAGGTAATGTACGAAAAAGATAAGAGAATCAAGTTGAAAGATACAACGAGAGAATATGAATTTGAAGGAACTAAAATATTCGTTCCGCTTCCAATTCAAAACATGATCAATTATACTTTATCGACAGAAGAACTTTATGATTGCGATACTCTTGAAGTGACTTTAAAAGCAGATAAAATGACTTCTAAAAAGTACAAGTTTACAGTTGATAATTTTGAAGATGCTGTTCCTTACAGAGCTTGGTACGAAGCAGATTATACTGTAAAACCAACAGAATACAAAGTAAAATATACTTGTAATGGCAAAATCGGTAAGAAATCTAAAAAAGTTTCTGTTTCTACAGATTACATCAAATTAGATTATCAGGAAGGCGATGTTTTATTTGAAATCCCAACAGGAACTGCAGCTCAAAATGCCGATATCGAGAAAATCAGAGCTCCATTTATGGAATAATTTTTTTGAGACATTTTGCAAAAGGGACGTAATGTCCCTTTTGTTTCTTAAATCATCACTCATTAAACCTAAAGACCATGCCAGATTTAAACACATTTAAGCTAGACGGAACCAAGTTGGTTCCTGTAAATCGATTCAATCTCGAGCCTGCGAAACCGAGTACCGTATTTATGGCTACAGCAGTTGTAAAAGAAACTGAATTTAAGGTAATACAACATCCGATTATTCATTCGATAGATATTAAACCCATTTTGATTTTACCGATTTTTGAGAATTATTTTCCTTTAATTGAGGGAGATAGCGCTATTACAGAGAATGATTCCTTTAAGGATTATTTTAAAAATGAAGTCACTTTATTTTTTCCTCAAGTAGAAGTAGAACCTAATAATGGAGCTTTATTTTATTATGAAGAAGTGCCAGGAAAATCTGCAAAAGACGGCGGACTTATGGGAAGGGTTACTTTAAAATATAGCATCAAAAACAAACCATTACAAGACAATCAAAAAAGTATCGTATTGAACTTAGGACAGGCGGTTTTAAACCTAAAAGTAAAAAATGATATCGTTAAGATAAACGGAATTATAAATGCTGTGACTCAAGAAATTCAGTTTGATTTAATTGATGAAGCTGTGAAAATTGCCTATTCCAATTTAGTTTCTAAAATAGGCGATTTGATGTGCAATATCGATTTGTTTTTTGATTTTAAAGGCTATTCTAAGGTAAAACGCAATTTTTTATTTGCACGAGATTTAGCCGTTTTAAGAAGTCAAATTATAACAAAAAAGGATGTTACAGCCAAAACCACATTACAGCCAAAAGCGACGCTTATAAATAGTCCGCTGATCGTGAAAACAAGAACGGCTGGAACTGTCGCGCCAAAAATGGTAATTTCAGAAATCAGAAAAGACAATAATATACAAGCCGAAGTTCAGGAAGAATACGTAAAAAGTACCTTTTTGCTTAAAATCAATAAAACGGTAAATTATCCGCGTTTGCCAAATGCTGATCCGAGATTATATCAGAACAGCGATGGTGCATTTGCCAATAATCCTTTCAATTTAAATGAAGATTTTTCGGAGTTCAAACAAATATTCGTTTCAGGATACAATTTTAGCAAGCTATCGATTTATAAATCAATGGTTCAGCCGAATACATTTTTATTGATTTCTAAAACGTACAGTCTTTCAAAAGACTTAAATAGTATGAAGCCTTGCGTCACAACCATTTTTCATGCTTACGAAGAAGGAGCAGGAACGTCTGAAGAAATTTCACAAATCACTTTTGAGTTTGCCATTGGTCCCAATCTTTCTAGTTTTGATTTGGCTAAATTGAAAATTGCCTTATTGCAAAACAATTTTATAGACGGAGATTCAGCTGATTATTTTGATAAAGTACAATTTCTGTTTCCAAATGATTTGGGAGCTGAATATGACGTAAACGGAAATTATTTTCTTCAGAAAGCGCAAATTACCTCTGACGGAAAACATTTTATATTTAAAATCTCAACCGAAAATCTTTCTGAAGCCAGTATTTTGATTAATGCTTTAAACAATACGATTACGCAGTACGCAAACATCAATTTTAAGTATAAAGAAATAAAAGATACCAGTGTTATAGAACTTAATTTGGAGCAAACCATCGGAGAGATTTTGGATGCTATGATCGACAATCCGACCAAAAAGATTCAGATTAATAACCAGTCCATTTCAAATTGCAAACTCAATTCAATTTTATTGGTTTACAATCAGAACGCGACGTATTTGAATAGTGTTTTCTTTAAAAATTATCCGCAATTAATTAGTAACGATGTGAAATTTTTAGATTTTACAGCCATAAATCCGACGGCTTTAGGTGAAATTAAAAATGTGTTTTTTGATTTTGAAAATATAGAAAACATTAGTTCTGAGTTTAATCAAGTGGTTTCGCAATCAACAGCTTACAATAGATACATTCAAGTTCAGATTAAAAGCCAGGCCGCGGCAACGAGCAGAATTACAATTGAATTAACCGTTCAGGAAACGGGAAGCAAATTTGCTATAGAACGTTTGAAATCTGAATTCTCGACACCTATATTGTTCAATTTTATTGTAAAAAATACAGCGAACAATAATACTTTGATTTCGTATCAAGTCAATTATTTTGACAAGAATGATAATCTAACAGGTTCTAAAAATGATGTTTTCGATTTTTCTAAAGCATCGATTATCACCATAAATAAAAAGTGATGACAACTATAAAATCCGGTACAAGATCTCCTGAAGTTTATTATTTAAACGAGCTTTTGTCCAAATTGAATTACAGCGTACTTGTTACCGATTATTTCGGGACAGAGACAGATAAAGCGATCAAAGATTTTCAGTTAAATAACAATCTTGTGGTTGATGGAGTAGTGGGACTTAAAACATGGTCGGCACTTTTAGAAAAAGGTAAAAATGGTTTTTCGGTAAATAATAAACTATTATCAGAAAAGGATTTGATCGATTTTTCGAATCAATTTAATTTAGAATTGGCAGTTGTAAAAGCGGTAAACGAAGTAGAAAGTAACGGAAAAGGCTTTTTGATTGATGGCCGTCCGAAGATTTTGTTTGAAGGCCATATTTTTTGGAATCAATTGGAGAAAAGAAATATCAATCCGAGACTATATGTAAATGCAAATACGCAGGATATTTTGTTTGAAAATTATACTAAAAAGTATTATGTCGGCGGAACGGCTGAATATACGCGCTTAGAAAAAGCAATAAATTTAAGCCAGGATAAAAAAATAGCCGATGCGGCAAATTGTGCCGCTTCTTGGGGACTTTTTCAAATTATGGGCTTTAATGCAGTATCTATTGGCTATAATAGTATAGACGAGTATGTGGAAAAAATGAATGAGAACGAAGGCGAACATCTCAAAGCTTTCGGATTGTTTCTCGAAAAGAATAATTTGATAGGACTTCTTCGAAACAAAAATTGGGCTTCATTTGCTTTAAAATACAACGGACCAGCGTACAAAACCAATAAATATGATGAAAAACTAGCTAGAGCTTACGCCAAATATGCTTGATGTTTTTTGTGTTTTAAGTTTCAAGTTTCATGTTGTTTAATCGCAAAGTTGTATGTTTTTTCAAAGCGGGGGTAGAAATAAACGCTCTTTGCGGTTAATCTGAAACTTTAAATCTGAAACAAAAAGAAAACCCGACGAGATTATCGTCGGGTTTTGTATTTTAAACTAAGAAAGAAATTATCTTAAGGTTGCTCCAAGTTCAGTTTCGAAAGTCTGCTGTAATTTAGACATGATTTTATCGATCTGAGCATCGGTTAATGTTTTAGTATTATCTTGAATAGTAAAACTCAAAGCGTATGATTTTTTTCCTTCTGGCAATTTATTTCCTTGATAAACATCAAACAAATTGATGTCTTTTAAAAGTGCTTTCTCTGTCTGTTTCGCCAGATTGAAAATACTTTCGTAAGTCGTTTTTTCATCAATTAATAAAGCTAAATCACGACGAACTTCAGGATATTTAGGAATTTCTGTATACTTAATTTTTCCTGTAATGATTTTTAAAACCAAATCCCAGTTAAAATCAGCGTAATAAACATCTTGTTTAATACCGAAATGTTTTAAAATAGGCTTTTTAATAACACCCATTTCAACTAAAATATCGTTGTTGTACGTAATTGCAGTTCCTTCAGAATAAACATCAGATTGAACTGGCGCATTACCAATTTTTTCAATTCCTAAACGAGATAAAATCGCTTTTACATATCCTTTCAACAAGAAAAAATCTGTTGTTTTTTGCGGATTTGTCCAGCTTTCTTTGTTTCTGTTTCCAGAAATCAATAAAGAAAGGTGTTTGTGCTCTTCGTATCCGTTTAAATACTTGTGATATGTTTTTCCAAATTCAAATAATTTTAAATCTGAATTTTTTCTATTAATGTTGTAAGAAACAGCTTCTAGTCCAGAAAACAATAAAGACTGGCGAAGTGTTGCTAAATCGCTACTCAACGGATTCAGCATAGAAACATTATGTTCTTCTTTTAATGAAGTTGATAATTTCGCGTAAGCTGCAGTTGTCAATGAATTGGCCATCATTTCGTGGAATCCTTGAGAATTCAACTGAGAAGCAATTACATTTTGTACTTTATAATCTTCTGTTCTTGGTGAATTTGAAACGGTAGCATTAAATTTCTTAGAGAAGTTAATGTTGTTGTAACCATAAACTCTTAAAATTTCTTCGATTACGTCAATTTCACGCTGAACGTCAACACGATATGCAGGAATAGTTAAACCTAAACCAGTATCAGAAACGCTGTTTACTTTAATATCTAAAGAAACCAAGATCTTTTTGATCGTATCTTTTGGAATTTCTTGTCCAATAATTTTAGATACATGACTGAAATTCAATAAAACAGAAAAATCTTCTACTTTTTTAGGATAAACTTCTACAACATCAGAAGTGATTTTTCCACCAGCAACTTCTTGAATTAAAAGCGCTGCACGTTTTAAAGCATATTCTGTAATTGTTGGATCAATTCCTCTTTCAAATCTAAAAGAAGCATCTGTGCTTAATTGGTGTCTTTTTGCTGTTTTACGAATGCTAACTGGATCGAAATAAGCACTTTCTAAGAAAATAGAAGTAGTTCCTTCAGAAACTCCAGATTTTTTTCCTCCGAAAACTCCTGCAATACAAAGCGGACCTTTTTCGTCACAAATCATTAAATCTTCTTTATGAAGTGTTCTTTCAACGTCGTCAAGAGTAACAAATTTAGTTCCTTCTTCAACAGTTTTCACAATCACTTTTCCGTTGATTTTCGCAGCATCAAAAGCGTGTAAAGGTTGTCCTAATTCGTGTAAAACATAATTAGTAACGTCAACAATATTATTTTTTGGAGTTAATCCAATAGCTTTTAAACGATCTTGTAACCAGCTTGGAGATTCTTGAACAGAAATTCCAGAAATAGTTACACCACAATATCTTGGCGCTAAATGAGAATCTTCAACATTTACGTCAATTTTAAGCGTACGCATGTCTACTCTAAAATTGCTTACAGAAGGTGTAATCAATTCTACGTTTACACCGCGTTGTAACATTCCCGCTCTTAAATCACGAGCAGTTCCAAAATGGCTCATTGCATCGGCACGGTTTGGCGTTAATCCGATTTCGAAAACTTCATCATTTGCAATTTGGAAAACTTCAGAAGCAGGAGTTCCAGGAACTAAATCTTCAGCCAAAACCATAATTCCGTCATGGCTAGTTCCTAAACCTAATTCATCTTCAGCACAGATCATTCCGTGACTTTCTTGCCCACGAATTTTTCCTTTTTTAATGGTAAATTCTGCACCTTCTTTATCGTACAAAATGGTTCCTATTGTCGCAACAGGCACTTTTTGTCCAGCCGCAACGTTTGCTGCACCGCAAACAATTTGAATAGGAGCTTCTAAACCAACATCAACTGTAGTAACTCTCAATCTATCAGCATCAGGATGTTTTTCGCAAGTTAGAACATGTCCAACAACAACACCTGCTAAACCACCTTTAATTGATTCGTATTTTTCGACAACTTCTACTTCTAAACCTAAATCTGTCAGCAATTCAGAAGTCTGCTCAGATGTCCAATCTGTTTTAATAAATTGTTTTAACCAGTTGTAAGATATTTTCATTGTAGTTATTTAATTCTTGAATAAGGTTACAAATATAAGGATTGCGCTTTGGAGTAGGAAAAAATTAGGTGGTTTTTTCAAGTTGTTTTGTTGTCGAAGGGAAAATGCTCTGTTTTAAGTTTTTAATAATTTATATGCCAGTATTTTAACAAATACATATTGTAAAAGGTTAAAAAAATAGAATGTGTAATTTTTGTGCTACAAGATGAATGAAAAATGCTATTCTGTTTCTTTTTATGAAACTAAATTTGGAGTAAATCAAAAAAAGAATATTATGAGCACCTCAGTAAAAAGACCTGAATTTAAGGCAAAATACGATAACTATATTGGCGGAAAATTTGTTGCGCCAATTGCAGGAGAATATTTTGATGTTGTTTCTCCAATTGATGGAAAAGTATTTACAAAAGCAGCGCATTCTGGAAAGGCAGATTTAGAATTGGCTGTAGATACGGCTTATGAAGCTTTTAAAACCTGGGGAAAAACTTCGGTAACCGAAAGAAGCATTTTACTAAATAAAATTGCTCAAAGAATTGAAGACAATCTAGAATACATCGCGGCGGTTGAAACGGTAGATAACGGAAAACCAATTCGTGAAACGCTTGCCGCTGATATTCCGTTGGCAATTGATCATTTTAGATATTTTGCAGGCGTGATTCGTGCCGAAGAAAGTTCTATTGCTGAACTAGATTCTCAGACAGTTTCTATCGCTTTAAGCGAACCTCTTGGTGTTGTGGCACAGATTATTCCGTGGAATTTCCCGATTTTAATGGCAGTTTGGAAAATCGCTCCAGCACTTGCAGCAGGAAACACAATTGTTTTGAAACCAGCAGAAAGCACACCAATTTCGATTATGGTTTTAATGGAATTAATTGGAGATATCCTTCCTCCAGGAGTTTTAAATATCGTAAACGGTTTTGGTGCTGAATTAGGTCGTCCGTTAGTAACCAATAAAAAAGTATCGAAAGCTGCGTTTACAGGTTCTACAACGACAGGACGTTTGGTAATGCAATACGCAACAGAAAATATTATTCCGGTAACATTAGAATTAGGTGGTAAATCGCCAAATATTTTCTTCCCATCTGTTGCAGATCACGATGATGATTTCTTTGATAAAGCAGTTGAAGGCGCAGTATTATTCGCTTTAAATCAAGGTGAAATCTGTACTTGTCCTTCCAGATTATTAATTCACGAAGATATTTACGACAAGTTTATCAAAAAAGTAATTGAAAGAACTGAAGCCATTATTGCTGGAAATCCGTTGGATAAATCGACTATGATTGGTGCTCAGACTTCGATTGTTCAGAAAGAAAAAATCATGTCTTACATCAATTTAGGAAAAGAAGAAGGTGCAGAATTATTGACAGGAGGTGATGAAAATAATTTGGGTGGCGAATTAGAAGGCGGTTATTACATTAAGCCAACTTTATTTAAAGGTCATAACAAAATGAGAATTTTTCAAGAAGAGATTTTTGGACCAGTTCTAGCGGTTACGACTTTTAAAACTACAGAAGAAGCAATTGAAATTGCAAATGATACGATGTACGGTTTAGGAGCAGGAGTTTGGACAAGAGATGCACACGAAATTTATCAGGTTCCAAGAGCGATTCAATCGGGTCGTGTTTGGATTAATCAATATCATTCTTATCCTGCTGGTGCTCCGTTTGGAGGTTACAAACAGTCTGGAATTGGTCGCGAAAACCACAAAATGATGTTGAGCCAATACCGCCAAACTAAAAATATGCTGATTTCTTATGACAAAAAGAAATTAGGATTCTTTTAAATATGAATTTTCAAATCCTGGAAAATTTACAAATCGGAAGTTTGTGACATGCATGGGGCATTAGACAAAATCTAATGGCGTTGAACAAACTTCTTCCAGGCTATTTGATTTAATTGGTTAGTTATATAAAGCAGTAGATTTCTTAATTGAGTTTGCTGCTTTTTGAATTTTAAAGACAAAAATGATGATTAAACGAATTGATGCCACAGAAAAAGCAATAGAATTAATTAATATTCTAAAAGAAAAACATGGTGATTTGATGTTTTATCAAGCGGGCGGATGCTGCGAAGGTACACAGCCACAATGTTTTGAAAAAGGAGGTTATTATCAGCGTACGGGCGATGTTTGCATTGGAGTCGTTGAAGACACCGAGTTTTGGGTAGACAAAGATTTATTTGAATATTGGAAACATGCTCATTTTACTTTAACTGTAATTGATGCCTTTGGAGTTGGAGGTTTTTCTTTGGAAACTCCTTTAAAGAAAACTTTCCAAATAGAATACCGCGTTTTTACTCCCGAAGAAGAAAAGGATTTGGAACCAGTTACAAGGATTGAGTAGTTTTTTTAGTCTCAGTCCCAGTCTCAGTTTTCAGTTTAGAAAAAAACTTAGAAACTCAGTATCTTAGCATCTTAGAACCTTTAATTAATATAAAGCAATTGATATTGTTTCGGAGTAATGCCTTCGTATTTTTTAAATAATCGAATGAAGTAATTTGCATCTTCAAAACCTGCCAAATAGCAAACTTCGTTGATTTGAAGCGTTGGATTTCTCAATAGATTTTTAGCGCATTTTATTTTTTCATTCAAAATATATTCAATCGGACTCATTCCGAGTTCGCGTTTAAAGAAACGATAAAAAGAAGTTGTACTCATGCATGCTTTTTCGCTCAACGTTTTTAAGCTCATATTTTCTTTCAAATTCTGTTTGATGTATTCTGTAACTTCTTTAATTGGATTGTTATTTTCAAAAGCTTTTCCTTCATCCAAAGATTTTACTGTTTGAGTTTGGATAATTCTAATCAATAACTCTTTTAAAGTTAAATCCGCAAAAATGTCTTTGGTAATCGAAGTGCTCATACATTCTTTGATGAGTTTATTGATTGTAGCCGCCATTTCGACATTGTTATAAAAGAAATAATTCTGGTAGTTTAACTGCCAATACATGTTATTTCCGTCTTTTGGATATTGCTCGTTTAAGAAATTTAAAATTTCAGCAATTTTATCTTGATCAATAGCTAGAGCCAAACATTGCGTCGGATTGTTTTTTGAAGCTTCAGGAAAATCAATTTTCATTTCCACATTAGAAGGCACAATCACAGTTTCGCCCGGAAGATATACAAATTCAGGATCATCAAAAAGATGCATGATTTTTTTGCCGCGAAGCATGCTGGTGACAACCAAATCATTAAATTTTAAAGGAACTTTTTGGGTCGATTCGTAGGTTTCAAATAGATTTAATTCACAATGATTCAAATTGTAAATAGTTCTGTTTTCTACAAGAGTTTTTAATGATTTCTCTTGCGATAATTGAAGCGGATTGACTAAAAATCGTTGATTGTTCATTAAATTTAATTTTTGGTGAAGACTTTAAATTTAATGAAAATAAGAATATAAACTGCAGATTTAACGTTTAATTAAATCAGTTCTTCAATGTGTTTTTTAATGTTTTCCGAAATTTTCTTTGTTGGAAGATCATTTTCATCATTCCCGAACGGATCTTCAATTTCTTCGGCAATAAGCTCTAAACTTGCCAAAACATAAAATATAAAAACCACAACAGGTGCAACTAGATACCCTAAACTAATAGAATATCCAAACGGAAGCGTCATCGTGTAAAAGAAGATGAATTTCTTTATGAAAGCGCTGTAAGAGTAGGGAATAGGAGTGTTTTTAATGCGTTCGCACGCTCCGCAAATGTCTGTAAAAGCAACTAATTCGTCATTTAACGTAATTAGCTGCTCTCCAGATATTTTTTTATCATCATACAAATCATTGATTTTATGATACATAATTCTTTTTAATTGATTTGGCTTGTGTTTGTGTTGATCAATTTCAACATCTTCAAACAGCATTTTGCCCGTATCTTCATCTTTCAAGTGTTGGTGAAGAATATCTGCATACATGGGAATGTATTTTCTAAAAAACTTTCTGTCATTTTCGTCTTTTAAAATTGCAGAAAGCTTGATAGCCAAATTACGGCTGTTGTTTACAAGTCCGCCCCAAAGTTTACGGCCTTCCCACCATCTATCATAAGCTGTATTGGTTCTAAAAACAAGCAAAAGAGAGATTACAAAACCAAGCATTCCGTGCATCATCGGAATGTTGTGAATGTAATCGTTTTTGGTTACTTTAAAATAATGAAGTTCAACATAACAGACGGCTGTAGCATAAATTCCAATTGCAATCATAATCGTAAACAGTTTTCGTACTGTATCTGACTTATGAAAATGAAAAATAAAAGTAAACCAATCTTTGGTGTTGTACGAAATCATTTAAGTATGTTTTGAAACAAATTTACTTAAAAATTGATATTCCCAGCTAATTCTTTTAAGACAATTTCAGATAATTTTGCCTCGTATTGTGCATTGCTGTAACGTACTTTTGCGTTGACATAATTCAGCTGAGCTGTTCTAAAATCAAGTGTTGTAATGGTTCCGATTTTAAATTTGTCAAGCGTGATTTCTAAATTTTGTCTCGCAATAGCTTCGTTGTCTTCTTCCAGATCAATTAATTCTAAATTAGTTAAATACGTTTGAAAAGCAGTGCTCAACTGTGTGTTTAAAGTTGTGTTTTGCTGTTCTATTGCAAGTTGTGAATTTTCAATCTGTAATTTCGCAACCTTCTCATTACGATGCTGATTGAAACCGTCAAAAATATTCATTGAAGCATTAAATCCGTAGTTCAAACCTCTATTTGAAGTCTCACTCGTAAATCCTAAACTAGACTGACTTTCAGAAAAGTTATATCCTGTCGTTAATCGTAAAGTAGGATAACGGTCTCCTTTTACTTGTTTTAGCTGTAATTCGGCAATACGTTTGTTGATGATTTGAGTTTCTAATCCAGGGTTTTGTTTTTGAGCCAATTCCATTAAATCAGCCAAAATCAATTTATTGTCTACCGTAACTTTGTCAGTAACTTTAAAATCAATTTTTGGATCACGCGCTAGATGCTGATTCAATAAAATTTTACCATTTGCATATGCTTCCTTTTGTCTCAACATAGCCACTTGATCTGAGTTTAAATCAACTTGAGCGTTTAAAACTTCTAATTTTGAAGCTTTACCAATGCTGAAACGATTTTTAGCTAAAGTTAATCTTTGATTCGAAATTACGATCGTAGTATCCAATGCAGATAATTGCTGCTGCATTTGCACTAAATCATAATAAGCTGAATTTACTTGAGCAATTTTAACTAAAATAGTTCTTTTAAGTTCTGAATCACCCAATTTTTGAAGCTCTTTCAACTGATCAAGTTTAGCAAACATTTTCATTCCGTCAAAAACAGTCCATCCAATGCTCACTCCATAAGTCAAGCTGTTGTTTTTAGCATTGTCTAATGATGTTGAAGTGCCATCTTGTCGAACTTGAGTAGAGTTTGTAATATTATTGTTGTCTGTAATATTTGCGGTTGCTGTTGGCAGCATTCCTGCGTTTCCAATCGTAACGTTTGTTTCGGTTATTTTGGAATTATTTTTAGCAATTTTAATTTCAAAATTATTCTCCAAAGCTATAGTCATAGCCTGTTCAATAGTAAGAACTTCCTGCGCCTTTGATTGAAAAATGCAAAGGAACAGGATAATTGCTGTGCAGTATATTTTTTTGATATTCATATTCGTTTTCTTTAACCAAAAATCTGGTTTTTGGTTTCTATTTAATGCTGTCTCTTTCGTATTCGTCAATATGATCAAATTCAGGATAGTGTTTTCTAGCCTTAGACCACATAAAATAAATGGCAGGAATTACAAAAAGCGTTAAAGCCAATGAGAATATAGTTCCACCCACAATTACAACTCCCATACCAATTCTACTCGTAGACGCAGCTCCAAGTGACATTGCAATTGGAAGCGCTCCTAATGCAATAGCCAAACTCGTCATTAAAATTGGACGTAAACGTGCTTCCGAAGCTTCTAAAATAGCTTCCATTTTTGGTTTGCCTTGTTCTCGTAACTGATTGGCAAATTCTACAATCAAAATACCATTCTTGGTAACCAGACCAATCAACATTACCGTACCAATTTGACTGAAAATATTCCATGTCTGATTGAATAGCCATAATGAGAATAAGGCTCCAGCAACCGCCATTGGAACCGTTAAAATGATAATAAACGGATCTATAAAACTTTCAAATTGAGCTGCTAAAATCAAGAAAATTAGTAATAAAGCCAATCCGAAGGCGAAAGAAGTATTCGAGCTACTTTCTACGAAATCTCGTGATTCTCCACTTAAATCGGTTGTAAAACTTTCGTCCAAAACTTTCGCTTTAATTCTGTCCATTTCTTGAATACCATCGCTGATACTTTTTCCTGGTGCTAAACCAGCAGAAACAGTTGCAGACATATAACGGTTGTTATGAAACAATTGCGGCGGATTACTTTGCTCGTAAACCTTCACAACGTTATCCATTTGAATCAATTGGCCGTTTCTGTTTTTTACAAACATAGAAGTTAAATCCAGAGGTTTAGATCTGTCTTTTTGGTCAAATTGTCCAATTACTTGATATTGTTTTCCGTTTCTAATGAAATATCCAAAACGCTGTCCGCTCAAAGAAAGCTGTAAAGTTTGCGCGATATCTATAATTGAAATTCCTAAACTTTCTGCTTTTTCACGATCAATTGTAACGTTGATTTCGGGTTTATTGAATTTCAAGTTTACGTCTGTCGTAGAAAACACATCACTTTTATTCACCTCATTCATAAATACAGGAATTTTTTCTCTCAATTTATCAAAATTAGGAGCCTGAATAATATATTGAATCGGTAAACCTCCACGTCTGTTTACAGCAATTGTAGGTTGTTGAATTACAGCAGTTTTAGCATCTGGATATTTTTTCGTCCATTTTGTCAATTTATCAGCAATATCTTTTTGAGACACCGTTCTTTCGTCTGGTTCTTTTAATGAAAGTCTGATAAATCCTGTGTTTGTTGCCGAAGCTCCAAAACCTGGCGCTGTAATAACTAAACTTACTTTTTTCTCAGGAATAGAATCATCAACCAATTGTGAAATTTCCTGCATAAAACGGTCTGTATATTCGTATGAAGATCCTTCTGGAGTTGTCATACGCATAGTTACAGAACTTCTGTCATCGTAAGGTGCTGTTTCTTTTGGAAGAATAGTAAAGAATAAATAAATCAATCCGAAACAAGCAAAAAGAATAGGGAAGCTGATCCATTTTCTTTCCATAAATTTTGAAAGCGCTTCAGCATAACTGCTGTTCATTTTTTCAAAAAATGGTTCTGTTTTAATATAGAATTTTGATTTTTTCTGTTCTCCGCCTTTCATTAAATAAGCGTTCAACATTGGTGTCAAAGTCAGAGAAACAAAAGCAGAAATTAATACCGCAGCACCAATTACAACTCCAAATTCCCTAAACAATCGTCCAACGAAACCTTCAAGGAAAATTACAGGTAAAAATACCGCTGCTAATGTTACCGAAATCGAAATTACGGCATAGAAAATCTCATTAGAACCTTTAATAGCGGCTTCAATTGGCGACATTCCTTCTTCTACTTTTTTGAAAATATTTTCGGTTACAACAATACCATCATCTACCACAAGTCCCGTTGCCAGTACAATTGCCAATAAAGTTAATACGTTGATTGAGAATCCGAATAGCCACATAATGAAGAATGTAGCAATCAACGAAACCGGAATATCAATTAAAGGTCTGAAAGCAATCGCCCAGTCTCTAAAGAAAAGATAGATAATAATGATTACCAGAATTACCGAAATTCCTAATGTTTCTGCAACTTCTAATACTGATTTCTTTACGAAAATTGTATTGTCGAGCGCAATATTTAATTTGATATCTTTTGGAAGATCCTTTTTTAAGGCTTCGTATTTTTTGTAAAATTCTTTAGAAATATCTAAATAGTTTGCTCCGGGCATTGGAACAATAGCTAAACCGATCATCGGTAAACCAGATTGGCTTAATTTTGTTTCAATATTTTCCGGACCTAATTCTGCGCCTCCAATATCGCTTAAACGAACGATTTTATCTCCGTCTGTTCGAATGATAATATTGTTGAATTCTTCTGCTTTAGAAAGATTTCCGATAGTTTTTACTGTAAGCTCGGTATTGTTACCAGTCAATTTTCCTGATGGTAACTCAACATTCTGTGCATTTAACGCAGTACGAACATCAGATACTGTACAGCCATAAGCAGTCAGTTTTACAGGGTCGATCCATAAACGCATTGCGTAACGTTTTTGTCCCCAAATTTGAACACCACTCACTCCTGGGATAGTTTCTAAACGTTGAGAAATAACATTTTCTGCGTAATCACTTAATTCTAAAGAATTTCTGGAATCACTTTGAACCGTCATCGAAATAATAGCGTCACTGTCTGCATCTGCTTTAGAAACAACTGGCGGCGCATCAATATCTTGCGGAAGATTTCGAATAGCTTGAGAAACTTTATCACGAACGTCATTTGCCGCTTCTTCAAGATCTTTATCCAGATTAAACTCTATAGTAATGTTACTGCTTCCTTGGTTACTAGAAGAAGTAATATTTCTAATTCCGTCAATTGCATTTACTGCTTTTTCAAGAGGTTCGGTGATTTGCGATTCAATAATGTCGGCATTTGCACCCGTATAATTGGTACGAATAGAAACCTGCGCAGGGTCAATAGAAGGGAACTCCCTAACACCCAAAAAAGTATAACCAATAAAACCGAATAAAATAATTAATAGATTCAGTACTATAGTTAAAACAGGTCTTTTTATACTTGTAGTTGATAAACTCATGTGAGATTTTAGATTTTAGAGTTTAGATATTAAGTGTAATTTTTTACTCATAATTTATAATTCAAAACTCATAACTTAAATATTATTTTTGAACTTTAACTTTAATCGGAGCTTCGTCTTTTAAAGACATAACGCCGCTTGTAATTAAAGTATCTCCAGGTTTTAATCCAGCTAAAATTAAAATCGAAGAATCTGTTCTTGTTGTTGCATCAACCATTACTTCTTTTGCTTGGCCATTATTAGCAACATATACTTTTTTACCATCCTGAATTGGCACAATAGCTTGAGAAGGAACTACAATAGCATCTTTAATAATATTTAAAGGCAATTTGATATCTGCAAAAGTTCCAGGGAAAAGTTTTCCGTCAACATTATCTGCAAGCGCGCGAATTTGAAGCGTACGCGTTGCAACGGCAACTTCTGGTTCGATTGCATAAATTTTCGCATTATAAGTTTTGTCTGAACCAGAAACTTTAAAATCGATTACAGATCCAGATTTTACTTCTGCAGCATATTTTTCTGGGATAGAAAAAGTGATTTTTAATTTACTTGTATTAACCAATTTTGCTACTAAAACAGTTGGCGTGATATAAGTTCCTGGAGAAATCGAACGTAAACCGATTTTTCCTGAAAAAGGTGCTCTAACAGAAGTTTTAGAGATTTGCGCTCTTATTAATTGTGTTTGTGCTTGTGCAGAAGCGTGATCGGCTTTGGCAACATCGGCTTCTTCTTGGCTGATTGCTTCTTTTTGCAATAGTAATTTTGCTCTTCTTTCGTTTTCAGCAGCCAAACCTTCTCTCGTTTGAGCTTGTTGCAATTGCGCTTTTAGTTCAATATCATTTACTTTAAGAAGCACTTGTCCCTTTGTTACATTGCTGCCTTCATTAAAAAATATTCCTTCCACAATTCCAGAAACCTCACTATGAATTTCTACTTGTTCATTTGCTTCAATAGATCCTGATAATGCTAAATTATTGTCAAAAGTGGCAGTTTTTATTACGATTCCATTAACAGTTGTTGGAGATTTTTTGTCATTGAACTTTTTAGAATCATCGTTTTTTCCCTTGTTTGAAATAATTCTGTAGGTGACAAAGCCACCAATTCCAACGATTAAAAGGGTGTAAATGAGGTGTTTTAGTTTCATAAAAATGAGGTGAATATAGATTTTAGGTTTGTGTTTTTAGTAAGCTTACAAATTTAACTTTTTGGTGCGAAATCGAAAGCTGTTAGCGTTTATTTAACATTTGTATGTACAAAGGTTTGCATTTAGACTTAAAGCGTGCAAAAAGGTTTAATTGAACATTAATTTTTTTTAAAGAAAATTAATTGTTTAAGTCTCAAAGTAAGTTCTAAGACTCGTAAAAGGCTTGCTTTTTCTAGGTTGAAAGAAAATTTCTTCAATTTGTCTGATTTTTTTTGCACTTTATCGATTTTATTTGTAACATTGGTATGTTAAACAAAATGATAAGATTTTAGCTGAACACTATAATAATTGTTTAGTGTTAATGTTAAAATGTGTAAATAGAAGTTGTTTTTTTGGAGTTTTTACTAAAGTGAGCGAGAAATAGTATTAACAAGTGTTTATTCTTTTGGTGTTTAAATAATAATAAAAAAATGATATATGAAGAAAAAATTACTTCTGAGTTTATGGTTTACACTTTTGCTTGCGGCAATTGGCTATTTGTTTTGGCAGAATGAATTTAAATACAGTCTTCCAACTCCAATTCCAAAAAATTACCACGCGATTGCAATGGGATCTAAGATAGAACTTGGTCCATGCTGCGCATTTGATAACAAACCTATTTTTATCCATTTTTTTAATCCCGAATGTCCTTGTTCGCGATTCAATGTGCCGCACGTTAGTGGTTTGATTAAAAAATATGGAGATCAAATCAATTTTAAAATTGTTGTCTTAAACAAACAGAAAAATTTTACTATTGATGAAATACAGCAAAAATTTGACGCCAAAATCCCTGTTTATTTTGACGAAGCAATTGCTAAAAAATGTGGCGTTTTCTCAACTCCTCAGGCTGTTTTGTTAGATCAGTCGCATAATTTGTATTACAGAGGCAATTACAATAAAACCAGATATTGTACAGATGCCGAAAGCAATTATGCTCAAATGGCGATTGATTCTCTTCTTAGCCAAAAAGAAAATCCTGCTTTCAACGCTTTAGCCCTTAAAGCCTACGGATGTTCATTACCAAAATGTACTAAATAACTATTTCCAAAAACCTAAATCTAATAACCTATGAAAGCAAAAGCTAGCTTAAACGAACAAGATTATCTGCACAGTTTTATGTCTACAATGACACAAAAATCAGATACTATTATTAATTATGTACTTGCAGTATATTTTCTGCTTGGTATCGGACTTTCTTTTAAATATGATACTTTCGAAATTGGTGTTGGTGTCGGGACATTGAATCTTTTGGCTTATTATTCGGCTAAATTTTTCATGAAAAACTCTAAATTTTACCAATACGTTTTATCAGTCGTTCTGGCTATTTTTATGGCACAGTACATTTATCAAATGCATGGAATGTTTGAAATGCATTTTACGGTATTCATCGCCAGTACGATTTTAATTATTTATCAGAATTGGAAACTTCAAATTCCGCTAACTTTATTAGTTGTATTGCACCATGCTGGTTTGGCTTATCTTCAAAACTTTATCTATAATGACGCCAACGGACTTCAGGTTTATTTTTCACAGGTAAATTTTGACATGGAAACTTTAATCATCCATACCGTTTTGGCTGCTGTTGTATTTTTAATGAATGGTTACTGGGCGTATTACTTTAAAGAACATAGCGAAAATCATATTTCTAAAATTTCAGACGAATATGAATTAGAAAACATGAAATTGGCTTCGGCAAAATACAGTTCAATGTCGGCTACAAAAGACTACAATGATTTTATTCATAGAACAACTTTAGATTTAAAACTGCCAGTAAATTCGGTTTTAAAATTGATTGATGTTTCAAAAGGGCATACAGACAACGATAAATTGCTTACTTATCTTGAAATGATGAGAGAGAGCGCGAAGAAAATTGACGATTTGGTTAATGATATTCATGTAAAATCAACAAATACTAGGAGTTAGATTTTTTCCGAGAAATCGGAGCCAACTTCCAAAAAATATTAATTTTTTAAAATTAATTTAAATGTAAAATTTATGGATGCGAAATTGCACCGTCCAACACCTTCTGATAGAGAAGTAGACTGGAATAAGAATAAAGTATTGCTTAGTAAAACTGATAAAAAAGGAACCATTTTATATGCGAACGAAGACTTTATAGATGTTTCTGGTTATGATGAATTTGAGCTTGTCGGACAGCCTCATAATATAGTGCGCCATCCAGATATGCCAAAAGTGATTTTTAAATTCTTGTGGGACAGTATAAAATCCAGCGAAAACATTCATGTCATCATAAAAAACATGGCAAAAACGGGGCGTTATTACTGGGTTGTAACCGATTTTAAAATCGTTGCAGATACAGATGGTGAGATTGTAGGTTTCTTTTGCACTCGAAAATCGGTTCCAAATGATATTATTGTGAAATTTATTGAGCCTTTGTACAAAAAGCTTTTACAGATTGAAGAAACAAGTGGCATGCACGCTTCTGAAGAATATCTAGTTGGCTTTTTAGAAGAAAGAAAAAAAACATACATGGAGTATATCGATTACATGATTGCGACCGGAAAGGATGATAAAAATAAAGTAAGTAAAGGCTTATTTGGCGGACTTTTTGAAAAGAAAAATGAGCCAAAAAAATAATAACTAATAATATACTTCATTGTATCTAATAAAACATTCAATTTTAAATTTGAGCCCCCATCAAAACTAAATCAAATGAATACAATGGAATGCAATGGAGTATATGTTTTTTTGTTTCAAGTTTCAGGTTTCAAGTTCCGTTAGGAAAACCTTTGAACCTTTGCCTCTCAGAACCTTAGCGCCTTAACTAATATAATTCCAAATATTCTTCTTCTTGGTCATTTCGATGAAAATCGCTCTAAGAATAGCATTTTCAGGCTTTTGAAGCGCAGAATCTTCTTTTAAGATTTTCATGGCATAATTACGAGCCAAAGAAAGAATCTCTCTATCTTTTACAATATCAGCAATTTGCAGATTCAATACACCACTTTGTTGCGTTCCCATTAAATCACCAGGACCGCGAAGTTTTAAGTCGACTTCGGCAATTTCAAAACCATCGTTGGTTTGAACCATAGTTTCCATTCTGGTTTTACTGTCAGAACTCAATTTATGTCCCGTCATTAAGATGCAATAACTTTGTTCGGCACCACGACCAACACGTCCGCGCAGCTGATGCAATTGCGAAAGCCCAAATCTTTCAGCACTTTCAATAATCATCACACTGGCATTTGGCACGTTTACACCAACCTCAATTACAGTTGTAGCGACCATAATATTGGTTTTTCCTTCAGAGAAACGTTTCATTTCAGAATCTTTATCTGCTGGTTTCATTTTTCCATGAAGAATAGAAATAGCATATTGAGGAAGTGGAAAATCACGAGAAATACTTTCGTAACCGTCCATTAAATCCTTATAATCCATTTTTTCAGATTCCTTAATAAGCGGATACACAATATAAATCTGTCTTCCTTTTGCAATTTCATCACGAAGAAACTTCCAAACTTTCAAACGATTGGTGTCATAACGATGCACAGTCTGAATCGGTTTTCTTCCTGGAGGCAATTCGTCAATAACCGAAATATCTAAATCACCATATAAACTCATGGCTAAAGTTCTCGGAATAGGAGTAGCGGTCATGACCAAAACGTGTGGCGGAATATCATTTTTCTTCCACAATTTTGATCTTTGCTCCACACCAAAACGATGCTGTTCATCAATTACAGAAAGGCCTAAATTCTTGAATTTTACTTTATCTTCTAACAAAGCGTGAGTTCCAATCAAAATTTTAAGTTCGCCGCTTTCTAGCTCTTCGTGAATAATTTTTCTTTCAGAAGTTTTAGTAGAACCTGTTAAAATTCGAATATTGATATTTAGCGTTTTAGCAAATTCGGATAAACCAAGAAAATGCTGATTCGCCAAAATTTCTGTTGGCGCCATCAAGCAAGCCTGAAAATCATTATCAATTGCCAAAAGCATGCTCATAAAAGCAACAATCGTTTTTCCCGAACCCACATCACCTTGAAGCAAACGGTTCATTTGAGCGTTGCTTCCCATATCCGTTCGGATTTCTTTGATTACTCTTTTTTGAGCATTCGTTAAATCAAAAGGCAAATGATTTTTATAGAATTCATTAAAAAGTTCGCCGACTTTATCAAATGGATGTCCTTTTATTTTATGTTTTCGAATGAGATTCTTTGTAATTAATTGCAACTGAATAAAGAACAATTCTTCAAATTTCAGTCTGAATTGCGCTTTCGCTAAAATCTCAGCACTTTTCGGAAAATGAATATTGAATAACGCTGCTCTTTTCGAAATCAGTTTTAATTCTTCAATTAAAAAAGGAGGAAAAGTTTCTGTGAACAAAGCTTGTGTTTCCAGAAAAAGCTGTTCCATCAATTTATTAATCGTACGGTTCGAAATTCCTTTATTCGCTAAAGCTTCCGTTGAAGGATAAACAGGTTGCATAGCTGAGCGTAAGCTTCTTTCGTGTTCGCTTAACAATTCAATTTCCGGATGCGCCATACTGAATTGGCTTCCATAAAGAGAACATTTTCCAAAAATCACTATTGTTTCATTCAGTTTTAAACTCTCGCGAATCCATTTGTAACCTTGAAACCAGTTTAAGTCAATTTGCCCTGTATCATCAACAAAAGTGGCTACGAGACGCTTTTTGTTTTTAGCAAATTCAACCGTTTTTATGTGAATTATTTTCCCAATAATCTGAACTTCAGAACCTGTATTCTGCAATTCATTAATCTTGTAATAACGCGTTCTGTCAATATATCGATTCGGAAAAAGATTGACTAAATCTCCATATTTATGAATGCCCAATTCCTTACGAAGCAACTGGCCACGACTCGGACCAACACCTTTTAAGTATTCAATTGGAGTTTCTAGGAGATTGTTTGACATTCGAAGATTTAGATTTTTTGAGAAGAAAGAAGCAAGAAAAAAGACCAATTACAATCTCATTATCTTTCTTCTTGCTTCTTTTTCTTTAGAAAAGCGAAGATAGATTTTAATTGGGAATTTTGAAAATGAATTGTAGTTTTCAAGTCTCTGAATATTAACTTATCGTTAAGTCGAAGAATTTTGACGCAACCGTTTAAAGAAAGTAAAGTCTTATTAATAGTTAACCATCAAAAACTTTAAAAATGAAAAAAATTGGACTTTTAATTTTAACGCTTCTTTCTCTTGTTTCCTGTTCTGATAACGATGACAAACCATCTGAAAGTTACGTTGGAAAATGGGCCTTAAAAAGAATGGGCAGTAATAATCCTGCTGCAAATTCTATAGATATATTAGAATGGGAGGAATCTTATACATTTAATTCTAATAATACATTTTCTAAAACGAGAAAGAAAGACAATAAAACTACAACTATTTCAGGAACTTATTCCGTAATAAAAACGACTGACCAAATACAATTTGAATTAAATTATACTGCTGAAAGCGATATAGTTGCATCTTGTTTTTCAAATGTAAAAGAAAATTTATATATCCTTAATAGCATGGGAAATTTGTATGGAACTTGGTCCATATGTGACGGTCCAATGCTTGTTTATGAAAAAAGAGATAAATTTTGAATGCTTACTAATTTTTTTCTTGAGCTCCGTTTCTGACGGAGTTTTTTTATTTTTATCGTCAGTAAAATTTTAATAAAAAAAGATAATTGCTAGATTTGTTAAAACATTTAAATTATAAGCCTCAAATTATGATTAAAGAAGAAAAAGTTCCTTTTGAAACTATGGTGTTTTCTGGTATTACATTCAAAGTAATTAACCGACACGAAGCGCACACGATTATTGGCGATCTTACCGATTTCAACAATAATAAAATTTATAATGTTTTTGAAGACACTTGGCGTTTTCCCGATTACGAAGAAAATCCGATATTTCTATTAGCCGAAGAAGATGTAGAAATGGATTCGTTTGAAATGGATTTCAGTACCGAAGAACATTCCGATATTTTCATTTTAGGATTTATTTTTAAAGGAAATCTAACTGTTGCTAAACTTATCAGTTCTTACGATACCGATAATTCTCCTGCCTTAATTGTTTTAGGAAAAACTACAACAGTTAATATTAATTTGTTCGGAAGCGTGCATTATTTAGGCGGAGGCTTGCAATGCGATTCATTAGTCGGTGAATACAATCACGGAGAACTTTTTGTAAAAGGCGATCTTACAGCATGGTTGATTTATGCTGATGACATGCTGCTTCATTTTGAGCGTTTTACAGATGTTCAAGCGATTATTAGTAGCGGCAGACCCGATGTTTTGATTTGCAGCAATGTTCAAGATACCGATGGATCCGTTATTACTGTAGAAAATTATCTGCCTTCAACACATAAATTGTCTGATATTGTAGATGATGCTTTTATAGAATTTTCAAGTTATGGAAGTGAAATATTAGGCAACAATTATTTAGATGTTTTTAAAGACGGACTTTCAATCTTAGATTACGACAAAAAAGAGAAATATTCTTATGCCGATTTTCGTAATCAGTTTATCAATATGGTTGAAGTTCTCTCTGAAAATGAGGAATTAAAAGAGAACGGAAAAATCGTTAGACACATTTCTGGAACAACTTATTTGTTTATTCCTTTTGATTACGAAGGAAAGAAATACAGTCAGATTTCTCAGGAAATTTCGAATGGTTTTAGCATTAGAATGCGCGCTTTATGGTGTCATGAAGATGAAGATATTCTACTTATTTTAGAATATTTGAATGAAGATGGAGATCCAAAATATCAATGGATGAATGATGAAAATGCTCCTGGAATTGAGCTTTTCTGCGTAAAAAATGCTGCGATAGAAACTTTCGAAATGTTGACTGCTGAAGTTGTTGAAGAAGACGATGAAGAGGATGATGAAACAGAATATGCAGATTATGACAGTAGTTTTTCATTGGAGGAATTTGCAGTTCAATTTGGTGATTATAACGTGCCTGCTGATTTAGTGAAATTACATGAATTTGAGCAGGAATATGGAGCAGAATCTTATTCTGAATGCTTTGGACTTACGATTACAGATGATAAAACAGGAATAAAAACATGGTCTGAGGAAGAAGAATTTTATAACAGTTTTATCGAATTTGCAGGAGCGAACGGCTCAGGAAGTTCGTATGCGTATTGGCTTATCGATAAAGATTTGAATAATTGCCCAATTGTAGTTTTTGGTGACGAAGGCGGAATTCATATTGTGGCAGAAAACACTCAAAAATTGATTCAGCTTCTGACTTTAAACACAGAAATATCAGTTGATTTTGATAAAGCTTATTTCTATAAAGACGAGGAATATTATGAAGAAAGTGAAAACTTGCAAGAA
Source organism: Flavobacterium sp. HJSW_4 (assembly GCF_042436695.1). NCBI lineage: Bacteria > Pseudomonadati > Bacteroidota > Flavobacteriia > Flavobacteriales > Flavobacteriaceae > Flavobacterium > Flavobacterium sp. HJSW_4. Next base: position 106,768 of record NZ_JBHNPP010000003.1, read on the forward strand.
TTTCATGATTGGGTTAAGGAAGAATTTAACCTTGATGCAATAGAATCTAACGAAGAAGCAGACGAAATTGTAGCCCAAGCACAAAGAAAATACAAGCAAGAGTTCAATGATTTCTTAGTAAAGTTTGATATTGAAATTAGCGAAGAAGATGATGAATAGTTTTTTTTATCTTTGAATTTAAATTAAAAAATAATGAAAACACATTTAGCGCTTTTACGCGGAATCAATGTTTCTGGGCATAATATGATGAAAATGGAAGCTTTGAAAGCAATGCTTGAGAATCTCGGTTTTCAGAATGTTCGAACGTATCTGCAATCTGGAAATGTCTTTGTTGACAGCGAAGAAGAAGCTTCAAAAGTTGGGTTTATGATCAAACAGGAAATTTTTAAAGTTTTCGGACACGAAGTTCCTGTTGTCATGATTACCAAAGAAAATTTGCAATCTTGTTTTGATAATAATCAGTTCTTAAAAGAGAAAGATGTTGATACGAAAAAGCTTTACGTTGCTTTCGTTTCAATGGATTTAAAAAAAGAAAGTATTAATGATTTGAAAATTAGTCAGTTTAAACCAGATGAAGCAAGTATTGATGAAAACAGAATTTTCATTAAATATGCCGTTGGCGCTGGAAAAACACGATTTGATCAAAAATATATCGAGAAAAAATTAAATGTAACCGCAACAATTCGAAACTGGAATACAGTGACGAACTTGCTTAAAATGTATGAAGAATAATGAAAAAGTATTTTTTTATAGTTTTTGTTTTTGCCATGAGTTTAAGTTCTACAATTTATGCTCAGAATACAAAAACAGCACCAGAAGATTTTAATGTCTTTTTTAAGAAATTCAATGAAGATAAAAAATTTCAAATCACCAGAGTTGTTTTTCCTTTAAAATACAAAATGAACAATGATGATTTAGAATTAACGGATTATACTATGACAAAAGAAAAGTATAAAGCCCTTAATTTGAATAATAAAGCGGATGAAAAGTATTTGAAAAGAACAATATCAGTAAAGAAAAACACAGCCACTCTTCAACAGCGCGGACTTGATAATGGAATTTATACAGATTATATTTTTGAACTAAAAGATAATAAATGGTTCTTGAAAACTTGGGTTGACGAATCTACCTAAGAGTTAATCTCGAAGCCATTTTTGCATAGCCGGAAAAGGAAGTTTGTTTTCTTTTTCGGCTTTTTCATTTCCAAGACACAAACCCATCCATTCCAAAAGAGGTAGTCCGATATATTGTCCGGATTCAAAGTTTGAAATAAACCATTCAGAATCATTTTTATATCCATTTGGATGGAATACAAAATCGGCAGGAAGCTGTAAATGATGCAACGCCGCGTAAGACCATAAAATAGCTGCATTTTCGTCACCTTGAGTTGGCCAGTCTTTTGAAATTTCTGCTGTGCCGACCAATTTTCTTTCTGAAGCAATAGTTACTGCAAGATGTCCCGCTTCATGTAAAATATCACCAGGATAAAGCAATTTATCATAATCGATATATATGCAATCAGGACCTAATTCTAAGCCTGGCAAAAAGGTTTCTTCAAGTTCTTTTTCAATAATTTCAATACCAATTTCTTTTAAAAAGAATACTACTTTTTTTACTTCATCATTTTCTTTTAAAGCCATATCAATTTGTTTTTAAAATATTTTTCTTGATGTAAATTGTGTCAGCATTATGAAAAGCTCCTTTTTTCATTCCACCACCAAAAGGCTGCATAAATTGTATGTTTTGAGATTCGTAACCTTCTTTTTTAATTGCTTCATTAACGGATAAAGTTGGTGCTTCAAAAGCAAAAAAAGTAAATTGGCGATATCTTTTTTCATCTAAAGAAAAATACCCATTTGACTGACTTAAAGTCTCGCCAACTGTACAATTTTCAATAGGTTGTTTCGTTTCTGCATCATAAATATAACCCGTAATTTGAGGCCTTTTGCATCGATTTACCAAACAGCTTTGCAAGGCGAATGAAACGAGAACTAGAATAATAAATTTATAAAAAAACTTCATTTATTTTTTAATTAAATCACAATACCAAAATCCAAAATCAAAAGCGGTTTCATCATTGGTATCGCAGGCTGTGTTAGACGAATCTTTCTTTTCTGGTTTTTCATATTTTCGGTAAACAATTTCGCCAATTTCAAAATCAATTGGTTTGGAAAATATTGGTCCATCGAAAGTAAAAGTATGAAATTCACCATTTTCACCACAAACATCTACGTTTTCAGGTAAATCATTTATAAAATCTTGATCAATAACTCTTCCAACAAAACTTTTATCTAAATATTTTTCATTTACACAAACCACAATTGTTTTAAAACCTAACGAAATAAATTCTTGAATTAAATCTTGCGTTGGAATTTTCCAAATCGGAAAAACTCCTGTAAATCCAATTTTAGCCAATTGATTTTCACGATATAAACGCAAATCTTCCAGAAAAATATCTCCAAAAATAGAATGAGTTATGCCGTTTTGTTTTAGTTCGGTTAAAGTTTCAGTCATTACTTTTTCGTAGACTTCCATTGTTGGCATTTCTGGAACTTCAAGAATTTTTAACGGAATTCCGATGCTTTCAGCTTGTTCCTGCAGTAATTCAACACGAATTCCGTGCATCGAAATGCGCTGAAATTGCTGATTCACACTTGTAAGTAGACATTCGATTTGAAAATCTTTATTTTGTAGCGTTTTATATAAAGCAAGAGCAGAATCTTTTCCGCTGCTCCAGTTAAATAAGGCTTTTTGAGGTGTAGACACGATTTGGCAGTTTTATATTGTAAACTTACAAATTTCATTCTATTTGTAAAGGAAACCTTTGTAACTTTGGGATTTCGCCTTTCAAATTTGTTTTTAATGAAATACATTTTTCTATTCTTCACCAGTTTTCTATTTGCACAGCAAACTAAATACGTTGATTTCAAATCTGTTTCTGGACAATTGTCATTAAATCCGAAAGATAAAATGATTTCTGGAACTGTCGATTTCCAATTTGAAGTTTTGCAAGACACTGATACCATTTCGCTTGACGCTAAAAATATGGAATTTTCAAAGGTGAAAATCGATGAAAACGAAATCATGTTCATCAATACTAGCAAAGAACTAAAATTGGTTTTCCCTTTTAAAAAAGGACAAAATCATTTGACTTTTAGTTACACTGCAAAACCAAAGCAAGCCTTGTATTTTGTTGAAATGGAAAATGAAGAAGTACAAATCTGGACGCAGGGGCAGGGAAGATATACCAGTAATTGGTTTCCTAGTTTTGATGATGTAAATGAAAAGTTGATTTTTAATTTAGGTATTTCTTACGACAAAGATTATCAAGTAGTTTCGAATGGAGTTTTAAAAGAAAAAATAGCCAACGGAAATCTAAATCATTGGCAATATGAGATGGAAAAACCAATGAGTTCGTATTTATTAATGCTGGCAATTGGAAAATATGATAAAAAAGAATTTAAATCTAAAAGCCGAATTCCTTTAGAATATTACTATGAGCCAAAAGATGCAGATCGTTTTGAGCCAACTTATCGCTATTCAAAGCGTATTTTTGATTTTCTTGAAAAAGAAATTGGCGTAAAATATCCTTGGAAAATTAACAGACAAATTCCCGTTAGAGACTTTTTGTATGCAGGAATGGAAAATACTACTTCGACACTTTTTGCAACACGTTATGTAGTAGATTCAATAGGTTTTTGCGATAGAAATTATACCAATGTAGACGCGCACGAATTAGCACATCATTGGTTTGGAGATTTAATTACAGCTGAGAGCAGTACGCATCATTGGCTTCAGGAAGGTTTTGCGACTTACTTTGCTTTGCTTGCTGAAAAAGATATTTATGGCGAAGATTACTTTTACTCGAAATTATACGACACAGCGCAACAAATCAAATTTGCTTCTCGTACAGATGCGATTCCAGTTTTAAATGCAAAAGCAAGTTCTTTGACTTTTTACGAAAAAGGAGCTTGGACATTATTCGTTTTACATGAATCTATTGGTGATAAAGCCTTTAAAAAAGCAATTAAAAGTTATTTGAATAAATATGCTTATCAAACTGTAAACACGCAGAATTTCTTCGATGAAATTAAAAAAGTTTCCGATTTTGATTTGGATAAATTTCAGAAAACTTGGTTAGAATCAACTGTTTTTGATACGCCAACTGCAAATGAATTGTTGAGTAAAAACAAAACCATTCAAAAGCGATTAGAAATTGATAAATTGAAAAAAACGCCTTTGAAAGATAAAACGGATATTTTGAAAAATACTTTAGAATCTGATGTTTATCAATCTGTAAAAGAAGCTGTTGTTGATCAATTAGAAAATGAAAAATACGAAGATAAAAAGTCTCTTTTGCTTTTGGCAATGCAAACTAATAATGTCAGAGTACGTCAAAATCTGGCAGGATCTTTAACTCAAATTCCAGAAGATTTTAGAACAAATTACGAAACACTTTTGGATGATAAATCGTATCAAACACAAGAAATTGCGCTTTATTGGCTTTGGCGAAATTTTCCCGATCATAGAACAGAATATTTGGATAAATCTAAAAACTGGATTGGTTTCAACGATTATAATCTGAGAACTTTGTGGCTTTCGTTAGCTTTATCTACACCAAACTACAGCAGTGAAAAAGATACTTTGGTAAATGAATTAATTGCTTTTTCTTCTACAAAATATGAAGCTACAACTCGACAAAATGCTTTAGAAAAGTTAATTGCTTTTAAAATCATTAACGATCAGGTTTTGAGTAATTTAGTTGGCGCGACTACACATCATATGTGGCAATTTTCGAAATTTGGAAGAGACACAATTAGACTTCTGCTAAAAAATCCTGAAATGCGTGCTTCATTTAATAGAATTTTGCCTAATTTGACCCCCGATGAGCAATTCCAATTGAATCGTTTGTTGAAAGAGTAAATTAGAGTTGAGTGAAGCAAGAAAATTGAAAAATAGAAGAAAGAAGCAAGAGGTAAGATTTCTAGAAATAAGGTAAAAAGTCTTTCTTCTTGCTTCTTTCCTCTGCCAAGTCTAAAAAAAAATATCCCAAAAAACAAAACCTACATTACAATTTATGAGAGCATTGGTTATTTCAGGAGGCGGCAGTAAAGGCGCATTTGCCGGCGGTGTTGCCCAGTATTTAATAGAAGAAAAAAGACACGAATACGATTTGTTTTTAGGAACTTCAACAGGAAGTTTACTGATTCCGCATTTGGCTCTCGGTCATATTAAAAAAATACATTCTGTATACACCAATGTTACCATGTCGAGTATTTTCAATATTTGTCCATTTGTGGTGAAAGCCAAAGACGGAGTGGACATTGTGACAATTAATCACTTTAATGTTATACGTCAGTTTTTTAAAGGAAAACGAACTTTTGGAGAAAGCAAAGGGTTGAAAAAATATATTCAGAATAACTTTTCTCTTTCCGATTTTAATAAATTGAAGAAGCTTAAAACCGACGTAATCGTAACTGTAACGAATTTTACAACAAACGAATCTGAATATAAATCGGCTAAAGATTGTACGTATGAGGAGTTTTGCGAATGGTCTTGGATATCGAGTAATTATGTTCCGTTTATGAGTTTGGTCGAGAAGAACAACTTTGAATACGGTGATGGAGGATTTTCAAGTTTAGTTCCAATTCGCGAAGCTATAAACCGTGGCGCTACAGAAATTGATGTAATTGTACTTGAAACAGAAGTGAATACCACGAAAACAGTAATTGGAAAAAATCCGTTTTCATTAATGATTGACTTGTTTAGAATTGCTTTAGATCAAGTCGAAAAACACGATATTGCTATAGGAAAACTTATGGCAAATACTAAAGATGTAAAACTTAACTTATATTATACTCCGATTAAATTAACAGACAATGCGTTGATTTTCAATAAGGATGTAATGAAAGAATGGTGGGAGCAAGGTTACGAATATGCTCAGAATAAGTCTGAGGTTATGAGTGATAACAGGAAGATGTAGATTTGAGATTATAGACTTAAGATTGCAGATTTTAGATTGTTTTCTAGTTTCAATCTAAAATCTGCAATCTAAAATCTAAAATATATTTTTAGTACCAAAGATCTGCAACTTCATTTTTAACAAAACTTAAAGCAGCATTACTAGGAGATTGCTTTTCTAGTAAATCATTCAAAATTACTTCGCGAAGTTTATCAGCGTTTTCAACTTTATCGCTCATTGCAGCTTTACGAATCATTTGGATTGTTGCATTTTTTGCAGTAGAAATGATTGTCCAGCATTCATCAGACATATAAATTTGTTGCGTTAAATTATGCTCAAATTCCTGTTCGATTTGCTCAATTAGGTAATTTTCGTAGTCGTGTTTATTTTGAGAAATTGGAGAAATTCTAATTAATAATTTAGTCAAATTAATACGTTCCAAAAATAAAGTCATACGCTCGTATGCTTGTAAACGTATTGGCAACGATTCCTTGTGTGCTTGTTTGTTTAATAAAAATGCACGTTTTTTATCATTGTTTTTAATGTGCAGTTCAAAAAAACTGTAAGCAACAAATCCAGTAACAATTGCAGGTAAAGTGTAACTGGCTAATTCTATAATTCTTGTAAAATCCATTGGGTTAATTTTTTAGCAAAAATATACTTTTTGATGAGAAATCAACTTTAAATTTTTGGTAATAAACAAAAAGGAAGCTGTACTTTTGCAACTTGTTTTTTACGGAGACTAAAATATATTTTTAATGGATTCATATATAATACTTTTTCTTTGTTTGGCGGCGTTTGCTGCAGGATTTATTGATGCAATTGTTGGCGGCGGCGGATTAATCCAAACTCCTATGGGATTAATTTTATTGCCAAATCTCCCCGTTTCGACTGTAGTTGGAACTTTGAAGATTCCAGCTTTTAGCGGAACTGCTTTTGCCGCTTTTCAATATTTAAAGAAAGTTGTTATTCAGTGGAAACTCTTAATTATTATGATGTGCTTGGCAGTTCCGTCAGCATTTTTAGGTTCTACAATTTTAACAATGGTCAGCAATGATTTTATGAAACCGCTTTTATTGGTCGTCTTATCCTTATTGTTCGTTTATACTTATGCCAAGAAAAATTTCGGACAACACGAGGCAAAAGATCATTCGGCCGCAACTCAAATATTTTATGCTGTTGTTATCAGTATGATTATTGGGTTTTACGACGGATTTATCGGACCAGGAACAGGAAGTTTCTTTGTTGTAGCTTTTATTGCGCTTTTAGGATTTGATTTTCTTCACGCTTCCGCGAATGCTAAAATGGTAAATCTAGCAACCAATTTCGGTTCGATTTGTCTGTTTATGATTAAAGGAAAAATTATTTGGGCAATTGCAATTCCGATGGCAATTAGCAACGGACTTGGTGGATGGCTTGGAGCAAAACTAGCCATCAATAAAGGAAACGGATTTATTAGAATTTTCTTTTTAATCGTTGTAATCGGAACTTTAATACGATTTGCTTACGATGTGTTTTTTAAATAAGATGCTAAGTTTCTAAGATTCTAAGCTACTAAGTTTTTTTAAGTAAAGAGAATAAAGCTTAGAGCCTCAGTAATTTAGTGTCTTAGAAACTTTAAAAAAAACTGTTTTTTTCTTAGCCCCGATTGAGGCGGTATCCTCGCAGCGTAGCGGAGAGATATAGCCGAAAGCGGGAAACCATGTTTAATAAAATGCCTAAATGTTTGGCTTCAAAAAAAGAAAAAAACTTAGTGTCTTAGAACCTTAGCCTCTTAGGAACTTTCTTTTTAAATTCTTATTTTTGCATAAAAGGAGAAAATTACATGCAGAAATATATTGACCAGCTCAACGAAGCGCAGAGGGCGCCTGTTTTAAAGAAAGACGGGCCGATGATTATTATTGCTGGTGCAGGTTCGGGAAAAACACGTGTTTTAACAATTAGAATTGCGTATTTGATGGCTCAGGGAATTGATGCCTTCAATATTTTGTCGCTGACTTTTACTAATAAAGCAGCCCGCGAGATGAAACACAGGATTTCGGATATTGTGGGTGCGAGCGAGGCAAAAAACCTTTGGATGGGAACTTTCCACTCTATTTTTGCTCGTATTTTGCGTGCCGAATCAGATCATTTAGGATATCCTTCCAATTTTACTATTTACGATTCTCAGGATTCGGCTAGATTGATTTCTTCGATTATCAAAGAAATGCAGCTGGATCGCGACATTTACAAACCAAAACAAGTTTTAGGACGTATATCTAATTATAAGAATAGTTTGATTACGGTTAAAGCTTATTTTAATAATCCGGAATTGGTTGAAGCGGATGCGATGGCAAAAAGACCTCGATTAGGAGAAATTTATCAGCAATATGTTGAGCGCTGTTTTAAGGCAGGTGCAATGGATTTTGATGATTTGTTGTTGAAAACCAATGAGTTGCTGACTCGTTTTCCTGAGGTTTTGGCTAAGTATCAAGATCGTTTCCGTTATATTTTGGTTGATGAGTACCAAGATACGAATCACTCTCAGTATTTGATTGTTAGAGCTTTATCGGATAGATTTCAGAATATTTGTGTCGTTGGAGATGATGCGCAGAGTATTTATGCTTTCCGTGGCGCGAACATCAATAACATTCTGAATTTCCAAAAAGATTATGAAGGTGTAATTATGTTCCGTTTAGAGCAAAATTACCGTTCGACAAGAAATATTGTTGAAGCGGCAAATACCGTGATGGAACACAATAAAACCAAACTGGATAAAGTGGTTTGGACAGCAAATGAGTTTGGGCCAAAAATTAAGGTTCACAGAAGTTTGACTGATGCAGAAGAAGGCCGTTTTGTTGCAAGTACAATTTTTGAGCAGAAAATGCAAAATCAACTGCATAATGGTGCTTTTGCTATTTTGTATCGTACCAATGCACAGTCGCGTGCAATGGAAGATGCTTTAAGAAAACGTGATATTCCGTATCGAATTTATGGAGGTTTATCTTTCTACCAACGTAAAGAGATTAAGGATGTTTTATGTTACTTGCGTTTGGTTCTGAATCCGAAAGATGAGGAAGCTTTGATTCGTGTAATCAATTATCCAGCGCGTGGAATTGGAGATACAACGGTTGAGAAACTGACAATTGCTGCCAATCATTACAAACGTTCGATTTGGGAAGTAATGGTTAACATCGATAAAATCGATTTGAAACTGAATGCTGGTACGAAAAATAAGTTGAAGGATTTCGTTACCATGATTCAGAGTTTTCAAGTTATTGATCAAAATCAGGATGCTTTTTATATAACAGACCACGTTGCGAAGAAAACAGGTTTGGTTCAGGAATTGAAGAAAGATGCTACTCCTGAAGGAATGGCGAAAATTCAGAATATCGAAGAGCTTTTAAACGGTATTAAAGATTTTACTGAAGGACAAAGAGAAATTGACGGAGCAAGAGGTGCACTTTCTGAATTTATGGAAGATGTGGCTTTGGCAACTGATTTGGATAAAGATACAAACGATGATGATCGTGTGGCTTTAATGACGATTCACTTAGCAAAAGGATTGGAGTTTCCGCATGTATTTGTGGTGGGAATGGAAGAAGATTTGTTTCCTAGTGCTATGAGTATGAGCACGAGAAGTGAATTGGAAGAAGAACGCCGATTATTTTATGTAGCATTGACTCGTGCAGAGCATCAGGCGTATTTGACTTATGCTCAGTCACGTTACCGCTGGGGGAAACTTACAGATAGTGAGCCTTCAAGATTTATTGAAGAAATAGATGGTCAATTTTTGGAATATTTAACGCCATCTGAAACAAGCTATCGTTATAAGTCTCCAATTGATGGCGATATTTTTGGTGATGTTGACAAATCAAAATTGCGTTTGGCAAAACCAGTAGGAGGAACTCCTCCAAAACAGATTACAGATAATAGTCCGAAACCAGATTTAAATATTCGAAAATTAAAACCTGTTTCTGGAAACACACCAAGTAGCGGAAATTCAAATTTATTTGATAGTAAGCTGACAATAGGAAACGTTGTGATGCACGAACGTTTCGGAAAAGGAGAAGTGATTAACCTTGAAGGTGTTGGAGCAGACAGAAAAGCAGAAATTAAATTTGAAGTAGGCGGAATTAAGAAATTGTTGTTAAGATTTGCTAAATTAGATGTTGTAGGGTAATAATTTTAGTTTGATGTTTCAAGTTTTTTGGAACGTTAAACTTGAAACCTGAAATAAATTTTAACTTGAAACAAAAAACAAATGGCTGAATTTATAAAAATATACCCAGATAAACCTAGTGAAGCGGCTATTGCAAAAGTGGTAAAAGTGCTTCAGAATGGTGGTTTGGTAATTTATCCAACTGATACTGTTTATGGTTTAGGTTGCGATATTACCAATTCGAGAGCGTTAGAAAAAATTGCTAGAATAAAAGGAGTAAAATTAGAAAAGGCGAACTTTTCATTTATTTGTTCTGATTTGAGTAATCTGTCAGATTATGTTAGACAGATTGATACTTCGACTTTTAAGATTTTAAAAAGAGCATTGCCAGGACCTTATACTTTTATTTTACCTGGAAATAATAATCTTCCAAAAGAATTTAAAAAGAAAACTACAGTTGGTATTCGTGTTCCTGACAATAATATCATCTTAGAGATTGTTCGTCAGTTAGGAAATCCTGTTGTTTCGACTTCTATTCGTGATGAAGATGATGTAATAGAATATACTACCGATCCAGAATTAATTTTTGAAAAATGGCAGAATCTTGTCGATCTTGTAATCGATGGTGGTTATGGAGATAACGTGGGATCAACTATTATTGATCTTTCTGAACATGAGCCAGTTATTGTCAGAGAAGGTAAAGGTGATATTGATATTTTGTAAAAAAATACTCTAAAAGTATAAAATCATAAAAAATATGAGTAACTTTATTATAGTTAAAATTTAGTTAGTTACTTAAAGATAATGCTATTCTTGATTTATATTTAATTGGTTATTAAAAAAATTAAGGATACATAAAAGCAGGTCGAATGACCTGCTTTTTCTGTATTATAAAGTATGTGAAACTCTAATTATTTTTGTTGTTTCTTCATTTCTTTTTCAATCATATCATAGAATTGATCAATTTTTGGCATAACTACGATACGAGTTCTTCTGTTACGAGCTTTGTTCTCAGCAGAATCGTTTGCAACTAATGGTACGTAAGAACTTCTACCTGCAGCAATCAATTTAGCTGGGTTAACACCAAGATCGTTTGTTAATACACGAACGATAGAAGTAGAACGTTTAACACTTAAATCCCAGTTGTCTAAGATAACTCCGTTGCTTTTGTATGGAACATCATCAGTGTGTCCTTCAACCATACACTCAAAATCAGGTTTGTCGTTTACAACTTTAGCAACTTTAGCTAAAACAGATTTAGCTTTATCACTTACGTCATAGCTTCCGCTTTTGAATAATAATTTATCAGCGATAGAGATGAATACAACTCCTTTTTCAACATTAACTTCGATGTCTGGATCGTTGATTCCAACTGCACCTTTCAAGCTTGTAACTAATGCTAAAGTAACACTGTCTTTTTTAGTTAAAGCGTCTTGAAGTCTAGAGATTTTCAAATCTTTTTCTTTTAAACTTTCAAGAGATTTTTCAAGGTTTTCAGCACCTTTAGTAGTTAAGATAGTTAAATCTTTAGAGCTGTTGATTAAATCTTTATTATGTTCTTTGTAGCTTTCAGCTGTTGCCGCTAATCCAGCTTTTTCTTCTAAGCACGTATTTAATTTTACAGTACATGAGTTTAACAAATCTTGAGTCTCTTTGTTTTTTGCTTCTAACTCAGCATATTTCTTTTTAGAAACACATGATGTCAGAGCCATTAATACTGATAGTGCGATAACTATTTTTCTCATAAATTTAATTTTAATTAGACTTGATTACAAATTTAGTTTTTAATATTTTGAATACTGTTAAAGATTTCTTTAAATAGAGTCAATTTCCTGATATAATAAAGGAAAACGATGCTTTTTACAGAATAGTATTGCTGTATTTGAAAATCTTTTCGTTTTTTAAGATATTTTAAAGATAAGCAATAAAATGAAAAATGCGCCTTTAAAATGGCAATAGTATGTCCAAATTTACCTTGTGTAAGAAAACGGATACCTGCAATTCCATCCAAAACCATTCGGAAAAAAATCACAAAGAATAATCCTCTTTTTGGTAGATTTTTTACCAACATTAATAATGAATTTCTAAAATTCAAATATGTTTTCTTTGGATTTCCCTGTTGTAATGTTGCTCCGCCAACGTGATAAACGAGAGACTGATAATTATATTTAATAATATGTCCTTCGTTTGCTGCTCGCCAGCATAAATCAATTTCTTCTTGATGTGCAAAGAAGCTTTCATCGAAACCGCCTAATTCATGATAAACACTTTTTCTTATGAAAAAACAAGCGCCAGAAGCCCAGAACAATTCGATATTATCATTGTATTGCCTATTGTCTTTTTCAATTGTATCAAATATTCTTCCCCTGCAAAAAGGGAAACCATATTTATCAATAAAACCACCCGCTGCACCTGCATATTCGAAATATTCTTTGTTTTTAAAATCAAGAATTTTAGGCTGAATAATAGCGGTTTGTTTTTCTTTTTCGAAAGTATCTAGAATCGGTTGAAGCCAATTTTCTGTGACCTCAATATCTGAATTAACTAATGCGTAAATTTCTGCATCAATATGTTTCAAAGCATCATTATAGCCTTTTGCAAAGCCATAATTGCCTGAATTTTTTACAATTTTTATGGTTGGAAAATGTTCTGTAACGTATGCAACAGAATTATCCGTAGAATCATTGTCAGCAACATAAATTGCTGCGCCTTCTGAAAACCGAACAACAGATGGTAAAAACTGCTCTAGCAATTTTACTCCGTTCCAATTTAAAATGACAACTGCTATTTTATCCAAAAGTACTTAGTTATTAATTTTTTTAATGGTTTTCTTTATAGTCTGGTAGGTTTCTTAAAAACTCATATTTTTCGTTTTCAAAATCCATTTGACAATAAAAATGGTTCAGTCCGTTTGTGACATTCAAAAACCGTGCCTGCATTGTCATATTGTAACGCGCAATTTGATCAAAAGTTGCCTGAGAAATTTTAACTTCTGGGGCTTTGCATTCTACTAATATATGTATAGAACCATCTGAGTTAAATACCACAACATCGTATCGTTTTCTTAATCCATTGACAGTTAAAACTTTCTCTACATTTATAAGTGATTTTGGGTATTTTTTTTCATGCATCAGATAATGAACAACGTGCTGACGAACCCATTCTTCTGGAGTAAGAATTATAAATTTTTTCCTGATTTCATCAAAAATAGACACTTTATTTTCGCTATTTTTGAATCGGAAAGTGTAAGTAGGGAAATTTAGCTTTAACATAAAGCAAAAATATAAAATAGTTTTTTGTTTCAAAATAACTTGAAACTTTAAACTTGAAACAAGTATAAATGGACGAAGTAGTAAAAATTGTTAATGATATAAAAGCTGGAGATATTAAACCGATTTATTTTTTAATGGGTGAAGAACCTTATTACATAGATAAGTTGTCGGAATATATTGAAGGGAATGTTTTGGCCGAAGAAGAAAGAGGTTTTAATCAGACAGTTTTATATGGAAGAGATGTATCCGTTGATGATATTGTTTCAACGGCCAAGCGCTATCCGATGATGGCTGAACGTCAAGTTGTTATAGTGAAAGAAGCGCAGGATTTATCAAGAACAATTGATAAAATCGAATCTTACGTAGAAAATCCGATGCCAACAACTGTTCTGGTTTTTTGCTATAAATATAAAACACTCGACAAACGTAAAAAAGTTACTAAGCTTTTAGGGCAAAAAGGAGTTGTATACGAAAGTAAAAAATTATACGAAAATCAAGTAGGAGACTGGATTAAGCGTGTTTTGGCGGGAAAAAAATATACAATTGACCCGAAAGCAAATGCCATGTTGGTTGAGTTTTTAGGTACAGATTTAAGTAAAATCAATAATGAGTTAGAAAAACTGCAGATTATTTTGCCAAAAGGCACCATGATTACAGCAGAACATATTGAAGAGAATATTGGTTTTAGTAAAGATTATAATGTATTCGAACTTCGAAAAGCAATTGGAGAGCGTAATCAATTGAAAGCATATAAGATAGCAGATAATTTTGCTCATAATCCAAAAGAATATCCTTTAGTTATGACTACTGGTTTGGTATTCGGTTTTTTTGTTCAGCTTTTAAAATATCATGGATTAAAAGATAAAAGCGCGAAAAATGTTGCGAGCGCACTTGGAGTAAATCCGTATTTTTTGAAAGAATATGATTTGGCAGTAAAAAATTATCCAATGAGAAAAGTTAGTCAGATTGTTGGTGCTTTACGCGATATTGATATTAAAAGTAAAGGTGTGGGTGCTAATGCTTTACCTCAGTCAGATTTGTTAAAAGAAATGCTTTATAAAATATTTAATTAAGCCATTAAAATTCACGATATTTGCGTTTCTAAAAATTTGACGCTAATAATATTTACACAATTATGGGAATGAATAAAAACACCATTTTAGGATGGGCCACTTTAATAATGGTACTTATGGGATTTTTGCTTATAGGTCTAGGAATCTTTAGATACAGCGATGTTTCTGGTTGGGGATTTGGTGCTGTTGGAGTTGGTTTTCTTGCTAATGCTTGGGTTTTCAATGCTTTGAAAGGTAGAGTCTAAAATGTTAGAATTCAAAAAAGAAATAAATAATTATAATAAAAAATAAAAAATGTCAGACGATAAGAAAGTAATTTTCTCAATGCAGAAATTGAGTAAAACCTATCAAGGAGCAGACAAACCAGTTCTTAAGAATATTTACCTTAGTTTCTTCTACGGAGCTAAGATTGGTATTTTGGGACTTAATGGTTCTGGAAAATCTTCACTTTTAAAAATTATTGCTGGAGTTGATAAAAACTATCAAGGTGATGTAGTTTTTCAACCTGGTTATACAGTAGGATATTTAGAGCAGGAACCAATTCTTGATGATTCTAAAACAGTTATCGAAATTGTTCGTGAAGGAGCAGCTGAAACGATGGCAGTTTTAGAAGAATACAATCAAATTAATGATTTATTTGGTCTTGAAGAAAACTATTCAGATCCAGATAAAATGGATAAATTGATGGATCGTCAAGCGGCTTTACAAGACAAAATTGATGCTCTTGGTGCTTGGGAAATCGATACAAAATTAGAAATCGCAATGGATGCGTTGCGTACTCCAGAAGGAGATACACCAATTAAAAACCTTTCAGGAGGTGAGCGTCGTCGTGTAGCTTTATGCCGTTTGTTATTGCAACAACCAGATGTATTGTTATTAGATGAGCCTACCAACCACCTTGATGCTGAGTCAGTTCTATGGTTAGAGCAACACTTAGCGCAATATTCTGGAACTGTTATTGCTGTAACGCACGACCGTTATTTCTTGGATAATGTTGCTGGTTGGATTTTAGAGTTGGATAGAGGAGAAGGTATTCCATGGAAAGGAAACTATTCTTCTTGGTTAGACCAAAAATCAAACCGTATGGCTCAAGAAGAAAAAGTGGCTTCTAAACGTAGAAAAACTTTAGAGCGTGAGTTAGAATGGGTTCGTCAAGGAGCTAAAGGTCGTCAGACTAAACAAAAAGCGCGTTTGCAGAACTACGATAAATTATTAAACGAAGATCAAAAACAATTGGATGAAAACTTGGAAATCTACATTCCAAATGGTCCACGTTTAGGAACTAATGTAATTGAAGCTAAAAATGTAGCAAAAGCTTTTGGTGAAAAATTATTATATGATAATTTGAACTTTACTTTGCCACAAGCAGGAATTGTTGGAATTATTGGACCAAACGGTGCTGGTAAATCGACTATTTTCAAAATGATTATGGGCGAACAATCTACTGACAGTGGGGAATTTTCAGTTGGAGAAACTGTAAAAATCGCTTACGTAGATCAGTCGCACTCTAATATTGATCCGAATAAATCTATTTGGGAAAACTTTGCTGACGGTCAGGAATTGATTATGATGGGAGGAAAGCAAGTAAACTCTAGAGCTTATTTATCTCGTTTCAACTTTGGTGGTGGTGAGCAAAACAAAAAAGTTTCTATGCTTTCTGGTGGTGAGCGTAACCGTTTACACTTAGCAATGACTTTGAAAGAAGAAGGAAACGTACTTTTACTGGATGAGCCTACGAATGACCTTGACGTAAATACGCTTCGTGCTCTTGAAGAAGGTTTGGAAAATTTTGCAGGTTGTGCTGTAATTATTTCTCACGACAGATGGTTCTTAGATAGAATTTGTACACACATTTTAGCTTTCGAAGGAGATTCTGAAGTTTATTTCTTTGAAGGAAGTTTCTCTGATTATGAAGAAAACAAAAAGAAACGCCTTGGTGGTGATTTAACTCCGAAACGTTTGAAATACAGAAAATTAATTAGATAATATTTCTAAATTAATTACAAACAAAAAATCCCAAATTCCAATTAATGTGAATTTGGGATTTTTTATATTTTTAAGTTTTTCCATCTAGTTTGTCATTTCGACGAAGGAGAGATCTCCGTAAGTAGCTCCATTCCAATTGGCTAATCTTTGTAGAGTTTCTTGCGAAGATCTCTCCTTCGTCGAAATGACAATATTGAGAAAAATTGTAATTTTTATTTTGGAATTTTTACAAAAACTTAGCTTTCAACTCCGGCGTAGGTATCATACAACTCTCTTTTTTACCATACCAATTATATCTGTTTTTTGCAACATAATTATAAATTCTGTCGCTGATAAAAATCGGTACAATTCTAAAAATCGGAGTTAATTTCCAAATACCACCAAAATTTTTAGCGATTTCAAGAATAGCAGAAGATTTGTAGAAATATGCTGTTCCAGGATCGTACAAAATAATACTATCCATTTTAGAAAAACTGATTCCTAAATGTTTGCAGATAGAAATTCCTAAATCAGATTGCAATGCTACAAATCTAAAAATATCTTTTTTGTCATGATTGATAATAAACTGTACAGCGGAACTGCAGAGATTACAAACTCCATCAAAGAGAACTATTTTTTTATTTTTTGGAAGACTTTCCATTTTATAGTTTTAGGGTAAAGCTTTACTAAAGTTCTAGACTTTGATAAAGCTATATTTAGTGAAATCAATTTTATCTATCGATTTTTGATAATTATAAATTTAATAAATCAAAAACTGCTTTCATAAATTAATTTAAATCGACTTTTAAAAATAAGTAATGATATTTTACTTAAAAAATAAATTCATTTCTTAAATCGCTTTATTTTAATTTTGATCTTTTTTTTGCAAATTTAAAGACCTAAAAACTGCGACTGAGACTGAAAACTTATTTTTTCACTGCTTCAACTAATTCCAATTCATCTAAACTTACTTTCGAAGTAAAAATTCCATAATTTACTGTCGCTTTGTTTTTTTCGATAGAATCGATACTTCCAACAGATCTTCCGTCAAGCATTCTTACTCGGTCACCAACTTTTAAAATTGGTTTTGGTTTTTCTACAACAGGCTTAAGTTTCTTCTCTTTTTTCTCTTTTCTAATTTCTTCAACTTTTACCTGAACTTCAGCGATAATTTCTTTTTGCTTTTCAACTTTTGCTTTTACTTCTTTTGGCGTAGCTTTTTTACGTTTAGAATTTTCAATTTCAACAATTTTCAAAAACTCGCCAATCAGTTCTTTTTTGTTTTTGTTGTTAAAATACTTTTCAGCAATGTCATCAATTTTTTGTCCGATATAAATTATCTTTTGATTACTATCATATAATTCCTGATAGCTTTCTAATTTTTGCTGGATTTTAGTATTGATGTTTTCCATCTTTTTGCTTTCCTCGCGCGCTCGGGTTTCTTCTTCTTTTAAATTCAAAGAAGTTTTTTCCAGTTTCGATCGCTCTTTTTGTAGCGTTGCAATGGTTTTGTCAAAACGAACTTTTCCAACTTCAATTTTCTTTTTTGCACGATTAATCAAACCAAACGGAATTCCATTTTTCTGCGCCACTTCAAAAGTAAACGAACTTCCTGCTTGACCCAAAGCCAATTTGTACATTGGTTCCAATGACTTTTCGTCGAACATCATATTCGCATTTGTTGCGTATGGCAATTCGTTCGCAAGAATTTTTAAATTAGAATAATGCGTTGTAATAATTCCGAAAGCTTCACGGTGATAAAATTCTTCTAAGAAAATTTCAGCCAAAGCTCCACCCAATTCAGGATCAGAACCTGTACCAAATTCGTCAATTAAAAACATGGTTTTTCTATTACATTTCTTTAAAAAGTAATTCATGTTTTTTAATCGATAACTATAAGTACTTAAGTGATTCTCAATAGATTGATTATCTCCAATGTCTGTTAAAATTCTATCAAACAAGAAAGTTTCACTTCTTTCGTGAACCGGAATCAAAATTCCAGATTGCAACATTAATTGTAATAATCCAACTGTTTTTAAGGAAATGGTTTTTCCTCCGGCGTTTGGTCCAGAAATTACAATAATTCTATTTTCTTGTTTTAACTCAATGGTCTGTGGATGCGTAACTTCTTGTTTTTGTTTGTTGTTCAAATACAAAATCGGATGATACGCTTCTCTAAAGAACAATCTTCTTTCATCTGTAATTGTTGGTAAGATTCCGTTAATGCGATTTGCGTATTTTGCTTTTCCAGCAACTACATCAATATCACTTAAAAAATCTTGATATTCAACCAATAAAGGAAGAAACGGACGAATCACATTCGATAAATTCTTTAAAATTCTCGTAATTTCTTCTTTCTCTTCGTATTCTAAATTAGCTAATTCTCTGGAGTATTTTAAAGTAGCTTCTGGTTCGATGTAAGCGATACTTCCAGTTTTAGAACTTCCTAAAATTGAACCTTTTACCTTGCGACGATACATTGCTAAAACCGCTAAAACTCTACGATTCTGAACAAAACTTTCTTTAATATCGTCCAAATAGCCTAAGCCATTATATTGAGTTAAAGCCACACCGAAACTTTGATTCACTTTTCCGCGAACCAAATTCATATTTTGTCGAATTCCAGCTAGAGCAGGAGAAGCATTGTCTTTAATTTCTCCGTATTTATCAACGATTGCGTCAATTGCAGTAATGATGTCTTTTGTCAATTCTACTCTTGAAGCTCTTGCATTTAGATTCGGATAATAATCATCGAATTTTTTTAAGAAGTTCAATAAGACATTTGTTGTAGCAGAAAGGTTAGCGATTTTTCTAAAACTTCCAACTTCAAGAAAACTGTCTTCGATTGCTAAAAATTTAATTTCGTGCGTAATAGCATCAAATCCGTGATTCGGAATTGCGTTGTTATTTTGAAAAGAAGATACATACTCTGATGTCTGCATCAAAGATTGCATTAATTCTTCTTTATCTCTAAATGGTTTTATTTGTAAAGCCTTTTCTTTTCCAATGTCGGTGTTGCAGCCATCTGAAATGGTTTCTAATACAGTTGGAAATTGTAAGTCTTGTAATGTTTTTTCTGTAATACTGATCATTTAATTTCTTTATGAAAGCAAAGGCAAAAGTACGAAAACATTAATGAATTGTGAATTATGAATCGTGAATTATTAATGATAAGTTATGAATTATGAGTTATTTGTTTGTTTAGTTTTTAACTTGGACTTTTGACTTTTTTGATTTTAAGTAATTATTTCTGAAATTCGCATAAAAAAAATTATGGACGTAAAAATGCATTCTTCTTGGAAACCTGTTTTGAATGAAGAATTCGAAAAACCATATTTCAACGATTTAATTGAATTTGTAAAATCGGAATATGCAACTAAAATTTGTTATCCAAAAGGGAATCAAATTTTTTCTGCTTTTGACCATTGCCATTTTAATGAAGTAAAAGTGGTGATTATTGGACAAGATCCTTATCACGGACCAAATCAGGCAAATGGTTTATGTTTTTCTGTAAGCGATGGAATTCCTTTTCCACCTTCTTTATATAATATTTTTAAAGAAATTGAAACCGATTTAGGAAAACCGCTTCCTAAAACTGGAAATTTAGAACGTTGGGCAGATCAAGGAGTTTTTCTTTTAAATGCTACTTTAACAGTTAGACAATCCGAAGCTGGAAGTCATCAAGGAAAAGGCTGGGAAAAATTTACTGATGCTGTAATCAAACAAATTTCTGCTGAAAAAGAAAATGTTGTTTTCTTGCTTTGGGGAGGTTTCGCTCAGAAGAAAGCCGCATTGATTGATGCTTCAAAACACCATATTCTAAAATCTGGACATCCTTCGCCATTGAGCGCAAATAGAGGATTTTGGTTTGGTAATAAACATTTTAGCCAAACAAATGATTTTCTAAAATCGAAAGGGCTAAAAGAAATTGAGTGGTAATTTTTTGTAAGTAGCAAATTTTCAGAGAGACAAAGGTGCAAAGGGTAAAACTTTGTGTCTTTTTCTCAATGTTGCGATTTCTGCTTTCAGTCGAAATGACAAAAAAAATCTTTTGAATCTGTGAGAAACAAAAGATTTTACTTGTTTTATTTTTTTACGATTTCTTCTAAAACAGCTTTGTTTTCGTAATTCACTACTTTTAGAATAATCTCTTGATTTTTAGCTGTTTTTCCTTCAATGATATAAAGCTTTCCACTTTTAACAGGAACGTTACTTTGGTCAAAATCAACATCTCCGTAAGTTAATGTGTTTTTGATATCAGCTGTGTCAACCCATTTTTCGCTTAAAGTCTGAACGGCTTTTGGAGAATATTGAAAAGGTTTTGTTCTAAGATTATTTAAAACTCTTGCATTTGGAAAATAATTACAACGAGTATCTTTTCCAATAAAAAATCCTGATACGATAAAACATCCCATTACGAGACCAATCAGATAATATGCAAAACGGTGTACGAACTTCATGAAATAAATTTTTTGCAAAGGTACATTAAAGTTCCTTTAAAATACAAGTAAATTAATATCGTTATCAGGTAAATCAAACCAATCGCCAATGGCTTTGTTTGTTAAAATTCCATGATAAAGATAAATTCCGTTTTTAAGTCCTTTGTTGCATCGAATTGCACTTTCAATACCACCATCTTCGGCTATCTGATGCAGATAAGGAGTTAAGATGTTACTTATTGATAATGAAGCAGTTTTAGAATAACGTGAAGGGATATTTGGTACACAATAGTGTAAAACATTACTTTTTATGAATGTTGGTTTTTCGTGTGTAGTTACTTCTGAAGTTTCGAAGCAACCACCAGTATCAATGCTAACATCAACAATCACTGCACCTTTTTTCATGTGTTCAACCATTGTTTCGTTTACAACAATCGGGCAACGCTCTTTACCGCGCATGGCGCCAATTGCCACGTCACAACGCCTTAAAGCCTTTAATAAACCTTTTTGCTGTATCGTTGAAGTGAAAATTCTTTGGCTCAAATTGTTTTGAAGACGACGTAATTTGGTAATTGAATTGTCAAAAACTTTTACGTTTGCTCCCAATCCAATTGCGGTTTTTGCAGCAAATTCGCCTACAGTTCCGGCTCCTAAAATTACAACTTCGGTAGGAGGAACGCCTGTAATGTTTCCGAATAAAAGTCCTTTTCCGAATTCATCAGTAATCATTAATTCAGCGGCAATAAGGATTGAAGCGGTTCCTGCAATTTCGCTTAAAGATTTTACTGCTGGATAAGATCCGTCTTCGTCTTTAATATATTCAAAAGCTAATGCTGTGATTTTCTTTTTTGCTAAAGCTTCGAAATATTCTTTCTTTTTGGTTTTTAGCTGAATAGCAGAAATAATTACCGTTTCTGGATTTATCATTTCAATTTCAGCCAATGTTGGCGGTTCTACCTTTAATAGGAATGGACAGCCAAAAACTCTTTTGGTGTCTTTTGTAATTTCTGCACCAGCATCTGCATATTCTTTATCCGTATAACTCGAACTCTCGCCAGCTCCAGATTCAATCATGACACGATGACCTTCGTAAGTTAAGGAATTGACCGCATCAGGCGTAAGACAGATACGACGTTCTTGATAACTTGTTTCTTTAGGAATTCCTATAAAAAGTTCTCTTTTAAAACGACCAACCTCAAGTTTTTCTTCCTGTGGTATTAATTGTTGTTTTGTAAATGGAGTTAACGTGATTGACATGGATAGTGCAAAATATTAAGAGTACAAATTACGTAAAAAGTTTTAGAATTAGTGTAAAAATTCTGCTAATACTCACAGTTAAAAGTTAAGAAACGTAAAAACTTTCAATAAAGGAGGATTTTTCTTTCCGTAAATATTTGTGCAGGTTTAAACTAATTCAAGTTCTCTTTTTCCATCAGAAAGTAATTCGATATTTATGGTAGAATGTTCTTCAGGGATCAAGCTTGCAATTTTTTCAGACCATTCAATAAAACACCAATTTCCAGAATATAAATAGTCATCAACCCCCATGTCGAGTGCTTCAGTTTCTTTATTTAATCTGTAGAAATCAAAGTGGTAAACGGTTTG
This sequence comes from Flavobacterium sp. HJSW_4, assembly GCF_042436695.1. Lineage (NCBI taxonomy): Bacteria > Pseudomonadati > Bacteroidota > Flavobacteriia > Flavobacteriales > Flavobacteriaceae > Flavobacterium > Flavobacterium sp. HJSW_4. Next base: position 129,225 of record NZ_JBHNPP010000003.1, read on the forward strand.
ATTATTAGAAGTTTTGTATTCATTTACAAGAGAAAAAGTCGGACTGCTTGTTGCATCTTGAACTCCTAAACTTTTGCATAATTGTTTGATTAAAGTGGTTTTTCCAACTCCCATTTCACCATTAAAAAGAATGATTTTTTTAGGATTTGAAGCTATAATCTGCTCAGCAACTTCTTGAATTTGATCTAATGAAAAAACGATATTCATTTTTAATTACATATTTAATTAGTCTCAGTCGCAGTCACAGTTTTCAGTATTCACTGAGACTGAAAACCGCGACTGAGAACTTCATTTATTTTAGTCTCAGTCGCAGTCACAGTTTTCAGTTTTGACTGAGACTGAAAACCGCGACTGAGAACTTTTTTATTTCGGGTTAAATACCAAAAACGGAATAATCATTTCTTCTAATGAAATTCCTCCGTGCTGGTAAGTATTTTTATAATAACTCACATAATGGTTGTAGTTGTTTACGTAAGCCAAGAAAAAATCATTTTTAGCAAAAATAAACGAACTGCTCATGTTTATTGCAGGCAATCCGATGGTTTTAGGTTCTTTTACCACATAAACATCTTTTTGCTCGTATGTCAAACTACGTCCAGTTTTATAACGCAAATTTAGACTTGTATTTTTATCTCCCACAACTTTCGACGGATTTTTTACATTAATTGTTCCGTGATCTGTTGTTAGAATTAGTTTGAAGCCTAAAAGTTGTGCTTGCTGAATAATTTCTAATAATGGAGAATTTTTAAACCAACTTAAAGTTAAAGAACGATACGCTTTGTCGTCTGAAGCCAATTCTTTTACCACTTCCATTTCGGTTTTGGCGTGAGAAAGCATATCAACAAAGTTGTAGACTACAGTAACTAAGTCATTTTCTTTTAAAGCTTTAAAGTTTTCGGCTAGCTTTTTACCGCCAGCATAATTGGTGATTTTAAAATAATCTTCTTTAATGTTTAAGCCTAAACGTTTCAATTGAGCCGATAAAAATTCAGCCTCATAAAGGTTTTTACCGCCATCATCAACATCATTTTTCCAATATTGAGGGAACTGTTTTTCCATTTCCAAAGGCATTAAACCTGAGAAAATTGAGTTTCTTGCATATTGTGTAGCAGTTGGCAGAATAGAGTAGTACGGAACTTCTTTTTCTAATTTGTAATAATTTGATATTACGCTTTCAAAAGATTTCCATTGGTCGTAACGAAGGTTGTCGATTACCACAAAAAGAACCGGTTTGTCTTTCTTTTTAAGTTCAGGAACAACTAATTCTTTAAATAAAGTATTGGATTGTATTGGTTTATCTGCTTTTGGTGCAAACCAATCTTCATAATTTCTTTCAATGAATTTTCCGAATTGAGAATTGGCTTCAACTTTTTGAGATTCCAAAATTTCGATCATCGCGGTATCGTTGATGTCTTCCAATTTCAATTCCCAAAAAAGCAATTTTTTATATAATTCGATCCAATCTTCATAAGAATTAACCATTGCCAATTCCATTGAAATTTTCCTGAATTCTTTCTGATAATCTAATGTTGTTTTTTCTGTAATTAATCTCGAATCATCCAAGTTTTTCTTCAAACTCAACAAAATCTGATTCGGATTTACTGGTTTAATCAAATAATCAGCGATTTTAGAGCCAATCGCTTCTTCCATTATATATTCTTCCTCACTTTTGGTAATCATAATCATCGGAATAGCTGATTTTTTCTCTTTCATTTCAGAAAGCGTTTCCAATCCGCTCATTCCAGGCATGTTTTCGTCTAGAAAAACTATATCAAAATTATCTTCTTCAAACAATGCAATCGCATCTAATCCGTTATTACAAGTAGTAACTTCGTAGTTCTTTTTTTCTAGAAATAGTATGTGTGGCTTTAAAAGATCGATTTCATCGTCGACCCAAAGTATTTTTATCTTATCCATAAATCAATTTAATTTTACTGCAATTTAAAGTTATAGAACTTAAAAAGTATTAAAAATAGTATAAAATTACCAAAGTTTAGACATGATTTTATTTTGAATTTTAACATTTTTTAATGTATTTTATTGATAATCATCGTAATTTGGAATATGATTTTTAAATAAAAAACACCGAACTCTTTATACTTATTTACTTATATTTGTTGACCAAAAAAATAACCGGACTGTGACTCAGATCAATAAATTAAAAATATTCAACGATCCTATATATGGCTTCATTACGATTCCGAATGAGCTGGTTTACGACTTAATTCAGCATCCTTATTTTCAGCGTTTGCGCCGTATTTCACAGATGGGATTGTCGTATTTGGTGTATCCAGGAGCCAATCACACTCGTTTTCATCATGCATTAGGATGTATGCATTTGATGAAAAAAGCAATTGATACGCTTCGTTTTAAAGAAGTTGTGATTTCTGAAGAAGAAGAAAATGCTCTTTTGATAGCTATTTTACTTCATGATATAGGGCATGGGCCTTTTTCGCACGCAATGGAAAAAAGCATTGTTGAAGATGTGCATCACGAAGCCATTTCGCTATTATTTATGAATCAGCTAAATGAAGAATTTGGCGGAAGATTAAGTTTGGCAATTCAGGTTTTTAAAGGAGAATACCATAGAAAATTCATGTTGCAATTGATTTCAAGTCAGTTAGATATGGATCGAATGGATTACTTAAAACGAGATAGTTTTTATACAGGTGTTGCTGAGGGAAATGTAAATTCTGAACGATTGATTCAGATGATGAATGTTGAAAATGATGTTTTAGTAATTGAAGAAAAAGGAATTTATTCTGTAGAGAAATTTTTGCTTTCAAGAAGATTAATGTATTGGCAGGCTTATTTGCATAAAACCAGTTTAGTAGCCGAATTAATTTTGATGAAAGTTTTAAAAAGAGCTAAAGAATTGGTCTTAAAAGGAGTAGAGCTTCCTTGTAGCGAACCGCTTTCTTATTTTATGCACAATAAAATTACTCTTGAAGATTTTGATGCTGAGAAATTAGGTTTGTTTTCTCAATTAGATGATTTTGATATTATTAGCGCCTTAAAAGCTTGGCAGAGACAAGACGATTTTGTTTTAAGCACTTTGAGCAAAATGATTATCAACAGAGATTTGCTTAAAATTAAAATGAGTGCTGAAAAAGTCTCAATGGAAGAGTCTCAGGCTTTGAAAGAGCAGTTTGCCAATAAGCATCATATTTCGCAATTGGATGCAGGATATTTTATTTTTAGAGGGAAAATTAAAAACCAAGCCTACAGTAAAGAAGCAGAACCTATTCGTATTTTGAAAAAAGATAAAACAATTGAAGATGTTGTTGAAGCTTCTGACCAGCTGAATTTGAAATCGTTATCTAAATTGGTAACAAAATATTATATCTGTTTCCCAAAACAACTTATATAAAATTAACATTTAAAACCTATTTTTTATATTTTTGTCGCGATGAAATTTACAGCAGAACAAATAGCAGGAATTTTAGAAGGAGAAGTTGTTGGGAATCCCAATGCAGAAGTTTCTAAACTTTCTAAAATCGAAGAAGGAGACGAAGGATCGCTTACTTTTTTGGCTAACCCAAAGTATATCAATTATATATATACTACAAAAGCGACAGTAACAATTGTTAACGACAGCTTTATTCCGGAACAGGAAATTACAACTACACTAATTAAAGTGGAAGATGCTTATGCGGCGTTTTCTAAACTTTTACATTTTTATAATCAGGTAAAATTAAACAAAACAGGTATCGAACCTCAGTCATTTATGTCTGAAGGGACTAAGTATGGTGAAAATTTATACTTAGGAAGTTTTAGTTATATCGGGCAAAATGTAGTTTTAGGTAATAATGTGAAAATTTATCCAAATAGTTTTATTGGTGATAACGTTGTTATTGGTGATAATGTATTCATTTTCGCAGGTGCAAAAATCTATTCAGAAACGGTAATTGGAAACAATTGTACGATTCACTCTGGCGTTATTATTGGCGCTGACGGTTTTGGTTTTGCTCCAAATGAAAACGGTGAATACAGTAAAGTGCCTCAAATCGGAAATGTTATTATTGAAGATAATGTAGATGTTGGTGCTAATACTACAATTGATAGAGCTACTCTTGGTTCTACTATTATTAGAAGAGGAGTTAAATTAGACAATCAGATCATGATTGCCCATAATGTAGAAATTGGAAAAAATACTGTGATAGCCGCTCAAAGTGGTGTCGCTGGTTCTACAAAAATTGGCGAAAATTGTATGATTGGAGGACAGGTAGGTATTGCAGGTCACTTAACAATAGGAAACAATGTAAGGCTTCAAGCGCAATCGGGTGTAGCCAGAAACATTAAAGATGATGAAGTTTTACAAGGAACTCCGTCACTTGGATATACAGATTTTAATAAATCGTATGTTCATTTTAAGAATCTGCCTAAAATTGTGGCTCAAGTTGAAGAATTAAAGAAACAAATAATAAACCCAAAAAATGGAAATAATGGTTAAACAGAAGACCATCAAAAATGAAATTTCGCTAACAGGAGTTGGTTTACACACTGGAAAAGAAGTTACAATGACTTTTAAACCTGCACCCGTTAATAATGGTTTCACTTTTGTAAGAGTTGATTTGCAAGGTCAACCAGTAATTGAAGCTGATGCTAATTATGTTGTTAATACTCAAAGAGGAACAAATCTTGAGAAACTTGGTGTGAAAATTCAAACACCAGAGCACGTTTTGGCTGCAGTAGTAGGTTGCGATTTGGATAATATCATTATTGAATTGAATGCCTCTGAACTTCCAATTATGGATGGTTCATCAAAATATTTTGTTGAAGCTATTGAAAAAGCTGGTATTGAAGAACAAGACGCTAGCCGTAATGTTTACGTGGTAAAAGAAGTTATTTCTTTCACTGACGAAGCTACAGGAAGTGAAATTCTTGTTATGCCAAGCGATGAATATCAAGTTACAACTATGGTGGATTTTGGTACTAAAGTTTTAGGTACTCAAAATGCTACTCTTAAAAGTTTAGCAGATTTTAAATCTGAAATCGCAAGTTCAAGAACTTTTAGTTTCCTTCACGAATTAGAGTCTTTGTTAGAGCACGGACTTATTAAAGGCGGAGATTTAAACAATGCAATCGTTTATGTAGATAAAGAAATTTCTGAGTCTACAATGGCGAATTTGAAGAAAGCATTTGGTAAAGATGAAATTTCTGTAAAACCAAACGGAGTTTTAGATAACTTGACTTTACACTATCCTAACGAAGCAGCAAGACACAAATTGCTAGACGTTATTGGAGATTTATCTCTTATTGGAGTACGTATTCAAGGTAAAATTATTGCAAACAAACCAGGTCACTTTGTAAATACTCAATTTGCTAAGAAATTGGCAAAAATTATAAAAATTGAGCAGAGAAACCATGTTCCAACTTATGATTTGAATCAAGAACCTTTGATGGATATTCATAAAATCATGGCAATGCTTCCTCACAGACCTCCATTTTTGTTAATTGACAGAATTATTGAAATGTCAGATCGTCACGTAGTAGGATTGAAAAATGTTACTATGAATGAGAATTTCTTTGTAGGTCACTTCCCAGAAGCTCCAGTTATGCCAGGTGTATTGATTGTTGAAGCAATGGCGCAAACAGGCGGAATTTTAGTATTAAGCACTGTTCCAGATCCTGAAAATTATTTGACATATTTCATGAAAATTGACAATGTTAAATTCAAACATAAAGTATTGCCAGGTGATACTTTAATTTTCAAATGTGAGTTGATTTCTCCTATCAGAAGAGGAATTTGTCATATGCAAGCAAACGCTTATGCAAATGGTAAATTAGTTACTGAAGCAGAATTAATGGCACAAATAGCAAGAAAACAATAATAAATTATCAAATTTATTGTTTAGGTTTGTTGCTTCAAATTTAGAATATTTTAATTAAAAATATAAAACATACAGATGAATCAACCATTAGCATATGTTCATCCAGGCGCGAAAATCGCTAAAAACGTTGTAATAGAGCCATTTACAACAATTCACAATAATGTTGTTATTGGTGATGGTACTTGGATTGGTTCAAACGTGACCATTATGGAAGGAGCTCGTATTGGAAAAAATTGTAATATTTTTCCAGGAGCTGTAATTTCTGCAGTGCCACAAGATTTAAAATTCGGAGGTGAAGATTCTCTTGCTATTATCGGTGATAATTGTACGATTAGAGAATGTGTAACTATAAATAGAGGTACAGTTGCTTCAGGGCAAACAATAATTGGAAATAACTGTTTAGTAATGGCTTATGCTCACATCGCACACGATTGTGAAATTGGTAACAATGCTATTATTGTAAATGGTGTTGCACTTGCTGGACACGTAGTGGTTGGTAATCATGCCGTTATCGGAGGTTTGGCTGCAATTCACCAATTTATTCATATTGGAGATCACGCAATGATTTCTGGTGGATCTTTGGTTAGAAAAGATGTTCCGCCTTTTACAAAAGCGGCAAAAGAACCATTGTCTTATGTAGGAATTAACTCCGTTGGTTTAAGAAGAAGAGGATTTACAACTGAAAAGATTAGAGAAATTCAGGAAATCTATAGAATTTTATACCAAAAGAATTACAATACAACTCAAGCTTTAAGTATTATAGAAGCTGAAATGGAAGCGACTCCTGAAAGAGATGAGATTTTAGATTTTATCAGAAATTCGTCTCGAGGAATTATGAAAGGTTATTCAGGAAACTATTAAATTTTAGAGTTTAGATTTCTGATTTTAGATTCTAAACTTCGGATAAAAAGTAAACAATAAATGAATGAAGATTGATTCTTAGTATAGAATTTAAAATCTACATTCTAAAATCAAAAATAAAAAACAATGGCATCTACATCAGATATTAGAAATGGATTGTGTATTAAATTTAATCACGATATCTATAAAATTATTGAATTTCTTCACGTTAAACCTGGAAAAGGTCCAGCTTTCGTAAGAACTAAATTGAAAAGTTTAACTTCAGGAAAAGTATTAGACAATACTTTTTCAGCTGGTCATAAAATTGACGTTATCCGTGTTGAAACACACACATTCCAATATTTATATCCAGAAGGAGATGAGTTTCACTTTATGAATGCTGAGACATTTGAGCAAATTTCTTTAAACAAAAACATCTTGGATGCTCCAGATTTGTTAAAAGAAGGAACAAATGTAATGGTTCAAATCAATACAGAAACAGATTTACCATTATCAGTAGATATGCCAACATCTGTAATTCTTGAAGTTACTTACGCTGAACCAGGAGTAAAAGGAAATACTGCTACAAACGCGACAAAAAGCGCTACTGTAGAAACTGGTGCTAACATCAACGTTCCGTTGTTCATCAACGAAGGTGATAAAATTAAAATTGATACAGCTTCAGGTTCTTACATGGAGCGTGTTAAAGAATAGTTATTTTAATTAAGATAATTTGACAATGAGTCAATTAGATAATTTGTGAATCGACATAATTTTGTATATTCACATTCTAATTGACTCATTTTCTAATTTACAAGTTTTCTAATTATACTATATGAAATTTCCAAAGAGTCATTCTTTACAAGAAATTGCCAATTTGCTTAACTGCAAATTTATTGGAGACAAAGATTTTCAAGTTTTAGGCATGAACGAGATACACGTTGTTGAGCCTGGAGATATTGTTTTTGTTGACCATCCAAAATACTATGATAAAGCTTTGCAATCGGCTGCAACTATTGTTTTAATAAACAAAGAAGTTGAATGTCCAGAAGGTAAAGCCCTTTTAATTTCAGATGATCCGTTTAGAGATTTTAATATTCTTACGAGACATTTTAAACCGTTTCAGTTTGCTAATGTGGCTATTGCTCCTTCTGCAGAAATAGGCGAGGGTACGGTTATTCAGCCAAATTCTTTTGTTGGTAACAATGTTAAGATTGGAAAAAACTGTCTAATACATTCTAATGTGTCTATTTATGATCATACTATTATTGGTGATAATGTGATTATACATGCTGGAACTATTTTAGGAGCTGATGCTTTCTATTATAAAAAACGTCCAGAAGGTTTTGATCAGTTAGTTTCTGGCGGAAGAGTTGTTATTGAAGATAATGTTGGTATCGGTGCTTTGTGTACAATCGATAAAGGGGTTACTGGAGATACAACAATTGGTGCGGGCACTAAATTAGACAATCAAGTACATGTTGGACATGATACTGTGATTGGAAAAAAATGTCTGATTGCGTCACAAACAGGTATTGCAGGCTGTGTGATTGTAGAAGATGAAGTAACATTGTGGGGACAAGTTGGAACTACAAGTGGCATTACAATTGGCGCAAAAGCAGTTGTAATGGGACAAACTGGAGTGACTAAGTCAGTTGAAGGTGGAAAATCGTATTTTGGTACTCCAATTGAAGAGTCTAGAGAGAAATTGAAACAATTAGCCAATATTAAGAAGATTCCTGAAATTTTAAGTAAATTGAAGTAATATGTCTATTAAAGAATTTGTTCAGAAATTTTATAAGTCAGATGCCTTAATTGATAGCGAAATTTTAAAAACTTATCTGCATCCTGATGTTACGCTTGAATGGAACAGCAGTAAAGGTTTTATTCAGATGAATTATGACTCTATAGTTGAAATGGCAAATGAGCTTAGTCGTGCTTATGTACGATCTAAGGTCAGAATTAGCCATATTATAGCTGAAGACGATTTAGTATCAGTGCGTTACTCTCATTTTGTGAAAACAATTGAAAATCCTAGAGAGGAAATGCTTTTGGCGCATTTTGCAACCATTTGGCAGATAAAAGATGATAAACTTTATAAAGGTTATCAAATGAGTCAATTTTCTTAATATTTTTTTGACAATAAAAGAGGCAAAATACATTACAAAACCTTATTTTTGCAACACAAATTTAAAAACTACATAAAATATATATCATGAGTGTTTTAGTTAATAAAGATTCCAAAATAATTGTTCAGGGATTTACAGGAAGCGAAGGAACTTTCCACGCTTCTCAAATGATTGAGTACGGTACTAATGTTGTTGGAGGTGTAACTCCAGGAAAAGGTGGTACTAGCCATTTAGATCGTCCAGTTTTTAATACAGTGAAAGATGCTGTTGATCAAGCTGGTGCTGATACTTCTATCATTTTCGTTCCGCCAGCTTTTGCTGCTGATGCAATTATGGAAGCTGCTGATGCTGGAATTAAAGTAATTATTGCTATTACAGAAGGAATTCCTGTAGCAGATATGATTAAAGCAAATAATTATGTTAAAGAAAGAAATTCAAGATTAATTGGTCCAAACTGTCCAGGTGTAATTACTCCAGGTGAAGCTAAAGTTGGTATTATGCCAGGTTTCGTTTTCAAAAAAGGAACAGTTGGTATCGTTTCTAAATCAGGAACTTTAACTTATGAAGCTGCTGACCAAGTTGTAAAACAAGGTTTAGGTATCACTACAGCTATCGGAATTGGTGGAGATCCAATTATTGGAACTACAACTAAAGAAGCTGTTGAATTATTAATGAATGATCCAGAAACTGAAGCAATCATTATGATTGGTGAAATTGGTGGTCAATTAGAAGCTGATGCTGCTAAATGGGTAAAAGCTGATGGTAACCGTAAACCAGTTATTGGATTTATCGCTGGAGAAACTGCTCCTGCTGGTAGAACAATGGGTCACGCAGGTGCTATCGTTGGAGGTTCTGATGATACTGCTGCTGCTAAAAAACAAATTATGAGAGACAACGGAATTCACGTTGTTGATTCACCAGCTGAAATTGGTAAAAAAGTAAAAGAAGTATTAGGATAATCTCTAATATCAAAATAATAAATTCCAAAAAAGTCTCAATATTTTGTTGAGACTTTTTTACATTTTTGAAATACTGAGGTAAAACAAAAAAATGTAGCGTCCTAGAACCTCAGTATCTTAGGAGCTAAAAAAATAATATGTACAAAGAATTAGAAAAATTTAAATCAACAAGCAGCTTTACTTTTACTGTAAATGATAGTTTAGAAGAAGCTTGCAATGCTCCAGAAGGAAGTGCAGGAATCTTTGTTGTTTATGCTGTTGAAGGTGGCGAGAAAGAATTGATCATGGTTGGTTCTACTGGAACTGTTCAGAATGACGGAACTTTAAAAAGTAAAAATGGCGGACTTTACGACAAAATTGTAAACGGACATCAGTTTGCTAAAACAGGAAGAAAATATTCTTGGCCAGCTCAAATGAAATTAGAAAATATTTCTGAGCTAGAAGTAGTTTGGTATGAAACTTTCTCAGGAGATGTAAAAGCAATTCCAACAGCTGTAGAAGGTCAAGTTTTACAAAACTTCTTAGATGAAAACGGTAAATTGCCAAGATGGAATGTAGCTTTTTAAGCTTCTTTCAATTTAAAAATTATAAAAAACCTTACTGATTAATTAGTAAGGTTTTTTTTATGGAGTTGTAGGTTTTTAATTTTTGGTTTAATATATTTAAACACCAAAAAACTAACTAAATCTATGATAAAGAACTACTTGCTATCGCTGGCTTTGTGCTTTTTTTCTTCTTTAAATGCGCAAATAATTAATATTCCAGATGCTAATTTCAAGGCAAAACTTTTACAGGCCGATATAGATAATTCGATATCTATGAATGATGATGGAACTTCACAAAAAATTGACAAAAATAATGACGGAGAAATTCAAGAGTCTGAAGCATTGTTAATTTCATCATTGGATATTCGAAAAAGCAATATTTCATCTTTAGAAGGAATTCAAGGTTTTAAAAATTTATTGTTTTTAGAATGCTCTGATAATAAGATTGCAACATTAAATTTGACAGGTTTAAACAATCTGCAAGTAATTTCCTGTGACAGAAACAATTTGATAAGCTTAAATGTGCAACAACTAACCAAACTTAAAACTATTTCTTGTTGGACTAATAAATTGACAGAATTAAATCTAGATGGGGTATCAGGTTTACAATATCTGGAATGTAGCGAAAATATGATTACATCACTTGATCTTATGCAATGTCCTGATTTAATAAATTTAGGATTTTACAAGAATAAAATATCGAATTTAGATTTAAGTACTTTTTCAAAACTCGAAAATTTATTCTGTGGTTATAACGAATTGGTTGATCTGGATTTAAGCAGTTCGATTAACATGAAAACATTACACTGTGATAACAACAAATTGACTAATTTGAAATTAGCAGTAACTGACAAATTATGGCAATTAGGATATGATCATAATTTTTTAAGTGATCTAGATGTTACTCATTTATCGGGTCTTTTAGTATTATTATGTACGTCTAATAAAATAACAAAGTTAAATTTGAAAGGGCTTGAAAAGCTTCAATATTTGGATTGCTATAATAATGAAATTGATAAATTAAATTTATCGGAAGTGCCAGATTTAACATTTTTAAATTCTTCAGGAAATTTGTTAACAGAGATTGATGCTACAAAATCTAGTAAACTGCAAAATTTTTATTGCAATGATAATCCATTATTGAAAACTGTCTTTTTGAAAAATGGCAGTATTGAAACAGATTTAGACTTTTCAAACAATCCTAAGCTAGAATATATCTGTGCTGACGATGATCAATTAATGAGTATTCAAAATATTCTTAAACAAGAGGGGTATTCAGAATACAATGTAAATTCGTATTGTACTTTTGAACCAGGAGGAGAGCGCTATTCAATTCAGGGAACAAATCGAAATGATTTGAATAATAATGGTTGTGATGCTTTGGATATTCCAGCTTCGTTCTTAAAGTTCAAAATTGAAAATGGAGTGAAATCTGGAAATTTTATAAGTAATGAAACAGGAAAATATGACGTAAAAGTTCCAGCTGGAAATTATAAAGTAATACCAGTTTTAGAAAACCCAAGTTATTTTGCTATTTCTCCAACAGAAATTCAGGCAGATTTCCCAGCAGTTTCTAGTCCGAAGGTGCAAGATTTTTGTATTAAGGCAGTAGGAATTCATAACGATTTGGAAGTAATGATATTGCCAATATGGCCGTCAAGACCAGGTTTTGTGGCGAGGTATAAAATTATTTATAAAAATAAAGGAAATACGGCTCAGTCAGGAACTGTTACTTTTGAATTTAACGATTCAGTCCTTGATTTAATGAGTTCGAATCCATTAGTTTCAACAACAGCATCAAATAAAATGTCGTGGAACTTTGCCAATTTGAAACCATTTGAATCTAGAGAGATTGATTTAAATTTGCATGTAAACTCTCCTACTGAAACTCCCGCAATTAATAATGGGGATATTCTTTCTTATACCGCTTCGATAACTTCTTCAGAAACAGATGAGTTACCATTAGATAATACTTTTGTATATAATGAAACAGTTCTCGGTTCATTGGATCCAAATAATAAAACTTGTTTAGAAGGAAGTGTTATCAAGCCTCAGCTTATTGGTGAATATGTTCATTATTTAATCCGTTTTGAAAATACTGGAACTTACAATGCTGAAAATGTTGTGGTTAAGGATGTAATTGATGCTTCGAAATTTGATGTTTCAACGTTAGTTCCTACTAGCGCAAGCCATTCTTATACAACTAAAATTTCAGACGGAAATAAAGTAGAGTTTATCTTCAAAAAAATAGATCTTCCTTTTGATGATGCGAATAACGATGGTTATATTGCTTTTAAAATCAAAACATTACCGACTTTAGTTGTAGGAGATTCTTTTGAGAATGAAGCAAATATTTACTTTGATTATAATTTTCCGATTTTAACCAATAAAGAAACCTCAACGTTTAAAACTTTGGCAACGCAAGATTTTGAGTTTTCGTCTTATTTTTATGCTTACCCAAATCCAACTCAGAATGTTTTGAATGTGCTTTCCAAAGATTCAGTCAAAATGCAAACAATCACCGTTTACAATCTTTTGGGACAAGTTATTTTAACAATTCCTAATGCTCAAGATATATCTAAAGTTGATATTTCTAAATTTCAATCAGGAAATTATATTCTTCAAGTTAAAACAGAAGTTGGAAATTCTGCAATCAAATTCATTAAGATTTAAGAAGATGTCTTTAACTTAAAAAAAAGCCTTATTTTGAATAAGGCTTTTTTTTTGCTATTTTTTTTGTGGAACAAATCAATTATCAAAAAATATAAAATCCGATTAGTTAATTAAAATTTAAATTATGGTAAATTTAAGTTTAATCTAAAAACAAAGGGCAAATACTGACAAATTTAGAAAAAGTTACATTTTTTTGTAATAAATTGGGTTTTGATTATTAGCTTTTCTATATTTATCACACAAAAATAAAAAATAATGTTAAAATTTGATTCTTTTTGTAGTGTGAAAATAGAGGTGTAATGTAAAACACTTGTTTATTTTTTGTTAAATTAAGTGTATTTTTCTTCTGTTTTTGATTAAAAAAAGAGCAAAATTTTAGGTGTAGTTTTAATCTCATGTAATTAATCTTTCTATTCTAAGTGCATTCTTAAAATAATTTGATTTTTACGCCCCAAAGTGTTTTGTATGAGCCAAATTTTAAAAAACAAGGTTTTAGACGATTTTATTCTGTGGAATAATTTGAAAAATGGGAATGAAAAATCATTCTCTCTGCTTTTTGAAAAATACTATAGAGACCTGATCAATTACGGTAATTCACTTTGCCCGTATGCTGAAAAGGTGCAAGATTGCATACAAGATGTTTTTGCTGATATTTGGCTTTATCGTGACTCATTACAAGATAATGTTGTGGTTAAGGCATATTTGCTTTCTAGCGTTAGAAAGAGAATTGCTCGTTTGCACGAAAGAGATCATGTATTTAGAAAAACGACTACTACTGATGTTTTAGAATTTCTTTTTGACTTTTCTATAGAAAATGATTTGGTTGAAGATGAATTTACAGCTGAACGAGTTCTTCTTTTAAATAAATTATTAAATGATCTTCCTGGCCGTCAGAAAGAAGCGTTGTATTTGCGCTATCACCAAGGATTAAGTGTAGATCAAATTGCTGATTTATTGGACGTAAATTATCAATCTGCGAGTAATCTTTTGCATCGCGGTTTGTTGAGTCTTCGTAAAGAATGGAAAGGCAGTATTCCGCTTCTAGCCCTTATATCTTCAGGACTTTTTTAAAAATTTAAGAAAAAATCAAAAAAAAATCTTAAATAGGTGAGTATATAATAAAAAAAGTGTCCTCTATGTTTTTGTAACCTTAATAGTAAGATGCAAAAACGTAACAATTATACCGAAATAGAAGACTTCTTAGCTGATGAATCTTTTCAATTATGGATTTTATCTAAAGTTGATGAACAAGGCTGGGAAGAATGGACTTTAGAAAATCTTGAAAGAGCCAAACTGGTAGAAGACGCAAGACTTGTACTGTTGGCAATGCGAGTTCCAGAATCTAACTTATCTTCAAATGAAGTTCATGAAGCCTTACAGGAAACTTGGCGAAAAATTGAACAAAGAGAAGAACTTTCTCAACAAACATTAAAAATCAAAAAACTAAAAATACAGAGATACTGGATTAGCGGTGTTGCAGCAGCTATTTTGGTTGGTATTTTCTCTGTATGGTTTTTTAAAAATGACATTTTAGCTACTGATAATGTAGTTACTTACAACGAACTTGTTCAGGATAATGATGAAGGTTTGGTAGAACAAACCAACAATTCTGAAAAATCTCAGATAATCACTTTGTCTGATGGAAGTTCTGTCTTATTACAACCCAATAGTAAATTAAGTTACCCTAAAATCTTTACCGGGAACGAAAGAAAGGTGTATTTATCCGGCGAAGGTTTCTTTGAAATTAGTAAAAATCCTAAAAAGCCTTTTTTTGTTTATGCTAACGAAATTGTGACTCGCGTTGTTGGAACAAGTTTTAGAATTAAAGCTTATCCAGATCAGCAAAATGTTGAAGTTCTTGTTCGCACCGGTAAAGTTAAGGTAAAGTCTAATGATTTGGTTGCTACTGCTGAACGTGAGGAAATTGTTCTGCTTCCTAATCAGGCATTGCGTTTTGCTCGTAAGCAATTGGTATTTAATAAGATTACCAATATTACTGAAGATCCAATTTTAGTAAATAGTGTTAGAAATATCGAGCAGTTAAGCTTTGAATTTACTGATATTCCTGTAGAACAAATTCTCGAAACAATTGAACAGGCATATTTAGTAGATATTGATTTTCCGCACGATAAATTAAAAGATTGCCGATTAACAACTTCTTTAAGCGATCAGCCGTTGGCCGAAAAGCTTAAAATAATTTGTAAAAGCATTGGAAACGATACCAATTATGAAATGAATGGTAATCAGATTGTAATTACGACTTCTGGCTGTAACTAGAGTTCGAGATTCGATCAAAAAAAACAAAAATCCAAAAACCAAAATAAAACGAATTAACAACTAAAAAAACAATTTGTAATGCCTATGTAGAAAAAAAATACATAAAAAAAGTGCCGAGAATGCTGTAACATTATCGACACTTAAATCTGAATAAATCACTCTCTGTAAAGGGTAATTTATGATGTTTCTTAGAATACACTCGAATAGTATTAATCAAAACAAACCAAAATTATGAAAAAACCTGTTGTCAAGCAACGATTACTTCACCAAATCATGAAAATAACGCTGTTTCAGTTTGTGTTAGCGCTTGTGTTTTCAAGCGTTACTCTCGCAAATAATGTAAATGGGCAGAAAAAATTAGATACTAAAGTAACTATTACAGTTGATAACCTAACTTTAGATAATGCTTTATCAAAAATTGAAAAGTCTGCTCATGTAAAATTTTCCTATAACTCAAGACTTCCTCAACTGGGAGAGAAGGTTAGTATAGAAGCTAATCAAGAAACTCTGTCTAGTATTTTGAGTAGGATATTGGTTCCTTTTAATATTACTTTTTCAGAAATTAGCAATCAGATTGTGCTTCAGAAAACTGCTGTTTCTTTCTCTAATGCCAATAACCATGATTCTTTGTTCGAAATTTTAACTTTTGGACCAATTATCAAAGGTAAAGTTACAGATCAAAGTGGTTCGCCGCTTCCTGGTGCTACTGTAATGGCTAAAGGAACAAAAACTGCTGTTTTAACAGATTTTGATGGAAACTTTTCTATCGAAATGCCTGCTAACGTAAATCGTCTTGTGATTTCTTATGTTGGAATGGAAACAAAAGAAATCGGAATTGATAACCCAACGCCAACTGTTGTTTTGACAGAGGCAGGGCAAAATCTTAAAGAGGTTGTAGTTACAACAGGTTACGAAAAAACTTCAAAAAGAACATTTACAGGAGCTATCAGTAAAATTTCTGGATCAGAATTAAAGGTTGATGGTGTTGTAGATGTGAGTAGAATGATTGAAGGAAAAGCTGCCGGAGTTACTGTGCAAAACGTTACAGGATCTTTTGGTGCTACTCCAAAAATTACTGTTCGTGGATCTTCTTCTATCTTTGGTGATACAAAACCTTTATGGGTTATTGATGGTGTGGTTCAAGAAGATATTATCAATGTAACATTTGCAGATTTAGCATCTGGAAACTCTGCCACATTATTAAGTTCTGCAGTTGCAGGTTTAAATGCAAATGATATTCAAAGTATTGAAATTCTTAAAGATGCGTCTGCTACTTCAATCTATGGTTCAAGATCGTTAAATGGAGTTGTGGTTGTTACAACAAAACAAGGACGTAGAGATTCTCCTTTAAAAATTAACTATTCTGTAGAAAATACAGTTAGAACTGTACCAAGTTATACGCAGTTTGATATCTTGAATTCTCAAGAATCTATGAGTGTTTTTCAAGAAATGAGAACGAAAGGTTATTTGGATCAAAGTTCTTCATTAACGGCTAGATTTAGTGGTGTTTATGGAATTTTGGCAAAACAGATCAATTTGTATGATAGTTCAAATGGTCAATTCGGAATTAGAAATGAACAGCCATATATTAATCAATTTTTGCAAAAATATGAATTAGCTAATACTGATTGGTTTAAAGTTTTGTTTAGACCATCAATCACTCAAAATCACTCTTTAAGCTTTTCTGGTGGAGGAAAAAACAACACTTTTTATGCTTCTCTAGGATATTATACAGATCCAGGATGGACTGTAGCAGATAATGTAAAACAGTTATCGGCTAATATTAAAGGTACATTTTACATCAACGATAAATTAAATATTACTCTATCTACTTTAGGATCGATGCGTGATCAAGATGCTCCTGGATCTTATGATAGCAAAAATGATCTTGTGTTTGGTAAAGTGACCAGAGATTTTGACATCAACCCTTTTAATTATGTATTAAGTACAAGCAGAACGTTAAGACCTTATGATGATAATGGAGATCGAGAATATTATCAAAATAACTGGGCGCCAATGAATATTCTTAACGAATTAGAAAATAATACATTAGATATTAAAGTAAATGATATTCGTTTTCAAGCAGATTTAGATTATAAAATCAACAAAAATTTAAGCTACAACCTAACAGCTTCAGCACGTTATGCTAATACATCAAGAGAGCATAAAATCTATGAAGGTTCAAACGTAGTGGGTGCTTATAATGCAGGTGTTGGTGAAACGTTGAATACTCAAATTCAAAAAGACAACGTGTTTTTATATCAAAATCCAAATGATTTAACAGCTCCTAAAGTTTCTGTATTGCCAAATGGTGGATTTTTAAGAAAGTTTACTAATGACATGACTTCATACAATGTTAGAAATAGTATTACGTACAGAAATACATTCAATGACAAACATGAATTAGAAGGGTTTTTTGGTACAGAGTTTAGATCTGTAGATAGAAATAATGACAACTTTACTGCTGCTGGTATTCAGTTTCAAAAAGGTCTTACTTCTTTCGTAGACCCTAGATTGATTGAAAAATTGGTAAACGAAGGAAACTCTTACTACGAGTTTGGTGCAGAAAGAGAGCGTACAGTTGGTTTCTTTGGTAAAATAGGATATACTTACGATCGTCGTTATACAGCTTCTGTAACAGGTCGTTATGATGGTTCAAACAGACAAGGAGATACTGGTTCTTCTAGATGGTTGCCTACATATACTGTGAGTGGTAAATGGAATGTGAAAGAGGAAAGTTTCATGAAAGATGTTGAGCCAATTAATACATTGGCACTTAGAGCATCTTATGGTCTAACAGCAACAGCTGGGCCTGCAACAAACTCATTAGCAATTTATAAAAGTTTCATTACAGACCGTTTTAATGTTGGAGACAGAGAAAATGCAATTCGTATAGAAGATTTGCAGAATAAAGATTTAACATGGGAAAAACAGTATGAAACCAATATTGGTGTTGATCTTGGAATGTTTAGAAATAGAGTCCAGTTTACAACAGATGTTTACCGTCGTAAAGCATTCGATTTGATTGATTATGTAATTACTTCAGGAGTTGGAGGAGAATCTATTAAGCAAGGTAACAATGCAGATATGGAAACTAAAGGTCTTGAGATTGGATTTACTACTCAAAACATTGTTTCAAAAGATTTCAAATGGTCTACTACAGTGAATTTTTCTGTTTACGATCAGAAAATCACAAAATTGGCGAACAAACCAGCAGTATTTGATTTGATTGCTACAAACGGAGGGAATACAGTAGGACACCCTAGAAACTCATTATATTCTTATCAATTTACAGGTTTAAATAATGAAGGACTTCCAACTTTCATTTTACAAGATGGAGCAGAAAACAAGATTACAGAAGCTAATTTCCAAGATACAAATGATGTGACAAAGTATTTGAAATATGAAGGATCTGTAGAGCCTAATAAATCTATTGGTTTTGCTAATACATTCAATTATAAAAGCTGGTCTTTATATGTTTTTGTTGTAGGATCTGGAGGAAACAAAGTAAGATTAAACCCTGTGTACAGCAATAGATATACAGATCAGACAGTTTTCACAAAAGATTTTGCAAACAGATGGATTAACCCAGGAGACGAAAACTATACTAACGTTCCTGTTATTGCTGATAAATTGTTGAATAGAAATTATGGCGCGAGTGATCTTCAGATTGCTTACAATACTTATAATTACTCTGATGTTAGAATTGCAAGTGGTGATTTTGTACGTTTAAAAAATGTCTCTTTAAGCTGGGAATTCCCAAGTGATTATAAGAGAAAATTAGGATTATCAACTTTCACATTGAAAGGTTCGGCGGTTAATCCTTGGCTGATTTATTCAGATAAAAAATTAAACGGACAAGATCCTGAATTCCGTAACACAGGAGGGGTAGCTTTCCCAATTACGGCACAATATACTTTTGCAATTAATATTTCATTCTAATACTAAATTGATTATGAAAAATATAAAAATAGCACTGTCATTATTATTACTAATTTCTATTAGCAGTTGTGATGATTTCCTTTCAGAAGTGCCAGATAATAGAACACAGATAGATACTCCAGAAAAAATATCAGAATTATTAGTTACCGCTTATCCAAGCAGATCATACTTTCCGATTGCAGAGTCAATGTCAGATAACGTTTTTGATACTGAATCAAAAGAATCTGTGAATATAATTAATGAAGAAAGCTACAACTGGCAAATGCACACCCAAATCGGAACGGATAGTGAAAGTGCATTTTGGATGGGATCTTATGAAGCAATTGCTGCTGCGAATCAGGCTTTAGACGCTATAGAAAAACTAGGCGGACAAGAGACTCTTGACCCATTAAAAGGAGAGGCGTTAATAGCAAGAGCATACAATCATTTTATGCTGGTTTCATTTTGGGCAAATCGTTACAATCCTGCAACAGCTGGAACAGATTTAGGAGTTCCTTATATTACTAAACCAGAAACGGCTTTATTGGTAGCCTATAAACGTAATACAGTAAAAGAAGTATTTGATTTTATTGAGCAGGATATCAATGAAGGAATGAAATATATTGGAAATGAGTATAAAGAGCCTAAATATCACTTTACTGTAGAAGCTGCAAAAGCATTCGCATGTCGTTTTTATTTAATTAAAGGTGATTGGGATAAGGTATTAGAATATTCTGAAGGACTTGGTTCTAAACCAACAAAAATTAGAAATTATGCTGCTTTTAATGCAGTAGCTTTTGCGCAAATGCCAATCGAATATTCAAAAGTGGAACAAGAAACTAATTTATTGGTGGCTTATCCAAATTCAATTGCAAATAGATGGGCAGCATACAGATTTGCACTTCCAGGAAATAGATCTGATGAAATATTAGGAACACAAACGAATATCTGGGCAAAGCCTCATTTAATTAGATCTAATGGTCAATATTTTGGAGGTACAAACGTATTTGTTCCAAAGCTTTATGAGTATTTCAAATACACGAATTTAACATCTCGTACAGGTGAACCTTATACTGGTTCTGTGTTATTTAGTAATGACGAAATGTATTTGAACCGTATTGAGGCATTAGTAATGAAAAACAGAATTGCTGAAGTAAATACAGAATTCGGATATTTCTTAGGAACTAGAACTTCAGGATATAATGCAACAACAGATATATTAGACGAAACAATTATTACTGCTAAATATCCTGTTATTGCAAATGAATTTACGCCTTTTTATGCATTATCAGATCTTCAAAAATCTTATATCAAAGCAATTGCTGAAGCAAGAAGAAGAGATTTTATTCGTGAAGGTCTTAGATGGTTTGATATTAAACGATTTAATCTTGTTGTAACGCATACTACTCTTGAATTTGGAAAAGCGATAAAAACTAATGTCTTGGAAAAAGATGACAAAAGAAGAGCGTTACAAATACCGCTTAGAGCTTCAGATAATGGTATTGAAAAAAATCCTAGGTAAATTTTAATTAGAAAGTATTATGAAGATATTTAAAACATATAAAACAGTAGTTATTGCAGGTGTCTTATTGCTGGCATCATGCGCACATGAAGATCAGCCAAAAGATAGTCAGTTAGATTTTTCTACACCTTCTAAAACAGAATTAGATAATTGGATTGGTACAAATTTCTTAAATCCATATAACATCAATGTTTATTACGAATGGAACCAAAATTTGGTAGACGAAAATAGATATTTATACCCTCCACAAGGAGATAAAGTACAGCCAGCAATGGAGGTTGTAAAGAAAATTTGGATCGATAGTTATAGCATTATTGGTGGGGTAAATTTTGTTAAAAAAATAGCTCCAAGAGAATTTGTACTTGTAGGAGGTGTGAACTTAAACACAAATGGTACTGTAACACTTGGACTAGCAGAAGCTGGACAAAGAGTATCTCTTTTTCAAGTTGATAATCTTAATAGAAAAAGCAGAGCAAGTGTGACGCAATTCATTCACACGATTCAGCACGAATATGTACACATTTTAAACCAAACAAAACCTTTTGACGAGCAATCTTGGGCAAAATTAACACCATCTGGATATACTACATCTTGGTACGCTGAGTCAATTGCGACTTCTAGATCGTTAGGTTTTATTACAAGTTATGCTAGATTAAATATATATGAAGATTTCGCAGAGACTGCCGCTACAATTCTAACGAGTTCAAAAGCAGAGTACGACGCCATTTTAGCAAGTATTACAGATGCTAATGCAAAAGCTAATATTAAAGCAAAAGAAGCTTTGGTGGTTAAATATTATAAAGATTCTTTCAATATAGACTTTTATGCATTAAGAGACGAAGCTCAAAAAAATACTGATGCTGTAATAAACAATTAAGGACAATAAATTTTTATAAAAATTAATATTATGAAAGTAAAATATATATATAAGTGCTTGATGATCGCTTTTGCAGCTTTGCTTTTGGGATCATGTTCAAGTCCAGAAGTAGATGCAAAATTTGATCAAAATGCTACTGACCGATTAAGCGGACGCCAGAAAGAGTTAAACGATTTATTGCTTTCATCAGCAGATGGTTGGAAAGCAGTTTATTATACTGATAGTACGCAATTAGGAGGATGGACGCATTTGTTTAAATTTTTGCCAGGAGGAAAAGTAGATATGGCATCAGATTTTACAGGTAAAGATGGAGAGATAGATACAAAAGTATATCAAAGTCAATACGAAATGCAGGTAGGAAGTACTGTAAGTTTAGTTTTTACAACACAGAATAGAATCCATCTTTTGTCAGATGCAAGTAATTTTCCTACAGGGGCGCTTCTTGCAAAAGGGTATTTAGGTGTTTTCCAGTTTTATTATTATGGAGAAAAAAATGGCGATATTATTTTCAGAACGAATAGAAATAGTCACTTTCTTCGTTTTGTAAAAGCTACGCCAAAAGATTGGACTGATTTATCAGGTAATGTTCCAATTATCAAAGCAATTACAGGTGATATGAATAGTCCATTATTTAGATTGTTAGAAATAAATGATGGTACAACGACTAAAAATTATGATTTTGATTATAATACGGCTGCTCGTTTTGGTACGGGTTATTCTTTAGATCCAGATGTAAATACAAGTTATGACCTAGCATTTTCATTTAATCCAACAGGAGCTTACACAAAACTCCCATTAGAGGTTAAAGGTCAGAAGCTTACCGATTTTGTTTATGATAGTACAACTAACACTTTTATTGCGACAGGAAAAGATGGGGTTAAGGCTACTATTATGTATACAAATGCACCACCTAGACTTACAGATGATTATAAAGTGACATTGCCAGCAGCAGGAGCTCCGTCAACAGCTTATGGTTATATCGCGGCGAATCTAGCAAGCGCTCCAACAAATACGCCATTGTGCAGATTTTTGCTAAATGAAATTAACAGCGCATCTGCTGCAAAAGTAAATAGAGTTCAATTTACATTTTATAATAATCGAACTGTAGATGTCATGTACAGTTTTACTGGAGGAAAAGCAACAATCTACCATAGAGCAACTATTACAGAAGATGCTGTTAATAAAACCGTTATTTTAAAACATTCATTTTGGCATAATGGAACAGCAGTTATTGCAGCAGATGCTTTAGTAAAAAATCTTGATGATAAATTAATGGATCCAAAAGGTTTATATGTTACTAGAGAAAACTTTAGATTTGGTGGAGCATCAAACGCAATCTATACTTTTACTGGTGCATCAAGCAGTTTTAGAATCACTACTTACGCATTTCAATAATTAGTTAAATTTAGAAAAAGCAACTCATTTTATGAGTTGCTTTTAAAATTTACTCTATCAAAATAACTAGGTTCTTATCATGTAAATTATGATGAAAAAAGTTTTAACACCAGCAACAATTGCAATTTTCTTTTGGGGAATAGGTTTACTTTTCATAAATGAATATTACCATGAATATTTAAGGCCTTATCTATATCTATCAATAATAATTGCGATTAGCTGTATAGTTATTGACAAGATTAAGGAGGATAAAGAAGAAAAAAGCGAATAGGCGCAAGGCAAAAATTTTAAGGTTACAAACAATATTTGTACTAATTGCATTTTTTAAATCGAAAAAAATCACATTCAAACTTTTTAGTTTTGTTTTTTTATTTTGGGGGGGAAACAGCTCATTTTTATGAGCTGTTTTTTTTGTTTTGTCAACATCTAAAATTCTTAAGCCAATTTTTGGATTACAAATTTTATTAAACGCCCAAATAATCTATATTTGTAATTCAAAAAATAAAACGAATACCTTAATATGAAATTACTAGAAGGAAAAGTTGCAATTATTACTGGTGCAAGCCGTGGAATTGGAAAAGGAATTGCAGAAGTTTTTGCTAAACATGGAGCAAACGTTGCTTTTACATATAGCTCATCTGCTGCATCGGCAGAAGCTTTAGAAGCAGAATTAAATAGTTTAGGCGTTAAAGCAAAAGGATACCAATCTAATGCAGCAGATTTTAACGAAGCTCAAACTTTTGTTGACGCTGTTTTAGCTGATTTTGGAACTGTTGATATCTTAATCAACAACGCTGGAATTACAAAAGACAATTTGTTAATGCGTATGTCTGAAGCAGATTTTGACCAAGTAATTGATGTAAACTTGAAATCGGTTTTCAATATGACAAAAGCGATTCAGAAAACTTTCTTGAAACAAAGAGCAGGATCTATCATTAATATTAGTTCTGTTGTTGGAGTTTCTGGAAACGCTGGTCAAACAAATTACGCAGCTTCAAAAGCAGGTGCAATCGGATTTACAAAATCTGTAGCTCTTGAATTAGGTTCTCGTAATATTCGTTGCAACGCAATCGCTCCAGGTTTTATCGAAACTGAAATGACTGCAAAATTAAGCGAAGATGTAGTAAAAGGATGGAGAGAAGGTATTCCGTTGAAACGCGGAGGAACTACAGAAGACGTTGCAAATGCTTGTCTTTTCTTAGCTTCAGACATGAGTGCTTACATCACAGGACAAGTTCTTAATGTTTGCGGAGGAATGCTTACCTAAGGTACTGAGGTACTAAGTTACAAAGGTTCAAAGGTTTTTAGTATTCAGTCTATTCTGATTCTAGATTAAGCTGAACACTTTTATAGTCAAATTATTTGACTTTTTTTAAATCTGACGACTGTAAACTGATACTGAATACTAAATAAATATGACTACAAACACGATTCTTTTATTATTGCTTTCTTTAGTAATTGCTGGTGGGTTGTCGTATTTTCAATATTTTTTTAAAGCCAAAAGTAAATCCAATGTGATTATACTTTTGGCTTTTTTACGTTTTTTAGCCATTTTCGGATTATTGGTTTTATTGATAAATCCGATTATTTCTAAGAACTCACTCGAAATTACCAAAACGCCTTTGGCAATCGTGGTCGATAATTCGAGTTCGATTGTTGCTTTAAAATCAGATAAAAAAGCAGTCGAATTGTACCAGAAATTGGTTTCGAATGCTGCGTTAAAAGAAAAATTCGATATTCAAACCTATCAATTTGATAATGATTTTAAAACTTCTGATAAATTTGATTTTAAAGGGAATCAAACTAATTTAGATGAAGTTGCTAAAAATTTAAAAAGCATCAACAAAAATCTGATTTTCCCGACAGTTATCGTTACCGACGGAAATCAAACTACAGGAAATGATTATGTATATCGTTTTGATCCTGTCAATAAAGTTTATCCTTTGGTTGTGGGAGATACAACCACTTTTTTTGATTTAAAAATCAATCAGTTAAACGTAAATAAATACGCTTTTCATAAAAATAAATTTCCAGTTGAAGTTTTTCTGCAATACGCAGGAGACAAAACAACAAATGCAGAATTTACCATTTCGCAAGGAAATACTATTGTCGCAAAAGAAAAACTTTCATTTTCGCCATCAAAGAAAACAGCTTCTTTAAATTTGCTTCTTCCAGCAGACAAAGTTGGATTGCAGATATACAAAGCAAGCATTCAATCTTCGGCAAAAGAGAAAAATGGTTATAATAACATCAAAAATTTTGCAGTAGAAATCATCGATCAAAAGTCGACTATTGCGATTGTTTCTTCGATAAATCATCCGGATATTGCAGCATTAAAACGTTCTATTGAAGTTAATGCACAGCGTAAAGTAATATTAGTTAAACCAAATCAGATTAATGATTTAGATGATGTTTCTGTTTTGGTTTTATATCAGCCAACAACAGCTTTTAAAGCTATTTTTGACAATAATAAATTAAAAGGAACTAACACCTTTATTATAACAGGAAACAATACCGATTTCAATTTCTTAAATCAGCAGCAGAACAATTTAGTTTTCAAAATGAGTAATCAGCGAGAAGACTTTCTTTGTGAATTCCAATCGGCTTTTAATTTGTTTGCGATAGATAATATTGGTTTTGAAAATTTCCCGCCTTTACAAAATCCGTTTGGAAATATTAGTACTAACGGAAATGTATCTGTTTTGCTTTCTTCAAAAATTAGAAACGTTTCTATCAATGCGCCTTTATTGGCTTTCGCCGAAAATCAAGGAAAAAGAACAGCTTTTCTTTTGGGAGAAAACAGCTGGAAATGGCGTTTGCAAAGCCATGTTGATAATCAATCTTTTGAAAAGTATGATGTCTTTATAGATAAAATTATTCAATATCTAGCATCGTCTACTTCAAAAAAATCTTTGGTTGTATCTCACGAAAGTTTTTACAATTCTGGAGAAGAAATCATTATCAATGCGCAATATTTCAATAAAAATTATGAGTTTGACGAAAAAGCAAGACTTACAATTACTGTAGTAAATGCAGCGACTAAACAAACTAAAAATTACGATTTACTGAAAGGAAGCAATTCTTTTTCAGCTAATTTAGAAGGACTTCCAGCTGGAAAATATAACTTTACAGTAAAAGAATTGAATTCAAACACTTCATACGCAAGTCATTTTGAAATTCTAGATTTTGATATTGAAAAGCAATTCGTAAATCCAGATGTTACCAAATTACAGCAATTGGCGCAGCAAACAGGAGGAAAGGCTTTCTTCGAAAACCAAGCTGATCAATTGATTAATTCACTTTTAGAAAACAAAGAATACAAATCAATCGAGAAAAATATCTCAAGCAAAACTCCAATTATTGATTGGGTTTGGTTATTGATTTTGATTGCTTCTTTACTAACAATTGAATGGTTTGTTAGAAAGTACAATGGTCTTCTGTAGTTTTTAGTTTAAACTAATTTTATAATATGTCTAATTTTTCCGCAAATAACAATCAGAAAGATGATGTTGTTTTTAATAAATTTCAAAAACAACTAGAAAAAAATGGATTAAGCATTCAATCAGTTGATGCAGATGGATTCATTTATGTAAATATCGGAGAAACTGACCTGAAAGTTAGTTTAGAGAATGTTAGACGAAATTTCGAAAGAGATTTTGATGAAAGGCATATTACTGATTTAGTAGAAGTAATTGTGCAACATTCCTTTAAAATTGAAGATTGGGAACAAGTAAAAGATAAAATATATTTGCAGTTTGTTCCAAATGATTTTGAATTTGAAAATATTATAAACGAAAAAGTTACTAATGAATTTAGTAAAGTTTTTGCGCTAAATCTCAATAATGGTTTTTCATTTATAACTAAAGACGATTTATCAGACTGGAAAATAGACGTTACAGAATTAGAAAAACAAGCTGATTTTAATTTAGGAACTCTATTAGATAAAGTTAAGATAGAATTTGAAGATATAGAAAATCATAAACTAGGAATGATTAATGTTGAAGAAGTGTCACTTAAAAGTTCTTGTCTTTTTTCTTCTAAAATAAAAAATCTAGTTGAAAATAACATTGGTTTTCCTTTTTATGCTGTGATTCCCGTAAGTGATTTTTGCTATATTTTTGCTGAAGAAGATTTTGAGTATTTTTCTCAGCGTCTTGGTTCTGTAGTTCTTGATGAATATAATAACTCGGGATATCCAATCACAACCGAAATTTTAAGATTTTCAGAAACAGGTGTTGAAGCAATTGGAAAATATTAAATAGAAAAAAAATGGATTTCAGGCTAAAAGTATTTTACACCGTTGCGCTCCGCCTTAATTTTACTAAAGCGGCAACGGAATTATACATCACTCAGCCAGCGGTTTCTAAGCATATTCAAGAATTAGAAGAAACGTATAAAACCAAACTTTTTGAGCGAAATGGCTCTAAAATAGCATTAACTCCAGCGGGAAAAATTCTTTTAAAATATACTAAAAATATTTTCGACATCTATCGCGAAATAGACTTTGAAATGAGTTCTTTCAATAAAGAACGTCAAGGTTTGCTGCGATTAGGAGCAAGTACAACGATCTCACAATATATTATTTCTCCAGTTTTGGCTAGTTTTCATCAGAAGCAAAAAGACATAAAAGTCAATTTGTTGAATGGAAACACGGAACAAATCGAAAATGCTTTAATCAATAAAGAAATAGAAATCGGAATTGTAGAAGGACAATCTAAAAATCAATCTATAAAATATATTCCGTTTATTAAAGACGAATTGGTTTTAGTCTGCAACAGTAAAAATCCGTTAGTGCAACAAAATGAAATTTCGGTAAACGATTTAAAATCAATGAAATTCATTACCCGAGAACGTGGATCTGGAACACTTGAAGTTATAGAATTTGCTTTAAAAAAAGCAGGATTAAAATTTAATGATCTGCAAATCGAAATGCAATTAGGAAGTACGGAAAGCATAAAATCATATTTGTTAAATTCAGATTGTTTTGCTTTTATGTCTATTCATGCTGTGGGCAAGGAGTTGAAAAATAAAGAGTTAATTGTTTTGGATGTTGAACAATTATCAATTGAAAGATATTTTTACATTATCACTTTACAAGGAAAATCAGATTCTTTATCAGAACTATTTATTCAAAATTTGGCATCTCATTATAACTTGAAGTTATAGTCGATTGTAATTTACGATTGGCGTTTTCAAGATAAACAACAGAACTTTGCAAGGTAAATATCAATTACCTTTATTTTGAAAACAAAAGAACAAACATCAGCACAATTATTTGAAATTAATCAATCACTACAACAAGTACTTTTTCTTGTTGTGATTCTATTATGTTTATTTTCGATTATTTCTCCGCCAATAGCACTTTTATTAGGCGTTTTACTTGTGAATCTTTTCGGAAATCCATTTGTAGAATTCAATCACAAAGCAATAACATTTTTGCTGCAATTTTCTGTAGTAGGTCTAGGATTTGGAATGAATGCTAACAGTGCAGTTTCAGCAGGAAAAGAAGGATTTGTTTTAACGGTTTTCTCCATATTCAGTACTTTACTTTTCGGATTGCTATTAGGAAAATGGCTTAAAACAGAGAAAAAAACATCTCACTTAATCTCCTGTGGAACAGCTATTTGCGGAGGAAGCGCAATTGCAGCGATTTCTCCTGTAATCAAATCAAATGAAAACCAGACCTCAATTGCTTTGGGAGTTATTTTTATACTAAACTCAATCGCTTTATTTGTTTTTCCGTTTATCGGACATCAATTAGATTTGTCACAAAAAGATTTTGGTCTTTGGTGTGCGATCGCCATTCACGATACCAGTTCTGTTGTGGGCGCGGCAAATAAATATGGTGCAGAAGCGCTTCAGGTTGCGACAACAGTGAAATTGGCCAGAGCTTTATGGATTATTCCGATTTCTATTTTAACTGCATTTTTATTTAAAAGCAAGAATTCGAAAATCAAAATTCCTTATTTCATTGGCTTGTTTGTTATAGCCATGTTGGTAAACACTTATATTCCGTCAACAAGCATTTTCACAGCTCATTTTGTTGGCATTGCAAAAATTGGTTTAACAATTACTTTATTTTTAATTGGTGCAACTTTAAACTTTGCAACTTTAAAAGCAGTAGGAGTAAAACCTTTGCTTCAAGGTGTTTTTCTTTGGATTTTTATAGCCATTTTAGCTTTAGTATCAATACTTTATTTAGGATAATACTATTTTACATTGGAGAATTTTACAATTGGTTTGTCAATCATTTTGTAAAATTTTCCTTTGAATGAGAAGCGTCTTTCAATCTCAAAACTAAATGATTTTTTGGTTTTTGCCATTGTAGCGATTTCTTCAGGGAATTCAACATCAAAGTCATCTTCAGCTCTTGCTTTTATATTGTAAGTGCCTTTTGTTGTGATAATAATATCTCTAAAATGTTTTTTAGAATTATCATTTACAATCTTATACGATCCAGACCAAGAAATAAACGAAGAATTGGTCAACTGATAATTATTGACTTCCATTATTGGCTGATACTGACCTCCAAAACCTGCTATAAGATATAAATAACCTTCATAAGCTCCACCAGCTCCGCCATTTGCATGTATTAAAGTAAACGCAAATTGATCTTCGCCAATTTCTACCAATTTTGGAGTAGGGCATCTCGCAAATGCCCCGAATGCGGCAACTGCAGGCTGAAAAGATCTCATTTCCCAAACATTGTTATTCTTTGCAAATTTTGCCACGCCTAACAATCCGCCAGAAAAACGGCCTGTTTGAAGTCCGTCTTCGTCATGAACAGAATGATTAAACGCTAAAATTTTAAACTCATTTCCTTTTGAATCTTTATAATCAATATTAGCTATAAGTCTTGTGGCAACACCTTCTGTATAAGGAAACATTTGATCGCCTTCTACGCCATTTACATCTAAGAACGGTGAAGGTTTACACGATTTACATTTCCAACTAATGAAAGTATTTTTATCAGAAAGATGATATAAATTACCAGGAAACAGTTTTTGCATTGTTTTTTCTCCGTTTAACGGATCAGAAACTTTCAGTGTTCTTTTTTGATTTAATATGGTATCGCTAACATTTTTTAGCTGTAAATCAGTTTCTTGTGCAAAGCAAAAAGCAGAAATTAATAGAAATAAATTTAAAGTAATCTGGCGCATAAAATTGAATTTGTTGGTTAAACAAACATACAAAGAAAAATATTGTTAATATGAACTTCTCTCATTTTTAGGCTTATAAATCATAAAAGCTAAAATTGTTGAATCTTAATGATAGTATTTTTTGCGTATTCTTTAATTAAAGCTAAATTTGCTCCCTCTAATAAAAAAACAAATGAAAAAAATCCAAATGAGACCAAAATTAATCGCTTTCGGCGCATTGATTATTGGGTTTATTACTCTATCATGGGGAAATGTTGGCCATGAGCGTATTAACAAAGCTGCTGTAATGGCTTTACCAAAACAATTACAGATATTTTTTTACAACCACATTGATTTTATTACGCAAGAAGCTTCGGTTCCAGATATCCGTAAGTATGCTTTAAATTATAAAGAAGAAGGTGCAAGACATTATTTTGACATGGAAAATTTTGGTCCTGCAGACACTTATCCACAAACATTAGAAGAAGCAAAACAAAAATACGATGCTAAATTCTTAAATGATAATGGAATTTTACCTTGGTATTTAGAAGAGATGATGACAAAATTGACTAAAGCTTTTAAGGACAAAAACAAATCAGAAATTTTGTTTCTTGCAGCAGATTTAGGACATTATGTTGGTGATGCACACATGCCATTACATACTTCAGCGAACCACGATGGACAATTGACTGATCAAAAAGGAATTCATTCACTTTGGGAAAGTAGATTGCCAGAGTTATTCGTTAAAAACTACAAATTAAACGTTCCTGAAGCTCAGTATTACACAGATGTTCATAAAGCAATTTGGGATTTGATTAATGATACTCACAGTTTTGCTCAACCTTTATTGGATATTGATAAAAAGCTAAGAACTGCAACTCCACAAGACAAAGTGTTTAAAATGGATGCTGCAGGAAATGTATTGAAAACTAGATATAATACTGCTGTTTTCTCTGATGAATATGCTAAAAAATTACACGAGCAATTAAATGGAATGGTTGAAAGCCAAATGAAAAAAGCAATTACAGCAACTGCAAGTTTTTGGTATACTGCATGGGTAAATGCAGGAAAACCAGATTTGAGTGATTTGGATGCTCCAGCAGTAACTCAAAGAAACTACCAATTTTTGCAAGATGATTTAAGATTATTCCAAAAAGGAGATTTATTCGGAATGAAAAATCAAATCGACTAAAAGTTGTTTCAAGATTTATAGTTTAAGGTTTCAAGTTTACTTGAAAACCTAAAAAAAAGCCTGAAATTCTTTATGATTTTGAGGCTTTTTTATATTTACATGCTTTTACTTTTTTAATGCAAAGAGCACTGAGAATTTTTATAAATTTTGTAAAACTATGTGGTGAATGAGATCACAAAGTAAACCCGATAGGTTTCAAAAAGCCTATCGGGTTAAAATCGTGGAACTTATTTTTCTGAAATAAAGAACGCAAGAAATAAGCTTATCTTTCTTCTTGTATTAATTATGAACGTTTGCATATAATTTTTTATTCTTATCAGCTATATCTTTAAACTGATATTCTTTCTCTTTCAATACATAAGAAGCTGATTGATAGTAAGAAATAGTTTCGTCAAGCAAATTGGTGTTTTCTGCTTTTAATGGAATTTCATCGTAGTGAATTTGAAATTCAGGAGAGATTCCAGTTTTTTCATTAAGTTTTAATTGAAATTGTTTTATCTGTTGTTTCGGAGAAAGAATAGTTAAAACATTATCTTTTATTAAACCTAAATCCTGATAAGTCGCTATAAAAGCTCGAGGCTGATAATCTGATTTGAATACATCGCGTCCAAAGAATTTAC
Source organism: Flavobacterium sp. HJSW_4 (assembly GCF_042436695.1). Taxonomy (NCBI): domain Bacteria; kingdom Pseudomonadati; phylum Bacteroidota; class Flavobacteriia; order Flavobacteriales; family Flavobacteriaceae; genus Flavobacterium; species Flavobacterium sp. HJSW_4. Next base: position 161,148 of record NZ_JBHNPP010000003.1, read on the forward strand.
TTTGATAATCAAAATTCAGAAGTCCGAATAATGTTGGCATAATATCAATCTGCGACATTAATTTGTTGAATTTTTCAGGCTTCATATTTGGCGTATAAATCAAAGCTGGAATTCTGTATTTATCCAACGGAAGTTCTGTTTTTCCTGCACTTGATGCACAATGATCGGCAACAATTACAAAGACAGTATTTTTAAACCAAGGCTGTTTTTCTGCTTGTTTAAAGAATTGATGCAAAGCATAATCAGTATATTTTACACCTCCATCACGAGATTTAATATTTCCAGGAATATCAATTTTATTGTTTGGATAAGTAAAAGGTCTGTGATTGCTAACTGTCATAATATGATTAAAAAAAGGCTTATTCTGCTTAGCTTCAGCATTCATAACTTTAATTGCCTTGTTGTACATATCTTCGTCACAAACTCCCCAAACGTTAGAAAAAGTAACTTCATTTTCTGCGAAGCTCGATTTGTCAATAATCTGATAACCGTTTCCAGTATAGAAATCTTGCATATTATCAAAAAAGGCATCTCCGCCGTACATAAATTTTACGTTGTAGCCCTTTTCAAGGAAAACAGATCCAGTTGAAAATTTATTTTTGTTGTCTTCTCTTTTTACAACGCTTTCTCCAGCTGTTGGAGGCAAACATAAAGTTACAGCTTCAAGCCCGCGAACTGTCCTGTTTCCTGCAGCGTAGACATTTGTAAAAAGCAAGCTTTTTTGAGCAAGACTGTCTAAAAACGGCGTAATATTTTGCTCGTTTCCATACATTTTCATGAAATCTGCACTTAAACTTTCAATTGTAATTAAGACCACATTTTTGTGTTGTTCCAACGAATCTTCCTTAATCAATCTTAATGTGTTCTTACCTGAAATAGCAGGCATATCTTGTTTTAAGATCGCAAAAGCTTTCTCATTCGGAATTGTTTTGTAGAATTTAAAGTAATCTAGTTTATTGTTCTGGAATGCCAAATAGAACTTGTAGATACCGTTAGACTGCAATTCATTAACAAAAACATTTTTTGAATTCTCAGTTTTTGCTAATCCGGGAACAGCTAATAAAGACGAAACAAATAAAACGGCATAAATAGCTGTAATTTTTAATTTTTCATTGAAACTTGGAATTTCATCAATATAATTTCTAGATTTCTTGATGATGAAATAAGTGATCGTTGCTGTAATGATGAACAAAGCAGAAAATATTGGAACTACAGGGTAAGATTGCATAATGTTTCCGATAACTTCATTTGTGTAAATCAAATAATTAACAGCAATGAAATTGTATTTTACACCAAACTCATTCCAAAAGAAAAATTCGCTTATTGCATTTTGAAGAATCAATAAAACGTAAAGGAAAACCACAAAAGAAAAAAGCCAGAATCTAATTTTATCTCTGTGTTTTGGCAAGAAAAGAAAAAGCGCAAACAAAAGTGTTTTTATCGAAACAAAAATTAAAACAATTTTAGGCAAAGCTCCACCGTATTCATCAAAAATACTTTTTCCAGAAGCTATATAGATCAAAAGCGCAACAAAACCTGCTAGTATTATATATCCATAAGGTTTGTTGTATTTTGAATTGGAGATAAAAATAAGATACAGCCACAAGAAAGCTGAAGCCAGAACAAAAACGAAAAAGTCTGATACAAAGCCTAATGAAAATATCTTCAAACTTTCTGTAATTGTAAAAGAACTTTGAGTGATCGGATGAAAAAGCAATACTATTCTAAGAGTAAAACTCACGATAAAATATAGTAATGTAAGGCTGTAAAAAGGCGAAAGTTTTTTGTAAAAATTCATCAGTTTATTTTTTTTACAAAATTACTTACGATTCATTAACGCCAGATTAAGTTCAACTTTTACCTTACTTAACATTAACTTAATGTTTGCTTAAGATGCTGATTTTGTTCATTTATTGGCAGATTGGACTATTTCTGAGTGCTAAATTATCTATCTTTGAATTGAAAAATGAAGTTCAAATTTTAATCAGATACGATAAATGCATATTTTAATAGTTGAAGACGAAGTAGGAATTGTCCAATTTCTTAAACAAGGATTGCAAGAAGAAGGCTATCAAATTACCACTGCGGCCGATGGTTCTAAAGGTTTTGAAGTGATTCAAGATCAGAAGTTTGACTTGATTCTTTTAGATTGGATGCTTCCAAAAATCAATGGTCTTGATTTGTGCAAGGCGATTAGAGTTAAAGATCAAACTACGCCAATCATTTTTTTAACTGCAAAAGATACCGTTCAAGAAACTATAGAAGGCTTAAAAGCTGGAGCAAACGATTATATCAAAAAGCCATTTAGCTTCGAGGAATTGGTCGAGCGAATTAAAGTTCACTTTAGAAATAAACAGCAAACTGAAACCTTAACGCTTGGAAACATAACGATGGATTTATCCAGACACATTGTTTTAAAAGGGGAAGAGGAAATTTCGCTTACACAACGTGAATTCGAATTATTGGCTTATTTAATTCAGAATAAAGGAAAAGTTTGCACGAGAAATCAGATTCTAAGAGATGTCTGGGAAATCAATTTTGAGTACGATACTGGTGTTATTGATGTTTTTATGAATGCAATTCGGAAAAAACTCAACCTTAAAATTGAAGAAGATTATATAAAAACTATCCGGGGCATTGGATATATCGCCAATGATTAACAAAATGACATCATTATCTTTTAAGAATAGAATTGCACTAAATTACATTGTAGGTACCGGACTTTTGGTTTTGGCAGTCTTTTCTGCTATTTATTTTATTGTAAAATTGACGGTTTACAACCATATTGATGAAAACTTAAACATAGAAGTTCAAGATCATTTAAAAGAATTAAAAATCGAAAATGGTGTTGTAATTTTCATGGATGCTGAAGAATGGGAGGAAAGAGAACATAATTCTGTTGATGTAAATCCTGTATTCGTTCAGTTTTTAGATTTGAATAAGAAAATAATAGAAAAGTCTCCTAATTTAAAAAATGAGAAACTCGTTTTTCATGAAAATAAAGATCATTTTCAGCTTTTTGACACTAAATTATTAGGAAATAAAATTCGCCAGATTCAAGTTCCGCTTCATGTGGAATCAAGGAAAATTGGGTATTTAATTATTGCAATGTCTCTATCCGATTCCTCCAAGGTTTTGGATAATTTGATGGATACCTTATTAATTACTTTTCCAATCATTCTTTTGATTTTGTTTTTCTTGGCGAGATTTTACGCTGGAAGAAGCATTAAGCCGATAAATAGCATTATTCAAACTTCTAAAATTATTACAAAAGACAATCTGAAAGCAAGGATTCCGTTGCCAAAAACTAGGGACGAATTGTTTACGCTTTCTAAAACAATTAATAATTTATTGAACCGAATAGAAGATGCCATTGAACGTGAAAAACAGTTCACATCTGATGCTTCACATGAGTTAAGAACGCCTCTCACTGTTATTAAAGGAACACTTGAGGTATTGATACGTAAACCTAGAGACAGCAAGGAATATGAAGAAAAAATTAATTACTGTATTAATGAAGTTGACCACTTGAATTCTCTTGTAGATCAGTTGCTTATGATGGCTCGTTTTGAGAATCAAAAACAAAACATTCTTAAAGAAAAAATTTATTTAAATGCAGCAGTTTTAGATGTTCTCAAATTGAATTCAGAGAAGATTAAATCGGGAAGAATAAATGTTACTTTAGATGCTTCAGAAGAATTTTATATTTATTCAGATAATTATTTAGCGGTAACGATTCTGCGAAATATTATTTCAAATGCTGTAAAATATTCAAAACCGGATAGTGAAGTTCGGGTTTCGTTATCAAGAGAAAATAATAAAATTATCTGCAACATTTCAGATCAAGGAATCGGAATTGCAAAGAAAGATTTAGAATCCATTTTAAATCCGTTTTTCAGGTCAGATTCGTTGAATCACTCAGAAATTAAAGGTACCGGACTTGGTTTGTTTATTGTGAAAAGAATGACAGATTTGCTTCAGATTAAATTTAAAATTGAAAGCGAAATAGGAAAGGGAACTCGAGTATTGTTGGTTTTTGAAGAATATAATAATTCGTTAAAGTAATTTTAAAATCATTAACTAAAATGCTGTCTAAAACATTTTTTAACAATAAACTCTCGTTAAGTTAAAATAAAAATTGCTTTTTAATTATTTTATCTAGTATATTTGCAACCGAATCAAAGAAGAAAAACAAAAACAAATCATGATTTCAATTCAATTACATCATCATCATTTACATTATTGCTCTCAAGCGATGTGTTAATGGTATGCGTGTAAATCATCATATTTTAAAACCCGTTTGAGTACATCAAACGGGTTTTTTATTTCAAGCTCTCTTTGTACTCAAACTATTAATCCAAACAAACAACTAAAAAAATGAGTACTTTAAAAATTGCAATTCAAAAATCAGGTCGTTTAAACGAAGACAGCATTCAAATCTTAAAAGACTGCGGCATTTCAATCAACAACGGAATCGATCAATTAAAAGCCGAAGCTTCTAACTTTCCTCTTGAAGTTTTATACTTGAGAAATTCAGATATTCCTCAGTATTTAATTGATGGAGTAGTAGATTTAGCAATTGTTGGCGACAATCTTTTGGTAGAAAAAGGCAAAGGAATTGAGGTAGTTCAAAAATTAGGGTTCTCAAAATGTAAAGTTTCTGTAGCAGTTCCTAAAACTTTCGAATACAATTCGGTTCAAGATTTAGCAAACCTTCGTATTGCGACTTCATATCCAAATACAGTTAATGAATTTTTTGGTAAATTTGGTATAACTGTGGATATTCACCAAATTTCTGGTTCTGTGGAAATTGCACCAAATATCGGACTTGCAGATGCTATTGTCGACATCGTTTCAAGCGGAAGCACACTTTTCAAAAACAACTTAAAAGAAGTTGAAGTAATCTTGAAGAGTGAAGCTGTTTTAGCAGTTTCTCCAAAAGTTTCTCCAGAAATTCAAAAACACATTGATACTTTAAAATTCAGAATTCAAGCAGTTTTAAGAGCTAGAAATTCGAAATATATCTTAATGAACGTTCCAAACGACAAAATCGAAGCTGTTGGAAAAATCCTTCCAGTTTTGAGAAGTTTAACGGTTCTTCCGTTGGCACAAGAAGGTTGGAGCAGCGTTCACTCTGTAATTGATAAAGACACTTTTTGGGACGTTATTGATCAATTAAAAGAAGTTGGTGCAGAAGGAATTCTAGTTTGTCCAATTGAGAAAATGGTACTGTAAAAAGAAATTTCAATTTTTAAATTCCAAATTCCAAGTTAAGGATTAAAATTTTAAAACAAAGAATTGGAATTTGGGATTTTAGAAATTTGGAATTTAATATTAAAAGATTATGAATAAAATAGACAATCCAAAACCAGAAATCTGGTCAGAAATATTAAAAAGACCAACTAAAACTGTTGATGATATTGAAGTTACGGTTAAAGAAATTTTTAAAGAAGTTCAGAGAAAAGGAGATGAAGCTGTAGCGAAATATACTTCGATTTTTGACGGAATTTCTCAAGATAACTATGAAGTTTCGCAAGATGAAATCAACGAAGCAATTAGTTTGATTCCAAACGAATTAAAAGCAGCTATTGAATTAGCAAAAGACAATATTTATAAATTCCACAACGCCCAAAAAACAGAAAGAATTTCGGTTGAAACAATTGAAGGAGTAAACTGCTGGCAAGAGAAAAGACCAATTCAGAAAATTGGTTTATATATTCCTGGAGGAACAGCGCCTTTATTTTCGACTGTTTTAATGTTGGCAGTTCCAGCTGAAATTGCAGGTTGCAAAGAAATCGTATTGTGTTCTCCGCCAGATAAAAAAGGAAAAATTAATCCAGCAATTTTATATGCAGCGAATTTATGCGGTGTAACTAAAATCTTAAAAGTTGGCGGAATTCAAGCGATCGCAGGAATGACTTTTGGAACGCAGTCAATTCCGAAAGTGTATAAAATTTTCGGACCAGGAAATCAATTTGTAACAGTAGCAAAACAATTGGCAACGCAATTTGGTGTTGCAATCGATATGCCGGCCGGTCCTTCAGAATTATTGATTGTTGCTGATGATACTGCGGTTCCTGCTTTTGTGGCTTCAGATTTATTGTCTCAAGCAGAACACGGAACAGATAGTCAAGTGATTTTAGTTTCAACTTCAAAAAAACTGATTGATGACGTAGAAAAAGAAGTGCAATCTCAATTAGAAGTTCTTCCAAGAAAAGCAATCGCAGAAAAAGCAATCGAAAATTCAAAATTAATTTATGTTGAGAATGATCAAATCGCTTTAAATTTAATAAACGAATACGGCCCAGAACACTTTATAATCTGCTCAAAATATGATGATTTCTATTGCAACGGAATCGTAAACGCAGGTTCAGTTTTTATTGGAAATTACACTCCTGAAAGTGCCGGAGATTATGCATCCGGAACCAATCATACCTTGCCAACTAACGGTTATGCAAAGAATTACAGTGGTGTAAATCTAGATAGTTTTATGAAGTCAATGACATTTCAGAAGATTTCAGAAAAAGGAATTCAAAATATAGGAAAAGCTATTGAAACAATGGCAGAAGCTGAAGGCTTGCAAGCGCATAAAAATGCCGTGACCTTAAGATTAAAGAGTTTAGAGTAAGAAAGAGAAAGTAGAGAAAAGAAGAAAGAAGCAAGATAAAAAGTCTTTCCTCTTGCTTCTTTCTTCTATAAATCTAAAAAAGAAAAGACAATGAGTACCTTCGATATAAATACAATAACACGTGAAAACGTAAAATCTTTAAAACCGTATTCGTCTGCGAGAGATGAGTTTGAAGATTTTGATACAGCCGAAATGATTTTTTTGGATGCTAATGAAAATCCGTTTCAAAATGGAGTAAATCGCTATCCAGATCCACAACAGAATTCGGTTAAAGCCATTTTAGCTAAAAATAATTTGGTAAAACAAAATAAGATTCTATTAGGAAACGGAAGTGATGAAGTTCTAGATTTACTTTTTAGAGCTTTTTGCGAACCTAATAAAGATAATATTATTTCGCTTCCGCCAACTTACGGAATGTATGGCGTTTTAGCGAACATAAATGCAGTTGAAAATAGAGAAATTCTACTGTCAACAGACTTTCAGCCACAAGTAGAAAAGATACTAGAAGCCGTTGATGAGAATACAAAAATCATCTTTTTATGCTCGCCAAATAATCCAACAGGAAATTCTTTTTCAGATGAAAGCGTGGTAAAATTGCTTCAAAACTTTAAAGGTTTAGTTGTGATTGATGAAGCTTATATTGACTTTTCAGATAAAGAAAGTTGGCTGACAGAAATTGACGAATATCCAAATTTAGTGATCACACAAACGCTTTCTAAAGCATATGGTTTGGCAGGAATTCGTTTGGGAGTTTGTTATGCTTCTGAAGCTGTGATTTCAATTTTAAACAAAATCAAACCACCTTATAATGTTAATGAATTAACGCAACAAAGAGCAATCGAGCGTTTAAAAGATTCTGATAAAATAAAAAAAGAAATAGCTTCTATTATTGAGCAAAGAGAAGAATTGCTTAAAGTGTTACTTGAAGTGAGTTTTGTTGAAAAAGTATATCCAACGGAAGCCAATTTTATCTTAGCAAAAGTTGATGACGCTAATAAAAGATACGATCAGTTAATTGAAAAAGGAATTGTAATTCGTAACAGAACAACACAACCTTTATGCGAAAATTGTCTTCGTTTTACAATCGGAACAAAAGAAGAAAATGCGGTTGTTATTAAAGAATTGAAATCATTAAGCTAAAAATATATTAGCCACGAATTTCACGAATTACACTAATTAAATTCGTGCTAATTAGTGTAATTCGTGGCGACAGAAAATATAAATTATGAAAAAAGTACTTTTTATCGATCGTGACGGAACGATTGTTTTAGAACCAGAAAATTATCAATTAGACAGCTTAGATAAATTAGAGTTTTATCCGAAAGCATTTCAATATCTGGCTAAAATTGCTAACGAATTAGATTACGAATTAGCAATGGTAACGAATCAAGATGGCTTGGGAACAGATAGTTTTCCTGAAAATACGTTTTGGCCAACGCAAAATTTCATTTTAAAAGCTTTTGAAAATGAAGGAGTTGTTTTTGATGAAATCTTCGTTGACAGAACTTTTCCAGAGGAAAATGCTCCAACACGCAAGCCAAGAACTGGAATGTTGACTAAATATTTGAACAATCCAGAATATGATTTAGAAAACTCTTTTGTCTTAGGAGATCGCTTGACGGATGTTGAATTGGCTAAAAACTTAGGGGCAAAAGCCATTTTTATGAACGATACAGATGGAGTTGGAAGCAATGAGATTTCATCTAAACGTGAAGAATTAAACGATACAATAGTTTTGCAATCAATGGATTGGAAAACTATTTATGAGTTCTTGAAATTAGAAGCGCGTTCGGCATCAATTACAAGAAAAACAAACGAAACCGATATTTACATCAACTTAAACCTTGACGGAACAGGAAAAAGTAAAATCGACACCGGAATTGCATTTTTTGATCACATGTTAGATCAGATCTCACGTCACGGTCAAATGGACTTAGAAATTACTGTAAAAGGCGATTTAGAAGTTGATGAACACCATACAATCGAAGATACTGCAATTGCTTTAGGGGAAGTTTTCGCGAAAGCGTTAGGAAACAAACTAGGAATCGAGCGCTACGGATTCTGCTTGCCAATGGACGATTGTTTAGCACAAGCTGCAATTGACTTCGGAGGAAGAAACTGGCTAATCTGGGAAACGGAATTTAAACGTGAAATGGTTGGAAAAATGCCAACTGAAATGTTTTATCATTTCTTTAAATCATTCACAGACGGTGCAAAAGCCAACTTAAATATCAAAGCAGAAGGAATCAACGAACATCACAAAATCGAGGCAATTTTTAAAGCTTTCGCGAAAGCAATAAAAGTTGCCGTAAAAAGAGATACCGAAAAAATGATTTTGCCTTCAACGAAAGGAATGCTTTAAAGTTTATGGTTGTTGGTTGATAGTTGTTAGCCATCAACCAATAACCATCAACCAACAACTAAAAAAAATGAAAATAGTAATTATAAATTACGGAGCAGGAAATATTCAGAGCATTATGTTTGCTATTGAAAGATTGGGTTTTAAGGCAGTTTTGAGTAATAATTCAGACGAAATTAAAGCGGCTGATAAAGTGATTTTTCCAGGCGTGGGCGAGGCGAGTTCGGCAATGACAAAGCTTCGTGAAAGCGGATTGGATTATTTGATTCCGCAATTGCAACAACCTGTTTTAGGAATTTGCCTTGGAATGCAGATGATGTGTAATAAAACTGAAGAAGGAAATACAGAAGGTTTGGGGATTTTTGACATTGATGTTTTGAAATTTTCAAATAACGTAAAAGTGCCTCAAATGGGGTGGAATCAGATTTATGATTTAAAAACCGATTTGTTTAAAGGAATTTCTGAAAATGAATTCATGTATTTAGTTCATAGTTTTTATGCACCAAATTGCGAATATGCCGTTGCTAAAACCAATTATGATGTTGAATATGCATCGGCTTTACAGAAAGATAATTTTTATGGAACTCAATTTCATCCAGAAAAAAGCGGTGATGTTGGAGAGAAAATCCTTGGAAATTTTTTGAAAATGTAAAATTCAATTTCAATATCAAAAATCAATCAAAATATCAATTTTTAGAGAATCTAAAATCTGAACTCTAAAATCTAAAATAATAAAAATGAGAATAATACCAGCCATAGATATCATTGACGGAAAATGCGTTCGTTTATCCAAAGGTGATTATGATACAAAAATAATTTACAATGAAAATCCGCTAGAAGTAGCGAAATCATTTGAAGCTCACGGAATTGAATATTTGCATTTAGTCGATCTTGATGGTGCAAAATCAAGTAAAATTGTCAATTATAAGATATTAGAGCAAATCGCAACGCAAACAAGCTTAAAAATTGATTTTGGCGGTGGATTAAAATCTGATGATGATTTGAGAATTGCTTTTGAAAGCGGTGCAAATCAAATTACTGGCGGAAGTATTGCAGTTAAAAACAGAACAATTTTCGAAAAATGGATTTCAGAATACGGAACGGAAAAAATCATTTTGGGTGCAGATGCAAAAGATGAAAAGATTGCCGTTTCTGGTTGGTTAGAAGAATCAAATGAAGATTTGGTTCCATTCATTCAAGATTATCAATCAAAAGGAATTCAGTATGTTATCTGTACTGATATTGCAAAAGACGGAATGCTTCAAGGTCCAAGTTTTGATTTATACAGCAAAATTTTAGCGGAAGCTAAAGGAATAAAATTAATTGCTTCAGGTGGAATTTCAACTTTCGATGAATTGCCCAAATTAGCTGAGTTAGGCTGTGAAGGAACTATCATCGGAAAAGCGATTTACGAAGAAAGAATCAGCTTAAAACAACTAGAAAACTATATAATTAGTAAATGAGAAAATGAGGCAATTAGATAATTTTACGCAGTTGCTAAACAATTATCTAATTTTCTAATTGACACATTATCTAATTTTACAAATTGACACATTAGAAAAAATGTTAGCAAAAAGAATCATACCTTGCTTAGATATAAAAAACGGAAGAACTGTAAAAGGCGTCAATTTCGTTGATTTACGAGATGCCGGAGATCCTGTGGAATTAGCGGAAATTTATTCGGCTGAAGGTGCGGACGAATTGGTTTTTCTGGATATTTCGGCAACAGAAGAAAGACGTAAAACGCTTGTAAATATGGTGCGAAGCGTGGCGGAGAAAATCAATATTCCGTTTACGGTTGGTGGTGGAATTTCATCTGTTGAAGATGTTGATATTCTCCTAAATAACGGTGCCGATAAAGTTTCGATTAATTCATCGGCAGTAAAAAATCCGCAATTGATTAATGACTTGGCTCAGAAATTTGGAAGTCAGTGCGTTGTCGTTGCAATCGATGCCAAACAAATTGACGGACAATGGATTGTGCATTTAGTAGGCGGGAAAGTACCAACAGAATTAAATTTATTCGATTGGGCTGTTGAAGTCGCAGAACGTGGAGCTGGCGAAATTTTATTCACTTCGATGGATAATGACGGAACGAAAAATGGTTTTGCAAACGAGGCTTTGGCTAAGCTTTCGGAACTAGTAAATATTCCGATTATTGCTTCGGGAGGTGCTGGAAATATTCAACATTTCGTAGATTCGTTTAAAGAAGGAAAAGCTGATGCAGCTTTAGCGGCAAGTGTTTTTCACTTTAAGGAAATCGAAATCAAGGCTTTGAAACAGGAACTTAGAGATAATGGAATTGAAGTTAGACTCTAAATTGTAGAGGAAAGAAGCAAGAAGAAAGATAGTATTTAATCTAAAATAACAGGATGCCAGAAATCAAAAATCTGAAATCAAAAATCTAAAATTAAAATGGAAATCGATATAAAAAGCGCGCACGGATTAATCCCGGCGATCATTCAGGATTCAGAAACTAAAAATGTTTTGATGCTGGGTTACATGAACGAAGAATCGCTTCAAAAAACAATAGAAACTCAGAAGGTAACTTTCTTTAGTCGTTCCAAACAAAGGCTTTGGACAAAAGGCGAGGAGAGTGGTAACTTTTTAAACTTAGTAAGCATTAAAAACGACTGCGATGGCGACACGCTTTTGATTCAAGCAAAACCTGTTGGACCAACGTGTCACACAGGAGCTGATACGTGCTGGCAAGAATCGAATTCTGCTAATTATGGTTTTATTTCTCAGTTAGAAAATACGATCAAAACTAGAAGAGAAAATGCTGATTCAGAGAAGAGTTATGTTGCTTCATTATTCGAAAAAGGAATCAATAAAATTGCTCAAAAAGTTGGTGAAGAAGCTGTAGAAGTGGTTATCGAGGCAAAAGATGATAATGACGATTTGTTTCTTAGCGAAAGCGCAGATTTACTTTTTCATTATTTAATTCTGCTTCAAGCCAAAGGATATCAGCTAAATGATGTTGTTGAAGTTTTGAAGAAACGTCAGAAGTAGTTCTTTGAATTTTTCTTTTCAAATAAATCAAATCGTATTATGACTGCGATAATGCGATTTTTTTATGTCTTATATCTTAAAAAAAAGTATTTTTAATTTCTTAATAGAACTTTATGAGACTTTATTTTTGTTTGCTATTATTGCTTTATTCTGTGTTTAATTACGGGTTTAAGAAAAATGTAATGCCATATTCTTTGGTCGTTTCTAAAGCTATTTTGATTGTTGATGGAACTATTTCTAAGGTTTCAAAGAATGAATATGAGTTCACGATAAGTCAATTTATTAAAGGGAAATCTAGCACAAAAATTAATGTAGCAATTTGGAAAGAATGGCTTTGTGATCCAAGAATGAAGGAATTAAAGTCTGGACAGCGAATGATTTTGTTTTTAGAAAAATCACCATATGGGAATTTTTATCCAATTAATGAAAGTACGGGAGAATTATATGTAGATAATAATGCTTTTCTAGATATTTTTCTTCCAAAAGAACTTTCGAATCCAACAGTTTTAAAGAAAGGTATTACTATGTTTTTAGATACATATAAATGCCATGAGGATTTAAATTACAGGTTTGATACAAATTTGTACTTTGTTCGAAATAAATCAATCTTTGAAGTTTATGAAATGAAAATGACTAACTCATCTTTTGATTATTTGGCTGGTAATGCAGAATATTTTAAAGTAATAGAATATCAACAATTTCAATTTATTAAACGCTATTTAACAAACTCAAAAACAGCAAATTCTTGAGGCTGATGAAAGCCAAATTTTAAACTCTTATAAGGCTGTAATGCAAGATATTCTGTTGTGTTACCGTAATCGATTCTAAAAGTATTTGCTTTCCATTTGGTTCCAATTTTAGGTTTTGTAAAACCGCTATTTTCTGCTTTTTCAAGGCTAGAAAATGGGATTTTGATTTCTACAACATATCCGTCATTAGTGATTTTGCCGACTGATTCTAAGCCAGCAATATTAAAATCCATTGAAGTATTCCAGCCGCCGCATTCTTCTGAAATACATTTTAAAAGCAAATCGTAGTTGGTAGAAAATGCATTTATTCCAATTTCAATATAATTCTTGCCATCTCCATCTGGATCAAGAAAAATTTCTACCAAGTCATCTGTATAAAAAATCTCTGTGTCTTTTATTTTTGGAGCTCCAACAATTTTAGAATCAGTGCATTTATAAGCGATATAAAGATTTTTTTTATTCCACGAAAGTGAAACAAAAGTGTTTTGAGTGGCTTTTTCTCCTGTGTTATGAATTACAAACGGACCAAGAAAAGGTGTTTTCCAATCTGTTAGATCTCCGTCAATAGTTATTTTTTTATTTGTTTTATGAATGGGAATTGTTTGTGAATAAATGGGTAATTGGCAGATAAAAAATGTGGTAATAATAAAACTAGATAATTTCATAAAATGTAAAATATAATTCAAAAGCTAAAATAGAGAAGAATATTTGATTCCAAGAGCATTTTTAAATAATAAAAAACAAAAAATTAACTTGAATGTTTACATTTGTTAAAATTTAGCGAAATATTTTACTCCAATTTTTTGAATATGAAAAATTATTTTGGAAGCATTCTAACTGCTTTCCTAATCGGTTTTACAGCCAATGCTCAGGGACTTTTAAGGAAGTCAGAAACGGCTTTTACACATCAGGATACTTTACGCGGAAGCATTACAAAAGAAAGAGCTTGGTGGGATTTGAAATATTATCATCTTGATATTAAGGTGAATCCGGCAGACAGAACAATTTCGGGATCAAATACGGTGCGTTATACTGTTTTGACAGAATACAATCGTATGCAAATCGACCTTCAAGAGCCGATGAATATTACGAAAGTTACTCAAAATGGAAAGGAATTGAAATTTGAAAGAGACGGAAATGCTTTTTTTATTACTTTAACAGAAAATCAAAAAGTTGGAGAAACTAAAGAAATTATAGTTTCATTTAGCGGTGTTCCGAAAGAAGCGGTTCGTCCACCTTGGGATGGAGGAATTACTTGGAAAAAAGATAAAAACGGAAAAGATTTTATAGCTTCATCTTGCCAAGGTTTAGGCGCTAGCGTTTGGTGGCCTTGCAAGGATCATATGTACGATGAAGTTGAAAATATGTTGATTAGTGTGAATGTTCCAGGAGATTTAACTGATGTTTCAAATGGAAGACTGCAAAGCGTTAAAAAACAAAAAGATGGAACTAAAACTTTCAACTGGTATGTTGCCAATCCGATAAACAATTATGGTGTGAACATCAATATTGGAGATTACGTTAATTTCTCAGAAAAATATAAAGGAGAAAAAGGTGATTTGGATTGCAATTATTATGTTTTGAGAGATAATTTGGCTAAAGCAAAAGAACAATTTAAAGATGCTCCAAAAATGCTGAAAGCTTTTGAAAGCTGGTTTGGACCTTATCCTTGGTATGAAGACAGTTATAAATTGGTTGAAGCTCCGTATTTAGGAATGGAACACCAAAGTTCTGTAACATACGGAAACAACTATCAGAACGGTCACAACGGTCATGATATAAGTGGGACAGGTTGGGGATTAAAATTTGATTATATCATTATTCATGAGTCAGGGCATGAATGGTTTGCTAACAATATTACGTACAAGGACATTGCTGATATGTGGATTCACGAGAGTTTTACAACTTATTCTGAAATTCTGTTTATCGAATATTATTACGGGAAAGACGCAGCGAATGAATACGCAAGGGGAATCAGAAAAATGATTTCGAATAAAGAGCCAATTATTGGATATTATGATGTAAACAGAGAAGGTTCTGGAGATATGTATCCAAAAGGGGCTAATATGATTCACACGATTCGTCAGGTAATAAATGATGATGCAAAATGGAAATCGATTTTGAGAGGAATGAATAAGACTTTTTATCATCAAACCGTTACAACAAAGCAGATTGAAGATTTTATAAGCAAAGAATCTGGCATAGATTTAAGTCTAGTTTTCGATCAATATTTGAGAACACCGCAAGTGCCGACTTTTGAATATTATTTTAAAAATAAAAAATTAGTTTACCATTGGATAAATACTGTCGAAAATTTCAATCTTCCTTTGAAAGTTACATTAAACGGAGTTGAAACTTGGCTAAAACCAACAACTGATTGGCATACTATAGATTTGAATAGCGAAAAAACAGATTTAACTGTAGACAAAAACTTTTACGTGACAGAATCTAATATCACAAATTAGATTTCTTTAAGAATAATCAGCTAAACCCAATAGATTTTTAATTTATTGGGTTTGATTTTATAGAGAAATCATAAAATTTTAGAAAACTTAATTCGAATGTTTACATTTGTTGCAGATTAAGTTCGAATACTTTATTTATTTTATAATTCTAACCAATGAAAAATTACTTTGGAAGCATTTTAACTGCTTTTCTAATTGGTTTTACTGCCAATGCTCAGGGACTTTTAAACAAGTCAGAAACCGTTTTTACACATCAAGATACTTTACGCGGAAGCATTACGAAAGAAAGAGCTTGGTGGGATCTAAAATATTATCACCTTGATGTAAAGGTTAAACCATCTGAAAAATCTATTTCAGGTTCAAATACAGTTCGTTATACTGTTTTAACAGAAAACAACCGTATGCAAATCGATTTGCAAGAACCGATGAATATCACCAAAGTAACGCAAAACGGCAAAGAATTAAAGTTTGAAAGAGACGGAAATGCTTTCTTTATCACTTTAAACGAAAAGCAAAAAGTTGGCGATACAAAAGAAATCGTTGTTTTCTTTGAAGGAAAACCAAAAGAAGCGGTTAGAGCTCCGTGGGATGGCGGATTTTCTTGGAAAAAAGATAAAAACGGAAAAGATTTTATTGCTACATCTTGCCAAGGTTTAGGCGCAAGTGTTTGGTGGCCGTGTAAAGACCACATGTATGATGAAGTGGAAAATATGTTAATCAGCGTGAATGTTCCTGGTGATTTAACAGAAGTTTCAAACGGAAGATTAAAAAGCGTTAAAAAAGAAAAAGACGGAACTAAAACGTTCAATTGGTATGTTTCGAACCCAATCAACAATTATGGTGTAAACATCAACATTGGAGATTACGTTAATTTCTCTGAAGTTTTTAAAGGAGAAAAAGGAGACTTAGATTGCAACTATTATGTTTTAAGAGATAATTTGGCTTTAGCTAAAGAACAATTTAAAGATGCTCCAAAAATGCTGAAAGCTTTTGAAAGCTGGTTTGGACCATATCCTTGGTACGAAGATAGTTATAAATTGGTTGAAGTTCCGTATTTAGGAATGGAGCACCAAAGTTCTGTAACTTATGGAAACCAATACAAAAATGGTTATTTAGGACGCGATTTAAGCGGTACGGGCTGGGGATTGAAATTTGATTTTATCATTATTCACGAATCTGGTCACGAATGGTATGCAAACAATATTACCTACAAAGATATTGCTGATATGTGGGTTCATGAGAGTTTTACGAATTATTCTGAAAGCCTTTTCGTAGAATATTATTATGGAAAAGAAGCTGCAGCAGAATATGTAATTGGATGCAGAAAAAATATTAAAAATGATACTCCGATTATTGGTCATTATGATGTAAATAATGAAGGATCTGGAGATATGTATCCGAAAGGAGCTTCAATGCTTCACATGATTCGTCAGGTAATTAATGATGATGCAAAATGGAAATCGATTTTAAGAGGTATGAATAAGACTTTTTATCATCAAACAGTTACAGGAAAACAGATTCAAGATTATATAAATGAGCAATCTGGAATTAATTTCAATAGAGTTTTTGCTCAATATTTGACTACAACTCAAATTCCAGTTTTTGAATATATGTTTAAAAACGGAACTTTCGGATACCACTGGACAAACTGCGTATCTAAATTTGATATGCCAGTAAGAGTGAAATTAAACGGTGTTGAAACTTGGTTGAAACCAACAACAGAATGGCAATCGGTTAAAACAACAAACGAGGACAGAAAACTGGAAGTTGATAAAGATTTCTATGTAACAACTTCTAATATTGTAGAATAAGTTTTAGGGAAATTTCAATTTGGAGTTTTATAAATAGCAAACCCGACAGATTTTAATAACCTGTCGGGTTTGTTTTTGCTTATAGTTTTGTCATTTCGACGAAGGAGAAATCTCCACAAGTGGCTCGACAAAGATTGAAGAATTTCTTTCGAAGATTTCTTGTTCCTCGAAATGACAAAAAAAGGCGTTAAGAACTTATTCTTAACGCCTTTTTTATTGGAACTTAAAACCTATCTATTATTAAGCTTCGCTTTCTCCTTAATAATATCAGCGATTTTTCTATTCTCAATTTTACTTTCTAACCACGAAATAATATCAAGATAAAGGAAAGCTCTCTTTTCGTATGTGATTTTTTCAAGTTCTACAAAACGCGCATGCATTTTCTTGAATTCTTTTTTAATGTCAGCAGGGTAGAAGTTATTTAAGTTTCTTAAGAATTTGATGATTTCTTTTTGAACTTCGTGTAAGTCATTCATTTTTAGTAAAAACTTATACGTGCTCTTTAGATGATTTTCTAAATAATAATCTTTTCCAAGTTCATAATGCGCAATCAGAGACAACAATCTTGCGAAACACATTAAATCTTCACGCATCGTCAAATTCTTGTTATTGATGATTTTATCTAAATAATTGATGCATTCATTGTATTTTTCGTTACCAAAATAAATAGAAGCGATTTTATAGAAAAACAGCATTTCGTGATGTTCATCAAGATGTTCACTGTGTAATTTTAGTTTATTTAAAATCTCAGGAATCAAATATTCGCTTTCCGCGAAAGTACCTTCTAATATATGTAGATTCAGCTTATTGTTGTAAACATAAAGAAATGATAGTGATGCAATGTTATCATTTACAGGGAATTTCGGATCAGCAATAGTTTCTTCAAAAAGATTCAGATATTTCTTGAAATTCGATTTATACTTTAGCATATAAAGTGATTCTAAGAAATAATGATTTCCTTTCAAGAAAAACACAGGATTCAGATAAATCATGTTTGGATTATCATAAAATAATCTTACCCATTTATAGGCAAATTTATAACTAGCCAAAAAATCCTGAACAAGAAAACTTCTCCAAAGACTTGCATTGTAAAACCAGTATTTTTCGCGAAAGCCAAATTTACTTTCATCTAATTTTGCAATATGTCTGTTGAAATAATCATCAATATATTTATATTCTTCATCACTTTTTACGTAACCCGTTTTTAGCATGATTCCGTACAATTGAAGTGATAAGTTCGAAAGTTTGCTTGAAATTGTATTTCTATAATTCAATTCTTTCGCCTGAACGACTAATTCGTCGGCGCGACCTTGAATACTTCGTGTAATATATTGTGATTCGATCAATTTTTCGAACTCCACAATTTCATACGCCATATATTTTTCATCATTTTCAAGAGCCTGCTGTTTTGTTTTGTCTAAAATTTTCAAACTCTGTTTGTATAATCCTTTATTATAAAGAATAACAGCAAAATCCATTTGCTCGCGAAGCTGATAACGAATGTTCTGGCTAGGAATATTTAACCTTATACTTACTAAGATTTGTTTGTATAAGTATGATTTTAAGTTAGATAACTGTACTTTTTGGATAACACCGTTCTTAAGAATGAGTTTTTCGTCGTAAACCTCAGACTTATCTAAAATGTTGAATAATTCGATAAATTTTGTGTTTGAACTCGTTTCTAATCGGCTTGCAAAAATTTTAAACTGCCTTTTTTCTGATTTCGAAAGTGATTTGATTAGAACAAATAAGAAATCTTTTTGATGGTTAGCCATTGTAAAAAATAATAATATAACTTATTGATTATAAGTTAGTTAATACGGTATAAAACGTTTTATGAACAGTATAATTTCATTAAAATGAATTTCATACTGTAATAGTACAATATATATTTGTTATCAAGATGTGAAATTACATTAAATAAATGAATATGAATAGAGAGAAAGTTCAAATTTTTGACACCACATTGCGAGATGGTGAACAAGTTCCAGGATGCAAGTTAGATACTAAGCAAAAATTAGTTATCGCAGAACGACTAGACAAAATGGGAGTTGACATTATCGAAGCAGGCTTTCCTGTGTCAAGTCCGGGCGATTTTTTATCGGTCTCTGAGATTTGTAAAATTGTAGAAAATGCAACCGTCTGCGGACTTACAAGAGCCGTAAAAAATGACATTGATGTTGCCGCAGCTGCTTTAAAGCACGCTAAGAAACCTAGAATCCATACTGGAATCGGAACTTCAGAATCTCATATACTCCACAAATTAAATACTACGCCTGAAGATATTATTGCAAGAGCAAAATATGCTGTAGCACATGCAAAATCGTATGTAGAAGATGTTGAATTCTACGCTGAAGATGCTGGTAGAACAGATAATGCGTTCTTGGCTAAAGTTTGTGAAGAGGTTATCAAATCTGGAGCAACGGTATTGAATATTCCTGATACTACTGGATATTGTCTTCCAGAAGAGTACGGAGCAAAAATTAAATACTTAAAAGAAAACGTAAAAGGAATCGAAAACGTAATCCTTTCATGCCACTGTCATAATGATTTAGGAATGGCAACTGCAAACTCAATCGCAGGAGCTATTAATGGAGCAAGACAAATCGAATGTACTATTAATGGTATTGGAGAAAGAGCAGGAAATACTGCACTTGAAGAAGTGGTAATGATTTTCAAACAACACCCTTACTTAAACTTAGATACAAACATTAATACAAGAGAATTAAACGAAATGAGCCGTTTAGTTTCTGAAAGTATGGGAATGATTGTACAGCCAAATAAAGCGATTGTTGGAGCAAATGCATTTGCGCACAGTTCTGGAATTCACCAAGATGGTGTTATCAAAAACAGAGCAACTTACGAGATCATGGATCCGTTAGATGTGGGTGTGAATGAGTCTTCAATTATTTTGACAGCAAGAAGCGGAAGAGCAGCTTTAGCTTACCGTGCTAAAAAAGTAGGTTACGAATTAACAAAAACACAATTAGATATCGTTTACATCGAATTCTTGAAATTCGCTGACATTAAAAAAGAAGTTGTAGACGCAGATATTCACCAAATTATAGAAGCTTCTAAAATAGAAGGTGATTTAATCAGAAGTTAATATTTCAAAAATAAACTAGGAACAATAAGGATTTAAAGACATAAAGAGCGAGAGATTATGAATTTAAAAATTGCAGTTTTACCAGGAGATGGAATTGGGCCTGAAGTAATTTTACAAGCTAAGAAAGCTTTATACGCCATTGGCGAAGTGTATAATCATGAATTTGTTTTTGAAGAAGCGCTGATGGGAGCGGTTGCTATCGATAAAACAGGAAATCCGTTACCGGAGCAAACCCTGAATCTTTGTCTGAACACAGATGCAGTTTTGCTTGGTGCAATTGGAGATCCTAAATACGATAATAACCCAAACGCAAAGGTTCGTCCGGAACAAGGATTATTAAAACTGCGAAAAGAATTAGGATTGTTTGCTAATATTCGTCCTATAAAACCTTATAAAGCCTTAATAGAATCTTCTCCTTTAAAAAGAGAAATCATTGAAGGAGCTGATTTTACCATTTTTAGAGAATTAACTGGTGGAGCTTATTTTGGAGAAAAAACACTTAATGAAGAAGGAACACATGCTTCAGATTTATGTGAATATTCAGAAGAAGAAATTACAAGAATTGCACATTTAGCTTTTAAATCAGCGCAAAAAAGACGTAAAAAGCTAACAATGGTTGACAAAGCAAATGTTTTGGAAACTTCAAGATTGTGGAGAAAAGTGGTTCAGAAAGTGAGCGCAGATTATCCAGATGTGGCTTTAGATTTCTTATTTGTTGATAACGCGGCAATGCAGTTGATTTTAAATCCGAAACAATTTGATGTGATTTTAACGGAGAATTTATTTGGAGATATTTTATCTGATGAAGCTAGCGTAATTACAGGATCTATTGGTTTATTGCCATCGATTTCTATAGGAGAAAAAAATGCTTTGTTTGAACCAATTCACGGATCATATCCGCAGGCAAAAGGAAAAAACATTGCAAATCCGATTGCTTCGATTTTAGCGGCGGCGCTTTTGTTGGAACATTTTGGATTAACTAAAGAAGCTCACGTAATTTATAAAGCGGTAGAAAAAGCAATTGAATACAAAGTAGTTACAGTTGATTTGAAACCAGACTCAAAATTCGGAACAAACGAAGTAGGAGAGTTCGTTTCTAATTTTATTTTCAGCAAAGACGATTTGCTGTATTTTAATAATGACAATGTTAGTATTGGACAATCTACAATTGTTTAATATTTTTTGTTAAAAAGTGAAGATAATAACAAGAAGTGTCGGAAATGTTGAGATTTTATTTTTTTAGTTCCTGAAGTTTATTTACTTTTGTAAGACTAAAAAATTAAAGGATGCAAATCTCAATTATTATTACTTCTGTCGTTGTTGTCAATGTGATTCACACATCTGCATCGGGAATGTTATAAATATAATTGAAAGACTATATTACAAACCTTCCAAATACTTGGAAGGTTTTTTTTTGAACAAAAAATTAAAAAATAAATAGAATAATGGAATTAAATAAGTACAGCAAGACCATCACACAAGATCAAACACAGCCAGCGGCACAAGCGATGTTGTACGGAATTGGTTTAACTGAAGAAGATTTAAAGAAAGCACAAGTTGGTATTGTGAGCATGGGTTACGATGGTAACACTTGTAACATGCACTTGAACGATTTAGCAAAAGATGTTAAAAAAGGTGTTTGGGATGCAGATCTTGTCGGACTTATTTTTAATACCATTGGTGTCAGTGACGGTATTTCTAACGGAACTGAAGGTATGCGTTACTCATTAGTTTCTCGTGATGTAATCGCAGATTCTATTGAAACTGTTGCCGGAGCGCAATGGTATGACAGTATTATCGCAATTCCTGGTTGTGACAAAAATATGCCTGGAGCATTAATCGCAATGGGAAGACTAAATCGTCCATCAATGATGATTTACGGAGGTTCTATTCACTCTGGAAAATGGAAAGGAGAATCTTTAAATATTGTTTCTGCTTTTGAAGCTTTAGGAAAAAAAGTAAAAGGCGAAATCACTCCAGAAGATTTTAAAGGTGTAATTCAAAATGCTTGCCCAGGAGCTGGTGCTTGTGGTGGTATGTACACTGCAAACACAATGTCTTCTGCTATTGAAGCATTAGGAATGAGTTTACCTTATAGTTCTTCTAACCCAGCTTTAAGCCAAGAAAAAAGAGACGAATGTCTTGAGGCAGGAAAAGCAATCAAAATATTATTAGAAAAAGATATCAAGCCAAGAGACATTATGACTCGTAAGGCTTTTGAAAATGCTATTACAATTGTAGCTGTTTTAGGAGGTTCTACAAATGCGGTAATGCACTTAATTGCAATGGCGCACTCAGTTGGAATTACGATCACTTTAGATGATTTCCAGGCTATTAACGATAGAACTCCAGTATTGGCAGACATGAAACCAAGCGGTAAGTACATGATGGAAGATATTCATGAAGTAGGAGGGATTCCTGCAGTTATGAAATACTTGTTGAAAGTAGGACTTATTCAAGGAGATTGTTTGACAGTAACAGGAAAAACAGTTGCAGAAAATTTAGCTTCAACTCCAGATTTACAAGACGGACAAGAAGTAATTCATGAAATTCAAAAAGCATTAAAACCAACAGGAAATATCCAAGTTTTATACGGAAATCTTGCTTCTGAAGGTGCTGTAGCAAAAATCAGCGGTAAAGAAGGAGAATATTTCGAAGGACCAGCTGTTGTATTTGAAGGTGAATTTGAAGTAATTCCAGGTCTTCAAGCCGGAAAAATTAAACCAGGTAATGTAGTCGTCATTAGAGGTTGTGGGCCAAAAGGTGGTCCGGGAATGCCTGAAATGCTAAAACCTACATCTGCCATTATCGGAGCTGGATTAGGAAGCACCTGTGCACTAATTACAGACGGTAGATTCTCGGGCGGTTCGCACGGTTTCGTGGTAGGTCACGTTACACCAGAAGCATATGATGGTGGTGGTATTGCATTAGTAAAAGATGGTGATTTAATTGCTATCGATGCTGTGAAAAATACAATCGACCTGAAGATATCCGACGAAGAATTTGCAGCAAGAAAAGCGGCTTGGATTCAGCCGAAATTAAAAGTTGACAGAGGGGTTTTACTTAAATACGCTAAATCGGTTTCGAGTGCATCAACAGGATGTGTAACCGATAATTAATTTTAAAAATAACAAAATCAAAAAGCAAACTTCAATAGCAATAAAAATTAAATTGAAGTTTGACTTTTGAAAAACAATATACTATGAAAATATCAGGGGCAGAAGCCGTTATAAGATGTTTATTAGCAGAAGGAGTAGATTTAATTTATGGTTATCCAGGTGGAGCTATAATGCCTGTTTACGACGAATTATATAAATTTCAAGATCAACTACACCACGTTTTAGTACGTCACGAACAAGGTGCAACACATGCAGCTCAAGGTTATGCAAGAGCTACAGGAAAAGTAGGAGTGGCAATTGCTACTTCTGGACCAGGAGCTACAAATTTAGTAACTGGTATTGCAGATGCTCAAATCGACTCAACGCCTTTGGTTTGTATTACAGGGCAGGTGGGAAGACATTTATTAGGATCTGATGCATTTCAGGAAACAGATATTATCGGAATCTCAACTCCGGTTACAAAATGGAATTTTCAGGTAACTGAAGCTTCTCAAATTCCTGAAATTATTGCAAAAGCATTTTACATTGCTCGTTCGGGTCGTCCAGGGCCTGTATTGGTTGATATTACTAAAAATGCTCAATTTGATGAGTTCGAATTTAGTTATGAAAAATGCACAGGAATTAGAAGTTATGTTCCGATTCCAAAATTGAATTTAGATAAAGTTGCTGAAGCTGCAGCTTTAATTAATAGTGCAAAAAAACCATTTATTGTTTTTGGACAAGGAATTATTTTAGGTCAAGCCGAAGCAGAATTCAAAGCAGTAATTGAAAAATCTGGAATTCCAGCTGCTTGGACAATTTTAGGATTATCAGCTTTACCAACAGATCATCCTTTGAATGTTGGAATGCTAGGAATGCACGGAAATTATGCGCCAAATTTATTGACAAACGAATGTGATGTTTTAATTGCTTTCGGAATGCGTTTTGACGACCGTGTTACAGGTAATTTGAAAACTTATGCTAAACAAGCAAAAGTAGTTCACTTCGAAATTGATCCAGCAGAAGTTGACAAAAACGTAAAAACTGAAGTAGCTGTTTTAGGAGATGTAAAAGAATCTTTAGCTGCTTTATTACCATTATTGGATGCGAAATCTCACGATTCTTGGCTTAATGAATTTAAAGAGTTAAGCAAAGTAGAATTTGATTCTGTTATAAAAGAAGAATTAAATCCAACGAATGGAAAAGGAATTTCAATGGGAGAAACTATTGAAATGATCAACAAACATTCAAAAGGTGATGCAATTATCGTTTCAGATGTTGGTCAGCACCAAATGTTTGCTTGCCGTTACGCTAAATTCAATTCAACAAAAAGTAACATTACTTCTGGAGGTTTAGGAACTATGGGATTCGCATTACCTGCTGCAATTGGAGCAAAAATGGGAAAACCAGAGCGTGAAGTAGTGGCGATTATTGGTGATGGAGGTTTCCAGATGACAATTCAGGAGCTTGGAACAATTTTCCAAACAGAAGTTCCAGTAAAAATTGTGGTTTTAAACAACGAATTCTTAGGAATGGTTCGCCAATGGCAAGAATTATTCTTTGATAATAGATATGCTTCTACAAAAATGATTAATCCAAATTTCATTGCAATTGCAGAAGGATATTATATCAAATCTAAAAAAGTTACACAACGTGAGGATTTAGATGCTGCCGTCGCAGAAATGCTGGCTTCAAAAGATTCTTATTTCTTAGAAGTTGTAGTCGAAAAAGAAAACAACGTTTTCCCAATGATTCCAACAGGAGCTTGTGTATCAGAAATTAGATTAAGTTAAGAAAAGTTTCATGTTTCAAGTTCCAAGTTTCAAGTTCTGTTGAGAACGTGAAACCTGAAACTTGAAACAAAACAAACTAAAAAACAACATGGAAGATAAAACATTTACCATATCGGTATACTCAGAAAATAACGTGGGTTTATTAAATAGAATATCTGGAATATTCTTAAAGCGTCACATTAATATATTAAGTCTAAATGTTTCAGAATCAGAAATAGAGAATGTTTCAAGATTTATCATCGTAGTAAATACGACAGAGAAATGGGTTCAGAATATTGTAGGACAAATTGAAAAACAAATTGAAGTTATAAAAGCATTTTATCATACAGATGAAGAAACAATTTTCTTAGAAAATGCTTTGTTTAAAATCGCTTCAAGTTTGTTATTCGACGAGAAACAAATTCAGAATATCATCAAAGAAAGCCAGTCTACAATTGTAACGGTTTCTCGTGATTTCTTCGTGATTTCAAAATCAGGAAGACGTTCTGAAATTGAAGAATTATACCAAAAGTTCAAACCATACGGAATTATGCAGTTTGTACGTTCTGGAAGAATTTCGGTTTCGAAACAAAAAATGGAAATTTCAGCTTTGCTAGAAACTTTTAAATAATACAATCTTAGTTATATATATCAATTATTAAATTTCATTTCATTAAATATTAAAACAAAAATGGCAAATTATTTCAATACATTACCACTTAGATTACAATTAGAACAATTAGGAGTTTGCGAATTTATGGAGCAATCAGAATTTGCAGACGGAATTGCAGCATTAGCTGGAAAAAAAGTTGTAATTGTTGGTTGTGGAGCACAAGGTTTGAATCAAGGATTAAACATGAGAGATTCTGGTTTAGACATTTCTTATGCATTGCGTGCAGATGCAATTGCAGAAAAAAGAGCTTCTTATAAAAATGCAACTGAAAATGGTTTTACTGTAGGAACTTACGAAGAATTGATTCCAACTGCAGATTTAGTTTGTAACCTTACGCCAGACAAACAACACACAGCTGTGGTAACTGCTATTATGCCATTAATGAAACAAGGTTCTACTTTGTCTTACTCTCACGGATTCAACATTGTTGAAGAAGGAATGCAAATTCGTAAAGACATCACTGTAATTATGTGTGCTCCTAAATGTCCTGGTTCTGAGGTCCGTGAAGAATACAAAAGAGGATTTGGAGTTCCAACTCTTATCGCTGTTCACCCAGAAAATGATCCAAACGGATTTGGTTTAGATCAAGCAAAAGCTTATGCTGTAGCAACTGGGGGACACAGAGCTGGAGTTTTAAGATCATCTTTCGTAGCTGAAGTAAAATCAGATTTAATGGGTGAGCAAACTATTCTTTGTGGTTTATTGCAAACTGGATCTATTTTATGTTTTGATAAAATGGTTGAAAAAGGAATCGATGCTGCTTACGCTTCTAAATTAATCCAATACGGATGGGAAACTATTACTGAGGCTTTAAAACACGGTGGTATTACAAATATGATGGATCGTTTAAATAATCCTTCAAAAATTGAAGCTTACGAATTAGCTGAAGAATTGAAAGATATCATGCGTCCATTATTCCAAAAACACCAAGACGATATTATTTCTGGAGAATTCTCTAGAACTATGATGGCTGACTGGGCTAATGATGATGTTAACTTATTGAAATGGAGAGCTGCAACAGGAGAAACTAACTTCGAAAAAACAGCTCCACAAGAAGCTCCAATTTCTGAGCAAGAATATTTTGATAATGGAGTATTAATGATTGCAATGGTAAAAGCTGGTGTTGAATTAGCTTTTGAAACAATGACTGAAGCTGGAATTATCGAAGAATCAGCTTACTACGAGTCATTACACGAATTGCCATTAATTGCAAACACAATTGCAAGAAAGAAATTATTCGAAATGAACCGTGTAATTTCTGATACTGCTGAGTACGGATGTTATTTATTTGACCATGCTTGTAAGCCATTATTGACTGAATTCATGAAAAAAGTTGAAACTAACATTATCGGAAAACCATTTTCAGCTTCAAACGGAGTAGATAATGCAGTATTAATTGCTGTAAACAAAGAAATTCGCCAACATCCTATCGAAGAAGTAGGAGCTTGGTTGAGAGAGTCTATGACTGCAATGAAAAAAATTGGATAATTAAAAAAAAAATGGGAATTCCCGCAGAATTCGATTTTGCGGGATTTGCACTGTATCAATGATTTGTAATATTTTGAATTAGTAAGCACTTATTAAGATAATAGATATAGATGCATATTGCATTCACTTAACTTCAGTGAGATAGTTAAGTGAAGCGGGTCCCGAAAATGGGGTATATTTTATAAAAATATACTTGTTGAAATTTCTGTTTTAATTAATAAAGATGCTGCTATTTTCAAAATAGACAAAAGTCTCGCAGTGCGGTTCGCAAAAATTAATTGTTATTGAAATTTGTTAAATTAAAAAAGGCATAATATCTATTTATTATGCCTTTTTTGCCCTTTCTAAATTGCTTTAAAAAACAAAAACTTAAAACAAACGCAAATAATTATCATATTTTATTAAATAAATGTTTTTTTTTGATAAAATTTATAGATTAAATTATTTCACGGATACGTTCAGATTTAATACATTTATAAAAAAATTCAACAAACGATGAGCTATTACAAAATTGAAAATTTAGAACAATATTTCAAGCATTACAATAAGTCAATAAGAGAGCCAAGAAAATTTTGGGGAAAAATAGCTGAGGAAAATTTCACATGGTACCAACAATGGGAAAAGGTTGTTGATTTTAATATGGCTGAAGCTGAAGTAAAATGGTTTACAGAAGCTAAAGTTAACATTACCAAAAATTGCATTGATAGACATTTAAGCAAAAAAGGAGATAAAACGGCAATTATTTTTGAGCCAAACGATCCTTCTGAAGAAGCTATACATATAACGTATAACGAATTATACGAAAGAGTTTCAAAAATGGCAAACGTTCTTCGCGAGCAAGGTGTTCGTAAAGGAGACAGAGTTTGTATTTATTTGCCAATGATTCCAGAATTGGCTGTTTCTGTTTTGGCTTGTGCTAGAATTGGAGCAATTCACTCTGTTGTTTTTGCTGGGTTTTCTGCTTCTGCAGTTACTGCAAGAATTAACGATTGCGAGTGTAAAATGGTTATTACTTCTGACGGAGGTTATAGAGGAAACAAAACAATTGACTTAAAAGGAATTGTTGATGAAGCTCTAGAAACTTGTCCTTCTGTTACAAAAGTTTTAGTTGCAAAAAGAACTAATACTGATGTAAAAATGAAAGAAGGCCGTGATATTTGGTTACAGCCATTATTAGATGCGGCTCTAGATAACAGTGTTGCAGAAATTATGGATGCAGAAGATCCTTTGTTTATCTTATATACTTCAGGATCAACAGGAAAACCAAAAGGAATGGTTCACACTACTGCTGGTTACATGGTTTATACGGCATATACTTTTAAAAATGTTTTCAATTATGAAGACAATGATATTTTCTGGTGTACTGCAGATATTGGATGGATCACAGGTCACTCGTATATATTATACGGACCATTGTTGAACGGTGGAACAACTGTGATTTTTGAAGGAGTTCCTTCTTATCCAGATTTTAGCCGTTTTTGGGATATTATCGAAAAACATAAAATTACACAATTCTATACTGCGCCAACTGCAATTCGTTCGTTAGCAAAAGAAAGTTTAGATTATATTCAAAAATATCCTCTAAAATCTCTTAAAGTTATTGGATCTGTTGGAGAGCCAATCAACGAGGAAGCTTGGCACTGGTTCAACGACCACGTTGGAGATAAAAGATGTCCGGTTGTTGATACTTGGTGGCAGACAGAAACTGGTGGAATTATGATTTCTCCAATTGCTTTTGTAACACCAACAAAACCAACTTATGCAACATTGCCATTACCAGGAATTCAGCCAGTTTTGATGGATGAAAAGCGTAATGAAATTGAAGGAAATCAGGTAGTTGGAAGTTTATGTATTAAATTCCCTTGGCCTGGTATCGCTAGAACAATCTGGAATAATCATGACCGTTACAAAGAAACTTATTTCTCTGCATTCCCTGGAAAATATTTTACAGGAGACGGAGCTTTAAGAGACGAGGTTGGTTACTACAGAATTACTGGTAGAGTAGATGACGTTGTAATTGTTTCTGGACACAATTTAGGAACTGCACCAATTGAAGATGCTATCAACGAACACCCAGCTGTTGCAGAATCTGCTATTGTTGGATTCCCACATGACATTAAAGGAAATGCATTATACGGTTTTGTTATTCTTAAAGAAACTGGTGAAGTTAGAAATAAAGAAAACTTGACTAAAGAGATCAACCAATATATTGCAGATCACATTGGACCAATCGCTAAATTAGATAAAATCCAATTTGTTTCTGGTTTGCCAAAAACACGTTCAGGAAAAATTATGCGTAGAATTTTACGTAAAATTGCTGAAGGAGATTTCTCTAACTTTGGAGATACTTCAACTTTGTTAAACCCAGAAGTGGTTGAAGAAATTATGAAAGAAAGAATTTCTTAATTGAAAATTTAATAACGAAAAAAGCCTCTTAATTTTTAAGAGGCTTTTTTTTATGTTTCAAGTTGAAGTAGATTGTGTTTGTTTAGCTAAGTTTATTTTAAACGCAAAGTTCGCAAAGCTTTATGAAAAAAACTTTGCGAACTTTGCGGTTAAGTCAAACAACTTGAAACTTTAAACCTGAAACAAAAAAATCTATTTAATTCCTAATCTAGATTTTAATTTTAAGAACAAAAGTCCGATTTTGTATGCATCTTCAGAAGAAGAATTTCTATCGCTTTTTGGAATTTTATAAATTTCGCATAAATCGTCAAGCGAAAATTGTTTATCGTTTACATCTGTAAGTTTTCTGTACATTACATCAACATCAAGAGCTTCATTTTTTAATCGGCCACAATCTAAACGTTCCAGAGCAGCATTTAGCATTTCAATATCAAAATTGATGTGATGCCCAACTAAAATAGAATTTCCAATAAAATTCACAAAAGCTTCAAGTGCATCAGGTTCAGGCATTTTTATCATTTTACTTTCAATGATAAATTCATTCGAAAGTCCATTATCCTGAAGATATTTGTATTGCAACAAAACTGTTTCGAAATTTTCCTTAATAACAATGCTGTCGTCAATAACTGAAAAGGCTCCAAGAGATAAAATAACATCCTTATCCGGATTGAGCCCAGAAGTTTCAGCTGATAAAACAACAAACTTATTAGGTTTGGTTTCGAATTTCGTTAAATAGTCTTTCCAGAAATCTGGATAGTCCTTATTAATGTTTTTAAGCCAGTCTAGCATATTCTATGAGAATTGTGTCAATTGAAATTTACTCTTAATCAGTTCCTCCAGGTCTTTCATTGGGGACAGCGCATTTTTTAATTTCTCTTTGTCAGTTTTTGACATTTCTCTTAAATTAATATATTGGCCAGAGTCATCATTTTTTAATCCTTCAACAGTTCTAAATTTAGAAAGTGTCAAGAAAGCTTCGGCGCAGCTTAAATAAATTTCAGCATTTTTAGAATCTGTGATTGCTAATTGTTTGAATCTTAGATAAGTATTTTGAATTCCTTTAATGTTGGCATTTAATATTAATAAACGTGCTCCATCAATTAAAGGCATTAAAGCTCTTGTTTTAATATCAAATTTTTCTTTGTGCGGACCGTCTTCTTCAACAATGAATTTCTTGAAAAAGCTTAAAGGAGAATTTCTCTTCAAAGCATCATTTCCTAAAAAGTCAAAGAATAAAGTGTTGTTAACCGCATTCTTAAAGATAACATTTTCAATCGCTTCTTCAATTTTTGCTTCTCCAAAAACAATTTCATAATCAAAGAAAATACTGCTCAAATCATTACTGTTTTCACCAGGAGTATTCATCCAGCTGTTGTATTGTTTTGTCCAGTCGCTCAATGACTTACACCAAAGCATATTGCTTCCCATATGTCCGTTTGGACAATAATCGTAGCCTACTTTTTCTAATATAGAAGTCGTACGTTTTGCTAATCTTAAGAAATAATCTTTTACTTCTCTGTATTTCTCAGGAGTTACATCTTCAAAGATTAAAATGCTATCTTGATCTGTAAGTAATAATTGCTCTTTACGCCCTTGACTACCAATACTTAACCATGCGAAACGTGCAGGAGGGGAGCCTAAATCTAAAATTGATAATTCGACTGCTCTCTTAATGATCGCTAAGTTAATTTCACTTGCAATATTGCTAACATGCGATATTGGAATATTTTTTTGAATCGAATTCTGAATCAAATCTGACAGACGATCACGTATTTGTTTTAAATCTTTAGGAAGCTGAGATCGCTTAATCTCTTTAATTAATACACCAGGGTTACTAGCTTGTGCCACAATAAGATCGTGTTCAGAAATAATTCCCTTAACTACAGATTTACTTGTGCCATCTTTAGTAACGCATAAGTGCGTTACATTGTGCTTCAACATCAATAATTGCGCTTCTGCCAAAGACACATTTTCTAAAACTGTTACAACTGGCGAAGACATAATCTTATCTATAGTTTCAGTAATAGGATAGCGTCCTGTTGCAATTTTTGACGATAAATCGGCATTAGTAACAATACCAATTGGGTGATTTTTCTCGCCACAGATTATGATATTATCTAACATCGAATCTGTCATTAAGATTGCAACATCCTTAATTATAGATTCCGCCTGTGTTGTTAAAGGCGAATTATTATAGTTAAGTGACTGAATATATTGCATTTCGGTCTGCTGATCCAAATAATCAGTATCTGAAACTAATTTGCCGTTAGAGTTCATACTGTCTTTGGTATGACGTGAATTTACAGCAAAACTCTCAAGCAAAAAGTTTAATACATCAGAATTATTTGCAACAAAAGGTCTAAAAACAGCGATCGGAATAGCATATACGATACTTTCCTCACGAGCTTTAGCCGTCATCATGTAGTTATTTTTTGCAAAAAATGGGCGTAAACCAAAAATATCGCCTTCATGACACTTATTTATAATCGTTTCCTCAGCATCTGCGATAGTCGTAAGATTAATGACACCAGAAGCTACAACATAAAAGTTTTCATGAAGCGGATCGTTATTTTGAAATAATACCGCATGCTTTTCTAAATTTATGACACGAATATTCGTAGCAATATCTGATAATTCCTGGAAAGTTAAATTATCAAACGGTTTGTATTCTTTTAAAAAATCTGCAATATGTTCAGCAACTGTATTCATATATGTGATAATTTATTTTTAAAGTATCGAATGTAAAAATAGTAAAATAAACTCTTACAATGAAAGTATCTTCATAGAAACTAACTATTTTAAAATAATGTTAAAAGATAATGACAATAAGACTTGCAAAACTTTTTATGTTTTCAAAATTTGAATATTCTAAATTAGAAAAAATAATTTTTTATTTATCGCAAAATATACTGACCAATAATCACACCAGCTAAATTTTTAATATTTAGAAAATAAATAAATTGAAATCTGTACAGCGCATTTATGGATCATTTAAAATAAACTAACCAAATACCAAGTTGGTCAAATTTTCAATATTTGAAAATTTTTTAAAACAAAATTCATACAGCGCATTTATGGGCGATTCAAATTTGAAGAAAAAATGCTTTCTAATGAACGAGCAATGAATTATGAGATGATCTGATTTTTTAATATTTGAAAATTTTCCAAAATAAAAATCATACAGCGCATTTATGATCAATTCCAAATTTTAGATATTCTAGAATTTTTTCTAATTAAAATCATACAGCGCAATTATGCGAGGCAGAGATTTACGCTTTTAAAATTATTTAAAGAAAATGTAATACAATGCGAAAGTATAGAAGTCAGGTTTTGTAACATTGATATATTCTAAACTAAAAGCTTTATATAAGATCTGTAGGTGGGATTCTAAAATATTCTATTTTACATAATATAAATTATAGTTCAAATAGAAATAACTCCGAGAGGGAGCTTATTCGTATAATTTATTCAAAATCATGTCTTTTGGTACGATATCACCTCCGCCATTTTTGGTAAACTGTATTACAGCATCTTCTACAAATAAAACTGCGCTAGATGTAACTCCGTTTTTATCTTTAAATTTTATTTGAGCTTTATCGCCATGCGGATACACATGTCCAGAAACTTCTAGAATTCCAGAATTCAATTCTTTGTGTTCGCTTGTGACTTCAGCGGTTCCAAAAATCTTGTAATTAGATTGAGCAATCGTAATCATAAAAATATATTCTTTTTTGCAGTCTTTACATTTTTGATTTCCCCAAGTTCCTGAGAATTTATTTTGCTGTGCAAATGATTGTAAGGAAATTATAAATGCCAGGAAAAGAAATTTTTTCATTGTAGTTTGTTTTATTAAAAATATAAATCAAATATAAATCAAAAAAGCATCACATATTTGCGATGCTTTTTCTAAAGTTTTCTTAAAATTTATAATTTCTTCAAATAAACTGATTTTCCGTTTAATGACACGTCAACTTGATTTGTTTTTTCATTAAAAGTCGTTCTTAAAGCATTTCCGTTAAAAATCGTAACGTCGCCGTATACGTGACCAGCTTCGGTAGATACGTAATCAAATTTTAGTTTTTTATTTCCCGGCTCAATTCCTAGTTTGTAGCTTGAAAATTTTGTGCCTCTTAAATCAAAATCTTGCTGCGAGTCAATGATGTTTCCATCGGCATAAAAATTGGTGACAGACTTACTTAATGTAATATCTGGATAATACTGGTTAATTTTTTTGAGAAGTTCGTATTGTGCAACACTGGCTTCTTCTTGTTTAGATGTAATGGTTTGTGCAAACGAAATCGATGAGCATAAAACTGCTAATAATAAAAGGTACTTTTTCATAATTTTTTCTAATTTAAAGATTAATAAATAGTTACGCTAAATAATGTTGGCAATTACTTTAATTTATTGTTATAAACTTCTTCAAGTTATACAACAAGATATGAAATCTTTACCTTTGCAAAAAATTATAAGCCGTTTTTTAAGATAATGACAACAAAAAAATATGTTCAGCTGATCCTGATTTTAGGATCTTTGACCGCTCTTGGTCCTTTTTCTATTGATATGTACTTACCTGGTTTCTCGGGAATTGCAAAAGATTTAAATACTAGCGTCGCTAAAGTTTCGATGAGTTTATCCAGCTATTTTATCGGAATTTCAGCAGGACAATTGCTTTACGGACCTTTATTAGATCGTTTCGGACGTAAAAAACCTTTATTTATTGGGTTGATGGTTTACATTCTAGCTTCTCTAGGATGTGTTTATGTCACTGATATTGATCAGTTTATTCTCTTACGTTTTATTCAAGCTGTCGGTAGCTGTGCCGCAACAGTTGCATCTGTAGCGATGGTTCGTGATTTGTTTCCTGTAAAAGATATTCCTAAAGTATTTTCGCTTTTAATGCTTGTACTTGGGCTTTCGCCGATGCTGGCGCCTACAATTGGAGGTTATGTTACAGAAGATTATGGCTGGCATACTGTATTTTTTATTTTAATGTGTATGGGAATTGCTATTTTATTGGCTTCTCAAATTGGTCTTCCAAATAGTTACAAACCAGATACTTCAATATCATTAAAACCAAAACCTATTATTTCGAACTTTTTAAAAGTTCTTAAAGAACCGCAATTTTATACTTATGCATTTACTGGAGCAATCGCGTTTTCGGGATTATTTACTTATGTAGCGGCCTCGCCTATTGTTTTTATGGATATTTACCATGTTGATGCGAAAACGTATGGTTGGATTTTTGCTTTTATGTCTGTAAGTTTTATTGGCTCAAGTCAGTTAAATTCTGTTTTATTGAAGAGATTTTCGAGCGAACAGATGATTTTTGCAGCATTAATTTTGCAATCTATTGTTAGTATTGTTTTTCTTGTACTTTCTCTGAATAATCTTTTAGGATTGTACGAAACCATTGCAATTCTTTTCATCTTTTTAGGTTGTTTAGGAATTTCAAATCCAAATACAGCGGGACTTACAATGGCACCATTTGCTAAAAATGCAGGAAGCGCTTCCGCCTTAATGGGCGCTATACAATTAGGTCTTGGATCTTTAGCATCCTTTGCAGTTGGAATTTTTGTAAAAGATTCTGTTGCGCCAATGGTTTTCATTATGACCGTTACTACAATTATTGCCTTTATAGTTTTAAATATCGGAAAGAAATTTATCAAAAATAAAGTAGAATTATCAGATAGTGACGATGTTATAATTGGCCACTAAGTATTTAAATTTCAAATCCCAATGGATTAAGAAATAGGAAAAGCCAAAATCAAATGATTTTGGCTTTTTTATTGGAATTTTAAAAAATTGGAATCTGAAACCCTAGTTCTGATTCTTTTTGTCAGGTCTAATAATCATTCTAAGAGATTGATCTTTAGCAAAATAAGCTACCATCCAGTTCCAGAATGTATTTAATCTATTTCTATATGTGATTAATGAAATTAAGTGAATAAACAGCCAGATAATCCATGCAAAGAAGCCTTTAAAGTGCCATTTCGGACTTGGCAAATCAACAACGGCTTTGGCTCTTCCTATGATTGCCATCGAACCTTTATCATTATAAGCAAAAGGTTTAAGAGGTTTGTTCTCTACCATTGCTTTAAAGTTTTTAGCTAGATTCAATCCCTGTTGGATTGCAACCTGCGCAACTTGCGGATGTCCATTCGGGAATTTTGCGTCACCAGATGCTATAGCAGTATCTCCAATAGCATAAATGTTGTCAACAGCGTTTACCTTATTGTAAGCATCTGTTGCCATACGTCTTCCTCGGCCATAACTCTCTGTTGGAATTCCTTCAAAGATTTTAGCAGAAACTCCGGCAGCCCAAATTAAGTTTTTAGTTTGTATCGTTTCTCCGTTTTCAAATACTACTGTGTCATCAACGTAATCAACAACTTTGGTATTTAATTTAACAACAACCCCTAATTTGGTTAGGGCTTCAAGTGTATCTTTTTGAGAATCTTTACTCATTGGAGCCAACAAAGCATCGCCTCCGTCAACTAAATATACATTACTTGCAGATGTGTCTAATTCAGGATATTCTTTTAAAAGAATGCTTTTTCGCATTTCAGCAAACATTCCAGAAACCTCTACTCCTGTCGGCCCCCCTCCTGCTACAACAATTGTAAGTAATTTACGTCTTTTACGCATGTCTTTACAAATGGCTGCTTTTTCAAGGTTTTTAAGCAATGTATTACGCATTACGATGGCATCATTTAAGGTTTTCATCGGGATCGCATTTTTCATTACGTTTTCCATGCCGAAATAACTAGTTTCAGCTCCAGTCGCAAAAACTAGATGATCGTAATCCAATTCTCCGTTGCTTAAAGTGATTTTCTTTTCGGCTGGAGAAACAGATAATAACTCGCCTAAACGAAATTGTAAGTTTTTTTTGCCAGCAAAGAATTTTCTAAAGGGATAACTAATGCTAGATGGCTCTAAAAACGCAGTGGCAACTTGATATATAAGTGGAGGGAAAAAGTTATAATTATTCTTGTCTACAAGTGTTACTTGTATTTGAGGCTGATTTACAAGCTCTTTTGCTAAATTAAGACCTGCAAATCCACCTCCAATAATGACTATTTTCATATAAGTTGTATTAAGTAGGATTATAAAATAATTCCTTATAAATATACAACTTTAATATGCAATGACAATTGTCATGCTTATTTGTTTTTGAATTTTTTAACAGGTTTTTCAACTATATCGATTTTGTTTTGCAAAATATAATTTGCCATTAATTTCTCGATTAGTTCATCTTTTGTTAAATGATGAAAAATAGTTTTTACCCTCGTTTTTTGATCTTGAGAAAGTTCATGATTTGGTTTTGTTTTGAAGATTTGTTTTGCCCACAAAAGCATATTATTTTCTTCAAGACTTGCTGCTGATGGCTTTTTGAACTCAGAAAATTTGATTCCTAATTCTCTTTCAAAATCAGCAATTTCAAAAACTTCTTCTTGTTGTAAAACAGTTAATGAAAGTCCTTTTGCTCCTGCTCTCGCGGTTCTTCCGCTTCTGTGAACGTAATTTTCGTAAGTGTCAGGAAGGTGATAGTTAATTACATACGAAATTTCTTTTACGTCAATTCCTCTTGCTGCCAAATCTGTTGCAACTAAAATATTGATATGGCCTTCGCGAAATTGCTCCATAATTCTATCGCGAATTCCTTGCGTTAAACTTCCATGAAGCGCTCCAGAAGAAAATTTATTGATAGCCAGATTTTTGGCCAATTTATTTACTGCGGCTTTAGTTTTACAGAAAATAATTCCTCTTTCGCCATCTCTAGAATTCAAGAAATGCATCAAAACTTCTAATTTTTCAATCGGATCAACTACAATATATTCGTGGTCAATTCCTTCGTTTCCAACAGTTTCCATGCTAGCACTTATTTGAACTACATTTTTGTTCAAATAATTCTGAATCAATTGTTTAATTGCTCCAGGAAGTGTTGCTGAAAATAATAAAGTTCTATGCTTTTTAGGTAATTCAGCAATAATTTCATCCAAACTTTCTTTAAGAATCGAAACCATTTCGTCAGCTTCGTCTAAAACCAAATATTCAGCTTTTGTGATATCAATTGCTTTACGCTGAATTAAATCAATTAAACGTCCTGGAGTTGCTACAACAATTTGAGCGCCTTCTTTTAATCTCTCGATTTGAGGTTTTATTGGAGTTCCTCCGCAAATTGATGCAATAGATATATTCGGAATATATTTTGAGAAACTTTCCAAATTTCTAAAAATCTGCTGACCTAATTCTCTCGTAGGAACCAAAATTACTGCTTGAACTTCAGTAGATTCTGAGTTTACTAATTGCAATAAAGGCAACCCGAAAGCGGCTGTTTTTCCTGTTCCCGTTTTAGCTAAACCAACAATATCATGAGTTTCGCTCAAAAATAATGGAATCGTTTTTTGCTGAATTTCTGTTGGTTCAACAATATTTAATTCGCTTAAAGCCTTTAAAATTGGAGCAGAAAGTCCTAATGTTGAGAATGGTTTAGACATGTGTATTTTAGATTTTTTTGTTTGCTTAGCCCGTTCGGCATTCTGCCTCGGGTCACGTTTCATGTTTCAAGTTACATAGAAACTTAATAAGTTGAAAGGAGAAATTACATTTCTTTTGAAATGCGATTTCTCCTTTTGTATTATAAATAATGTTTTAGATCCCAATAACTTGAAACATGAAACCTGAAACAACATAAAATTTTATCAATCTGGTTCGTTCATGATTTTCTCACGATACTTTTTACCGATTAATAAAGTTAATCTCTGTTTGTAATCATCAACCAGCCATTCGCGGTAGTTTTTACTGCATTGGCTTAAGCATTTAGAATAACGTTTAATACGGTCTTCAATATCATCTTCTAATTCTTTAGCAAGCATTTTAGCTTCTTGAAGTGTTTCTGTATTGTCTACACACATTCCAGCATGTTGTTCTAAAGATTTGTCTAAAACAACTTTAGATCGAAGATTTTGCTTAATGATTAATTTATGTTCTTCATCAACATCAAAACTAACATCGGCAGTTTTGCTGAATTTTGCACGCAATTCTGGTGGCATGCTGTATTTAAAGAACAATTCAATTTCGTGGTCATCACGTAAGTTTTCTAAGTAAAACTCAGGAGATTTAAAGATATGCTGCCAGTTTACAGGATCGCTCCATAAACCAAAACGTGCGGCATTATTACCTAAATCAATAACTGTAAATTCATCTTTTCCAGGTAATTTACGAGAACCAC
Source organism: Flavobacterium sp. HJSW_4 (assembly GCF_042436695.1). Lineage (NCBI taxonomy): Bacteria > Pseudomonadati > Bacteroidota > Flavobacteriia > Flavobacteriales > Flavobacteriaceae > Flavobacterium > Flavobacterium sp. HJSW_4. The sequence goes on from NZ_JBHNPP010000003.1 coordinate 199,950, forward strand.
GACCAATCATCTGGAAATATAAAGTCAACGATTTTGTTGCTCTGTTCAAAATAATTGTTTCTACAGTTGGTTCGTCAAAACCAGTTGTCAAGATTCCGACAGAAGTCAAAATTGCATCTGGAGTCTTTTTAAACCATTGTAGAATGTCTTTACGCTCTTCAGAGCTACTTGTGTTATCTAAGTGTCTAATGTCATAACCAGCTTCTCTAAACGTTTCATACACATATAATGAAGTATGAATACCGTTGTTGAAAATCAACGTTTTCTTTCCTAAAGAACGTTCTGTATACGCATGAAGCAGTTTTTCCTGCATCAAAGTATTTGTATATAAATCATCTGAAGATTTTACTGTATAATCTCCATTGATACCCACTTTTAATGAAGTCAAACCAACATCATAACTATATGTAGTTGCTTTTGCCAAGAAACCTTTTTCAATCAATGAGCCAATTGTGTCACCAACGATAAGTTCGTTGTAACTTTGGTGCATTGGTAATTTTATGTTTGAACTCAAAGGTGTTGCCGTTACTCCAAGAATAAAAGCATTTTTGAATGAGTTTAATAACTTTCTAAATGAATTGTAATGCGCCTCATCAATAATAACCAAACCGATATTATCCAGATGAAGTTTTTCATCATTAATACGGTTTTTTAAAGTTTCAACCATCGCCACGAAACAAGAAAAATCATTCTGATCTGGCAATTCTTTTACTTTACTATTGATTATTTTGTTTGTTACACCAAAACCAGTTAACATTTTTGAAGTTTGTTTACAAAGTTCGATACGGTGCGTTAAAACAACCACTTTTTTATCATTATGAGATAAATAGCGGCGAACGATTTCAGAAAATATTACTGTTTTTCCTCCTCCTGTTGGAAGCTGATACAGTAAGTGGTGTTTTGGAGGAGCATTGTCTAAACGGTCAAAAATAGCGTCAATATCGCCTTTTTGGTATGCATAAAGTTCTTTCTTCTCTTCTCTTTGTATTTCTAAAGTGTTTTGAGACATTGTTTATTTTTGGATTTTTGCAAAAATACACCGAAAAAACAGTTATTCATCTTTTTTTAACCTAAAATAAATATTTTTTTTAAATAAAGATTTTTTATGAGAAGGGGTTTTAGTAGTCGATTTTCTCTAAAATTGCCTCAAATTCGTACTTATTTTTCCATTTTTGCTCCGAAGTTTCGTCTTGAATCGCGTTAATTCGCAATTTAAAATCGTTAAAAATGCCGTTTGAGACAATAAAATTTACTGCTTGCTCAAAAGAATTTAACATGCTTTTGTAAAATAATTCCTGTTTGATGAAATTTTGAGAAGAAAACGTTTGCGCAATTTCGATATTGTAAAGCATAATATCGGCAACAATGTATGAATCTACTCCAAGCATAGTAAAATGCTTAATCAGCTTTTGAGCAACCGATCTTCGCATTTTGGCTTTTGGGCGCCATTTTGCTCCGGGTTTTTTAATTGGGAAATATTCGTGTGAAATTTTGACCTTTGCATCCTGAAGCAATTTGTCTTCTTTTGGGTTGAAAACAAAGTCATAATACACCTTTACAGGAGCAAATTTTTCATACAATTCGATCAATTGTTCTTCTAATTGCTCTTTGGTTAGCTCGCCTAAATATTTTTTTAAATCTCTTTTGCTCATAGAGTAAAGATAATTTCGAAATTTTTAAATTCCAAATACCAATTTTTACTGCATTTAACTTGTTTAATTTTGAATTTTTAAATTCTAAAATCAATCCAGAATCCTTAATTTTGCTGGCTTAAAACCTAAAAAATATATTCATGCTTAAGATTTTCAAAGTTACTGCCATTTTAGAGGGAATCTCTTATTTAGTATTGTTTGCTAATATGTTGATTATCAAAAATAATAATCCTGAACTTTATCATACATTATTACGTCCGTTAGGAATGACACATGGTGTTTTATTTATCGGATATATCATTTTAGCATTTTTATTGAAAAAATCAATGAATTGGGATTTAAAAACTTTCGGAATTATTCTGGTTGCTTCGCTTATTCCGTTTGGAACTTTTTACGTAGAGAAAAAGTATTTGGAAAATGCATAAGCTCTTGGAGAAAATATTCAATTTTTTATATCCTATTTTTCGAGATTGGGGAATGAGTCGCAATTTTGCGTCTTACACCAGCCTAATCTTTAATATTGCTATTTTAATAGCGCTGGCATACGTTATATATTATGTTGCCAAATTTATTTTAGTCACTTTGACTGCCGTTTTTGCTCAGCGAACAAAAACCAAATTTGACGATTATTTAATTCAAAACAAAACCACTAGATATACAGCTTATTTAATTCCGTTTTTCTTTATCTACAAAGCAGTTCCTGTTATTTTAGATAAATACGAATATTGGGAATCCATGTTCGGAAAAATTGTAGGGATTTATATTGTATTGTTAGGATTATGGATCGTAAGAACCATTTTTAATTCGTTACGCGATTATTTAAAACAAAAGCCCGAATACAGCGACAAACCAATTGACAGCTTCGTTCAGGTTATCATGATTGTGCTTTGGATTTTTGGAGTTGCCATGATTATTTCGACTTTGTTTGGAATTAAACAAGGCGAATTGCTAGCCATTTTAGGAACACTTTCAGCTATTATTATCTTGATTTTCAGAGATACAATTCTTGGGTTTGTTTCGAGTGTTCAAGTTGCCATAAACGACATGGTTCGTATTGGAGATTGGATTACAATGGATAAATTTGGTGCTGATGGAGACGTTATCGAAATCAATTTGACGACTGTAAAAGTTCGAAATTTCGATAATACCATTACCACAATTCCAACATACGCTTTAAGTTCAGACTCGTTTCAGAACTGGCGCGGAATGCAAAAATCCGAAGGAAGACGTATCAAAAGACACGTTTTGATAAAAAGCAGTACAATTCGTTTTTTAAATGATGAAGATTTACTTCAATTAAGAAAAGTACAACTGATAACTTCTTATATTGATAGCCGTCAAGCGGAAATTGACCGATATAACGACCTTAGAGGAGTGGATAAAACGCTTTCGCTAAATGGCCGAAATATGACCAATTTAGGATTGTTTAGAAAATACATTATGCAATATTTGAACGATCATCCTGGATTGAACAAAAATATGCATATCATGTGTAGACAATTACAATCAACTGCGCATGGAGTTCCGTTGGAAATTTATGTTTTTTCTAGTGATAAACGCTGGGCTAATTACGAATATATTATGTCCGATATCTTTGATCACGTAATGGCTTCGGTAAGATATTTTGATCTTGAAATTTTTGAATTGCCGTCAACGATAGGATAGGTTTAACCGCAAAGACACAAAGAATACGCAAAGTTTGCAAAGTTTTTTTAGACAAAGCTTTGCGAACTTTGCGTTTTTACTACGTTTAGTTTGTCAAAAAAACCTTGCTCCCGATAGCTATCGGGATTGCGGTAAAATACACACAATCTATTTCAGCAACTTGAAACTTTAAACCTGAAACAAAAAACTTACTCCTTCTCTATTCGTTCGAAAATAAATCCAGATTCTTTATAATCGATTGGAACTTCTGGAACATAGCATGGAAGATTGAAATAAGTTCCAATAACTCCTGTTCCTAAAAATAATTTTTGATCTTTCTTTAAAAGTGCTAAAGGAACTCTTTTCCAAGCTCCTCCAAAAGAAATGTAGTGATAATCTCCACGAAGCGTGTCACCTCGCAAATCGCCACGCACATCGCCAGAATCTTTTCCAGTTCCGTAATGACTAATTTCGTAACGTCCGTAAAAACGTTTATCATTGATATGAATATCCAAAATTGCTGTGTCTTTATTGTTTACAGCACGATATAATTGATGATTGTATTTTTCTTTATCTTCTTTAGAATTGCAAGAAGCTAGTAATAAACATATAAACAGAAATAATCGCATAATTTATTTTTATAAAAACAAAAATAGGTTTTACTGTGGGATTATTTCGTTAACTTTAAATAAAACTAAAAAGAAAAAACATGGAAGATAGAGACACTTTTTTAAAAGAATTCAGAGGCGAAACTTTAGGAACCGTAAGTGCTCAATCTTCAGCAGATGAGTTGTTTCAAAACCAAACAATCAGGCCGATTTTAAAACTTCAAAACGATTTATTTATTGCTGTTTTTATTAATTATGTAAACAAAAACAAACCTGATTTCCATTCTTATTCAGTTGAGAAAAAACTGCAGACAATCGAAAATTCCATTCAAAAAGACATAAAATTTCGAAATTCATTAAAAGGAATAGTTATGGCGCTTTTTACAGTAGAAGAATACAATACATACATTCAGAATTCTTCTGATTTAAACAAACGAATGATGAATTTATTGATCGAAAGATTGAAAAGTCAAGTGCAATTGTTTGAAGTAGAGACTAAATAAAGATTCTGAGTTTTTCCTCAGAGAATATAATAAAGAAAAAGGATGAGTTTTACTCATCCTTTTTTATGTTTATTAAGTTTTCAAAACTTAGGGTCTCAGGATCTTAGTATCTTAGTAACTCTAATAAAGTTTCCTCAAATCTATCTCTCGGCAAAAACTGATCTTCCAATGCTTTTGTAAACGGAATTGGCGAATCTAAACTTGCCACACGTTTTACTGGAGCGTCAAGATATTCGAAGCAATTTTCCATAATTAAAGCTGAAATATCACTTGCAATTCCACCAAACATAGTGTCTTCTTGGTAAATTATTGCTTTTCCTGTTTTCTTAACCGATTCAAAAATTGTTTTTGTGTCTAAAGGCTGTAAAGTTCTTAAATCAATTAAATCAGCATCGATTTCTGGATGTTTTGCCAAAGTGTCTAAAGCCCAATGAACTGGTGCTCCAAAAGAAATAATCGTTACCGATTTTCCTTCTTTAACCAATGCTGCTTTACCTAAAGGAATAGTGTAATAATCTGTCGGAACATCTTGATAAATACTTCTGTATAATAATTTATGTTCGAAGAATAAAACAGGATTTGGATCATTAATTGAAGTATTTAAAAGTCCTTTTGCATCATAAGGAAATGCTGGATAAACGACTTTTAAACCTGGAGTTTTAGTAAACCAAGCTTCATTTGTCTGTGAATGAAAAGGTCCTGCTTGAGTTCCTCCGCCGCAAGGCATACGAACGACAACATCCGCATTTTCACCCCAGCGGTAATGAGATTTTGCTAATAAGTTCACAATTGGGTTAAAACCAGTTGAAACAAAATCAGCAAATTGCATTTCTACAATTGCTTTATATCCATTAATTGACAATCCCATTCCAGTTGAAACCACGGCGCTTTCGCAAATTGGCGTATTTCGTATTCTGTCTTTTCCAAAAGCATCAACAAAACCGTCTGTAATTTTAAAGGCACCACCATATTCAGCGATATCTTGTCCCATTATAACTAAGTTTTTATGACGCCACATAGATTGCTCTAAACCGTTACGGATGGCATCTATAAATCGAACATTTTTAAAATCAGAATTATGAGTATATTCCTCATATTGAAATGGTTTGTAAACATCATCTAATTCTCCACTATAAGTTGGTTCAATTTCAGGTTCTGCATTTGCCATTGCCCAATTCTCGTCAATTTCCTTTTTGATTTCAGCGTGAAATTGTTCGTCTTGTTCAGCAGTTAGAATTCCATTTTCAGTCAAATATTTTCTGTAATTTGTAACAGGATCTCTCAATTCCCATTGATCCATTAAATCCTGAGGAACGTATTTTGTGCCACTCGCCTCTTCATGCCCACGCATTCTGAAAGTCTTAAATTCCAATAAAATCGGACGAGGATCTTCCTGCATTTCTTTTTTAAGCTGAGATAATTTATTGTAAACTTCAACAATATTATTTCCGTCAATAATCCAGCTTTCAATTCCGTAGCCAATTCCTTTATCAGCAAGGTTTTCGCAAGCATATTGTTCGTTGGTTGGCGTCGAAAGTCCGTAACCATTATTTTCAATGATAAACATTACAGGAAGTTTCCAAACTGCGGCAATATTCAAAGCTTCATGAAAATCACCTTCACTCGTTGCGCCTTCTCCTGTAAAAACAGCTGTAATTTTTTTATTGTCTTGAAGTCTATTCGCAAGTGCAATTCCATCAGCAATTCCTAACTGCGGACCTAAATGCGAAATCATTCCTATAATATTGTATTCTTGAGTTCCGAAGTGAAAACTTCTGTCACGACCTTTTGTAAAACCATTAGCTTTTCCTTGCCATTGCGAGAACAAACGATGAAGCGGAATTTCTCTTGTTGTAAAAACACCAAGATTTCGGTGCATTGGAAGTACGTATTCAGATTGGTCTAAAACTGCAGTAACACCAACCGCAATGGCTTCTTGTCCTATTCCAGAAAACCATTTAGAAACTTTTCCTTGTCGAATTAAGATGAGCATCTTTTCCTCGATCAATCTTGGCTTTAATATCTTTTTATATAAATCTAATAACTCGGTGTCAGTAAGGTTTTGTCGGTAAAAAATCATGTAATTTTTTCTTTTTTTAGTGTTTCAAATATAACAATTTGCGTTAGTTTTATTGGATTTTCAAATAAAATTTAATCAGAAATTTGCTTTTAATGCTTGTGCTTAAGATTATTTTCTAAAAATATTATCTACCTTTGTTAGCGGAAGGTGCTTATGACACCTTTCTTCTTTAAAATAAAAAATGTAAAGTATGCAAAACATTCCTAGTGTAGACTTACGTGATTTCCTTTCGGACGACCCGAAACGTAAACAAAAATTTGTAAATGAAATCGGCAGTGCATTTGAAAACATTGGCTTCGTTGCCTTAAAAGGTCATTTCCTTGATGATCAGTTGGTAGACGAACTTTATGGTGAAATTAGAAACTTTTTCGCCTTGCCAATAGAAACTAAGCATAATTATGAAATTCCTGGAATTGGCGGACAAAGAGGGTATGTTTCTTTTGGAAAAGAACATGCTAAAGGCCGCAAAGAAGGAGATTTAAAAGAATTTTGGCACTTTGGTCAATACGTTGACAAAGATTCAAGATGGGCTTCTGAATACCCAGACAATGTTGAAGTTACCGAATTACCACGTTTTAATGTTGTTGGTAAAGAAGCGTATCAAAAACTAGAAAAAACAGGTGTTTATGTTTTAAGAGCTTTGGCTTTACATTTAGGTTTAGATGAGTTTTATTTTGATGAATATGCAAAAGAAGGAAACTCAATTTTAAGACCAATCCACTACCCTCCAATTACTTCTGAGCCAGAAAACGCAATTCGTGCGGCGGCTCACGGTGATATCAACTTAATCACTTTGTTGATGGGAGCTCAAGGTAAAGGATTACAAGTTCAAAATCATGATGGCGAATGGATTGATGCTATTGCTCAGGATGATGAATTAGTAATAAATGTTGGTGATATGTTGTCTAGACACACTAACAACAAATTAAAATCTACGATTCACCAAGTGGTAAATCCACCAAGAGAATTGTGGGGAACTTCACGTTATTCAATTCCATTTTTCATGCACCCAGTGAGCGATATGCGTTTGGATTGCCTTGAAAATTGTATTGATGCAGAAAACCCTAAGAAATATGAAGATATTACTGCAGGTGAGTTTTTATACGAACGTTTAGTAGAATTAGGTTTGATTAAAAAATAAACTTAGATAAATTCTAAAATTAAAATTCCAAATTCCGAGTTTTTCTTGGGGTTTGGAATTTAATTTTTAAATATCTTTATGCTTCGAATTTATTTTTAGAATAAAAAAAAAACATGGACTTAAAAGATCAATTAAAAAATCTATTTCCAGATCACGAAGAATCGAATGAACCTGAGCAAGTTGAAGAACAAGAACACGTTCTTTACGTTCAGAAAGAACCTATGATTTGTAAATTTGAAAAAAGAAAAGGAAAACCAACTACTATAATTGAAGGTTACGAAGGCTCTGATGAAGATTTTAAAATTTTAGCCAAAGAAATCAAAACCAAATTAAGCGTCGGCGGTACTTTTAAAGATGATTCAATTATAATTCAAGGAGATTACCGAGATAAAATTATGGCAATCCTAAAAGAAAAAGGATTCAAAACCAAACGAGTTGGAGGTTAGAAATTTTAGATTTCTGATTTCTGATTTTAGATTAAAAAAAATAAAAAAATAACCGCAAAGTTCGCTAGAAATTAAAATAGGAGTTTTTCAAAATAAAAGTTTACAAGCTTATATAGTTTTAAGCAGTATTTATTAAACCTCAGAACCTTAGCGTCTTTGCCTCTTTGAACCTTAGAAAAATGATACAATCTTCAGAATTGATATTAAATCCAGACGGAAGCGTTTACCACTTAAACCTTCGTCCAGAACATATAGCACACGACATTATTTTTGTTGGTGACCAAAACAGAGTAGAAAAAATTACTCAATTTTTCGATTCAATCGAATATTCTACTCAAAAAAGAGAATTTAAAACCCAAACGGGAATTTATAAAGGAAAAAGAATTTCTGTGGTTTCTACAGGAATTGGGCCTGATAATATTGATATTGTAATAAACGAATTAGACGCTTTAGTCAATATTGATTTAGAAACGCGTCAGCCAAAAGAAAAACTGACTTCTCTAAATATCATTAGAATTGGAACTTCAGGCTCATTGCAAGAAGATATTCCTGTTGATAGTTTTGTAATGTCAAAATTTGGGTTAGGTTTAGACAATATGCTTCGTTCGTATTTAATTGATGATGTTTCAATTACTGAAATCGAAGATGCATTTGTAAAACACACCAATTGGGATCCAAAAAAAGGAAAACCTTATGTAACGCAATGTTCTGAGGCATTAGAAAAATTGATCGAATCAGATAAAATTTTCAAAGGTATTACAGCAACAGCTGGTGGATTTTATGGACCTCAAGGAAGGGTTTTGCGTTTAAATATTCAAGATGAAGAATTGAATAATAAAATGGATAATTTTAGTTTTAATGAGACTAAAATCACTAATTTAGAAATGGAAACAGCAGCAATTTATGGGCTTTCTGCTTTGTTAGGCCACAACGCATTATCGCTTAACGCTATTATTGCAAATCGTGCTAGCGGAACTTTTAGTGAAGATCCGTACAAAGCAGTAGATGAATTGATTGCGTATACTTTAAATAAATTAGCAGGAAACTAATTTAAAGTTTTTAATGACCGATTATGTAGAGCATTTGGAACATCATATTAATCAAATAAAATCATAAAAATTATGTTTTTACGAGTTGCACGACATACAAATGATTTAGAAAAAATAGAAAATTTTTATGTAGATGTACTCGGGTTTGAACGATTGGGAGGATTTGAAAATCATAATAGTTATGATGGCGTCTTTATCGGAAAACCGGGCTTAGACTGGCATTTAGAGTTTACTCAATCTGAAGTCGCGGCCAAACATACTTTTGATGAAGATGACGTAATGGTTTTATACCCTAAAACTATTGCAGATTATGATAAATTAGTAAATAAATTAACGCAACAGAATATTGCAGTCATACCATTACTGAATCCATTTTGGAATGAAAATGGAAAAATGATTCAGGATCCAGATGGCTACAGAATCGTAATATCACCTTTAAAAGCTGTAATTAGCGAAATTGAATAATGGAACAGGAAACACATAAAAAAATATTATTTAAATACTATAGTGATTATCTAGACGAAGTAGTATCTGAAACCATGTGGGCAGAAATTATAGATTTAGAGAAAGGACTTTTTAAATTGGATAATATTCCTTTTTTTGGGCCTTTAATTGCTACAGATGACATTTTTTATGCTGAATATGACGAAACAGAAGAACGTTTTATGCATAGAAAAACAATTCAGAATTCTGGAAACTCGATTATTCAGGTTGCTGTTTTAGAAAAGGATTTTGACAAAGAAATCATTCGCGAGAAATTAAAAGCACTTAATTGCTTGTCTGAAGGATTAAATGAAACTTTTTTTGCTGCAGAAATAGCTAAAGATGTAGATTATTCTTTGGTTCGAAGCCTTTTGACGGAATACGAATCACAAGATATTATCGAATTTGCAGAGCCTTGTCTTTCAGAAAAACACAGGGCTGATTTATTGAAAAATTAAAATTTAATTTAAACACATAGAAACATAGATTTTATTAAATCTGTTTGAGATTACAGAAAAGCAAGCTATAACACATAGTCCTGAAGCTTCGGGATGAACTGAAATTAGTGAAACGCCTTTTTCAAGATCTACAAAAACTATGTTTCTATGTGTTGAAAATAACTTTAACAAATAAAACTAACCCAATTTAACCATAGGATTACGCATACGCATACCAAGCAACTTAACTTAAACTTAAAATAAATGAAAACTGTCAAAATTGCGGGTGTTCCGGAACACTTCAATTTGCCGTGGCATCTATGCATCGAAAACGGCGAATTTGAAGAAGAGAACATCGACTTACAATGGACAAATGTACCCGAAGGAACGGGGAAAATGTGCCAAATGCTTCGCGACGGAGAAACAGATTTAGCGGTAATTTTAACTGAAGGAATTCTAAAAGATATCTCGGCGGGCAATCCGAGTAAAATCGTTCAGATTTATGTTCAGTCGCCTTTAATCTGGGGAATTCACGTAGATGCAAAATCTGATTTTCAGACGTTGAAAGATCTTAAAAACAAAAAAGCTGCTATTTCGAGATTAGGTTCGGGATCACAATTAATGGCTTATGTAAATGCAAATGAGCAAGGCTGGGAAATGGATGATCTTGAATTTGAAATTGTAAATACCATAGATGGTGCTGTTGATGCTTTGACGAATAAAAAAGCCGATTATTTTATGTGGGAACGTTTTATGACTAAACCTCTTGTAGATAAAGGCGTTTTTAGAAGAATTGACGACTGCCCTACTCCTTGGCCTTCATTTATTATTGTTGGTCGTGATGAATTCTTGAAAAAGAATGCTAAAACGGTGGAAACGATTCTTAAAATAATAAACAAAACAACAGTTGATTTTAAAGAGATTCCAGAAATTGACAAGAAATTATCTAAACTTTTTAATCAAAAAGCAGAAGATATTAAAGAATGGTTGAAACTGACCCAGTGGTCACAGAAAAATTTGACAGAAAAATCTTTTAATAAAATTCAAAATCAATTATTTGATCTGGGAATTATTGATAAAAAAAGTATTTTTGTAGAAACAGTAAAAGCATTGTAATACTGCTTTTTGATTCGTATGATGAAATTCCCTAAAATTGACTTACCGTATTTAAAATCCAAGCTGCAGGTGAAATCACCGTGGGATAGGATTATTATTTCGCTGTTGAGTCTTTTGATTACGATACCGATTTTCATCATACTGCATCAAAATTTAATCGATTTAGAATGGGCATTCAATCTAGATCGTGTATTCATCTTTATTTTTGTTTTCGCAGCCATATTTTTTCTTCTGATGTATCTCAGAACAATAATTATTTTATGTGTTGCAGTTTATTTGCTGATTCTATTTTATGGATCGGTAATTGGAAATTATGGTTTTAGCGAAATCTCAGAAGATTATAATTCTATGATTTATACCATGTCTGACAACCCTTTTCCGCAGGATATTATTGTCGCAAAACTGCTTCCGTTTCCTAATAAAACCAAGATTATAAATGCTATAGAATACCAAAATCCTAAAGTGCGAAATTTTGCTATTATGGCAACTACAAAGCATTTTAAAGGTATTAGAGGTTATTCAGATTATCGAACTATAATTCAATGTTTTGCCGTTTTTAAAGAAATAAATGGCAGATGGAATTATGTAAACGATCCAAAAGAAGGTGATTACATCGCAACCGCCAGCGAATCTCTTGAGTATTTCTCAGGCGATTGCGATGATCACTCTATTTTGATGGCTGCAGCCGTGCGCGCAATCGGCGGAACTCCTCGTCTTATTCATACTAAAGGGCATATTTATCCTGAAATTTTAATTGGTTCGATGATTGATCTGGAAAAAGTCAATTATTTGATTAAAAATGTTCTTTTTGTAAAAGAAAGCTACGGCAAAAAACTCCATTACCACATAGACGAGCGCGGACAAGTCTGGATGAATCTAGATTATACTGCAACTTATCCTGGAGGTCCGTTTATGTATGAGGAAATTTTAGGGGCTTTAACTCTTAATTAAGCCAACTAAAAAAGCTTATTTTATTAATTTAAACGATTTTTCGAGTTGTTTTATAAATAGCTGGTTATCAGTTCAAGTTCCGAAAACAAAGGCTTTCCGTATTAAAAGCTATTAGATTTAAGAAGTAAAAAAAATCTTTATAAATATTTGATTACGAATATTTTAATGTCATTTTTTTTTGTAACTTTTTCCTGTTTAACTTTTAATCACAAAATCATGAAAAACTCTAAATTATTTACCCTCGTAATTGCCATTGCTGTCGTTGTATTAATTGTTTCATGCCATATGAAAAGAGACAAGCTTGTGAATTCATGGAAAGTTACTGCTGTAGAACCAAAAGAAGCCGTTTCTGATTCTACAAAAAACGCGATTTTAACCAATGGAATGCTTACTTTTACTGAAGACGGGCATGTTACTGGATACTTGCTTCGTGAAATCACGGACGGAACTTACGCGTTAACACAAAAAGGTAAAAAACTTGTTATTAAAGACGAAGTTGGAACGCCTTATGTTTGCGAAAGCACTATCACAGAAGATAAATTAATTCTAGACACCAAAGAAGCCAAACTAACATTTGATAAAATTTAAAATAGGAATTACACTGTAATTCGATATAAAAAAACCATTCATTACTATTGTAAGAATGGTTTTTTTGATTTTAAAACTAAAATAAATACCTTTGTACTTCTTAAAATAAGCACTGCTCTATGTGAAAAATAATTTCTTTCAGGAAAATTAAGTAAGCGCCCACAACTTTGTGGCTGCTAGAATATTTATCTATAAAAGAAAGGAATTATGCTTATTCTTCAAAATATCTCATATCAGCATGAGAATAAAGACATGCTGTTTCAAAACATTGGCTTTACGCTAAACAATCACGACAAAACCGCTTTGGTCGGAAATAACGGTGTTGGAAAATCTACACTTTTAAAAATTATTGCTGGTGAATTACAGCCTTTTTCTGGACAGATTATTCAGAATTCAAAACCTTATTTTGTGCCACAATTATTCGGTCAATTTAATGATTTGACTATTGCTGAAGCTTTACATATAAAGGAAAAAATAACCTCACTTAAAGAAATACTTGAAGGTCTTGTAACCGAAGAAAATCTTCAATTACTAGATGACGATTGGACAATTGAAGAACGTTGCAATGAAGCTTTGTCTTATTGGCAATTGCACGATTTGGATTTAAATCAAAGAATGGAAACTTTAAGTGGAGGACAAAAAACAAAAGTCTTTTTGGCCGGAATTATGATCCACGAACCCGATTTGGTTTTGTTAGACGAACCTAGCAATCATTTAGATTTTGCGGGAAGAACTTTGCTGTATAATTTTATAAAGTCAACGTCAAGCACGCTTTTAATTGTCAGTCACGATAGAACGTTGCTTAATCTTTTGAATAAGACTTTAGAAATGACCAAAAATGAAATTTCGGTCTATGGCGGCGGTTATGATTTTTATAGCGAACAGAAAAAAATAGAAAACAATGCTTTAGAACAAGATGTTCAGAGCAAAGAAAAGGCCTTGAAAAAAGCCAAAGAAAAAGAACGAGAAAGCATCGAACGTCAGAATAAATTGGATTCTAGAGGAAAAAAGAAACAAGAAAAGTCTGGTGTTGCCAGAATTATGATGAATACGCTTCGAAATAAAGCTGAAAACAGCAGTTCGAAAATGAAAGATGTTCATGCTGAGAAAATCAGTGGTATTTCTGAAGATTTGAGGCAATTACGTTCTTCGCTTCCAGCAATTGATCAAATGAAGTTTGGTTTTAATAATGCTTCTTTTCTTAAAGGAAAAATTCTCTTTAAAGCTTTAGAAATCAATTACAGTTATGGCGAAAAAGATCTTTGGAAAGAAAATCTCAATTTTGAAATTCTGTCTGGTGATCGCCTAGTTATAAAGGGATTAAATGGTTCTGGAAAAACAACTTTAATCAAAATTATCCTGGGAGAATTGAATCCAACAAAAGGACAAATTACATCTTTGGCAAAAAAAGCAATTTACATCGATCAGGATTATTCTTTATTAAACCAAAATCTGAAAATTTACGAGCAAGCTCAGGTTTTTAATGATTGCGGTTTAGAAGAGCACGATATAAAAATGAGATTAAATCGTTTTTTATTTTCTAGAAATGATTGGGACAAGCCTTGTAATGCATTAAGTGGTGGCGAAAGAATGCGTTTAATGCTTTGCTGTTTGACCATTAGCAACGAATCTCCCGAAATTATAATTCTAGATGAGCCAACAAATAATCTAGATATTCAGAATATCGAAATCCTGACTACGGCAATCAATGAATATCAAGGCACTTTAATTGTGATTTCACACGATCAGTCGTTTTTGGAACAAATTAATATCGAAAAGAATATTTTGCTTTAAAATAAAAAGAATTAGCGCTGAGAATTATCTTGGCGCTATTTTTTTAATTTCGTTGCAAATTAAATCTGGCTCCTGAAGTGTGATATAATGGCCGCTTTTGGTTGCGAAAATTTGTGTGCTGTTTGATGACAATCTCAATAAATCGATTTGCAACGCATTATGAACGGCTAAATATTCGTATTCTAGTTCTTTATCTCTTGCCCCTTCTACTCCATTAGGATATTTTGCTGTGATAACAGTTAACGGAATTGAGCCGAAATCATTAATTTGAGAAGCTTCATTCATGAGTTTTTCATCATTTTCAAGTTCTGTCATCATTCCATCAAAAATACGATAGAAATAGTTTTTTACATTTTGGTTGAACCAATGTGTTTTCTGAACGGCAGATGTAAAAGCAACATTGCTGTAAAGTATTCTGATTACGCCTATTTCGTTCAAAAAGCTTAAAAGCATTCTTGGCGGCGGCTGAACAGAATTTCTTAATGCCTCCGACGATTTCTTCATTTGTTTAGGATGCGATACATCAACAAAAACAATTCCTGCCATATCTTTTTTATTCTTTTGAATAAAAAATCTAGGAGTAATTCCGCCGAAAGAATGTCCAACCAAAATATATGGTTTTGGGCAATTGGTTTGTTCTAACAGCTCTTGTAAATCATTAGAATATCTTTTTAATGAAATGTCTTTAGAAGAATCACTCCATAAAATTCCGGCTTTGTCATAAGAAATCGTGGTATATTTTTTAGAAAGTTTCTTTTGAATTTCCTGCCAATGCAAATAATCTCCACCTAAACCAGATTCAAAAATTATAGTGCATGAACCATTTCCAAGCTTTTTATAATGAATATTTCTTCCGTCAATCTTCGCAAACTCATTATTATCAGGTCGTTTACTGTCAAAGTAAAAGCGTGCAATTTGTTCAAATAAAAATCCAATAAGAATTAGAACAAGAAGTATTAGGAATGAAATTTTTAAGATTTTGAGTATATTTTTTATCATTTGATGTTATTTAGAATATATTCTGAAGGCTCCAAAATTAAGTTTATTTTATTCCAATTCAAAACTATTTATAATTATTCTAAATAATATTTTTAATTTTATAGCGCTCGATTTTATAGCCAATTTTTTACAGAAAATCAGTAAATTGCAGAGAAGCTTTTTAGAAAGCTATTTCTCCTTAAAATACACTGTTGAAAATCAAGACTTAACGTTTAATCAAATGCTTAAATTTATGAAACCAAAAAACAGAATTTTCCCTATCCTACTTGCTTTTACTTTATTGATAACCGAAACTGTTCTTCCTTGTACGAGAGTAGTTTACGAAGGTTTAAACGGAACAATCATTACTGCGCGTTCTATGGATTGGAAAGGTGAAATTCCTGCCAATTTGTGGATTTTTCCTCGAGGAATTGAAAGAGCTGGCGAAGTTGGAACTAGTTCTATTAAATGGAAATCCAAATACGGAAGCGTAATTACGAGTTCTTGGGATATTGCTTCTTCTGATGGAATGAACGAAAAAGGACTTGTTGGCAATCTTTTGTGGTTGGTAGAATCACAATATCCTGCATTTGAGAAGAATGGGAAAGTAAAAGGTTTGGCTGTTTCTTTATGGCTTCAATATGTTTTAGACAATTTTTCGACAGTTAATGAAGCTGTTTCAGCATTAGAAAAGAACGATTTTGTTATTACTTCTTCTCATATTCCGGGAACTAATATTTTTGCAACTGTGCATTTATCTATTTCAGATTCTAGCGGAGACAATGCTATTTTCGAATATATAAATGGTAAGCTGGTTATTCATCACGATAGAAAATATGTGGCAATGACTAATTCTCCGATTTTCGACCAACAATTGGCTATTAATGCTTATTGGAAAGGAATTCCAGGTACAATTATGCTTCCTGGGACTAATCGCGCGGCAGATCGTTTTGTGAGAGCTTCTTATTATATAGATGCAATTCCAAAAACAGATAATACCAGAACGGCTTTAGCAAGTGTTTTTGGAGTAATCAGAAATTGTTCTGTTCCTCTTGGAATTTCTTCTGAAACCGAACCAAATATCTCCTCTACTCGTTGGAGAACTGTTGCAGATCAAAAGAATTTGGTTTATTACTTTGATAATGTTCTGAATCCGAATGTGATTTGGGTTGAATTTAGTAAAATAGATTTTAGTGAAAAGGGAAAAATCAAGAAATTAAGTTTAGCTAATAATGAAAATTATTCAGGTGAATCATTAATAAATTTCAAGGAAACGAAACCTTTTCAGTTTGCAGGTCTAGATTAATTTCAATTAAAAAAAATACTTAAAACCTTCAAATTGAAAAGTTTGAAGGTTTTCTTTTTGAAAATAAATAGGAAAAAATATTGCGCAGTCAAATGACTTCATTATATTTGCAGTCAAATAACTGCGTAATGGAAATTAGAAGAGACGTTTTTCAAGCCATAGCCGATCCTACTCGAAGAGCTATTTTAAGTTTAGTTGCCATTCAGGCTATGACTCCTGGGGCAATTGCCGAGAATTTTAATTCGTCAAGACAGACGATTTCAAAACATATTCAAATTCTAAACGAATGCGAATTATTGCATCAGACACAAAACGGAAGAGAAATTTATTATCATTTAAATCCAGAAAAAATGAAAGAAATTGACAAATTCATCGAGCCTTTTAGAAAAATGTGGGATGATCGTTTTAATAAGTTAGAATCAATTATGAAAAACTATAAAAAATAAAACCATGGAAAAAAAGACCAAAATTGATGCTGAAGACGACCGACATGATCTTGTAATTACAAGAGAATTTGATTTGCCTCTAGAATTATTGTTTAAAGCCTACGAAGATCCTGAAATTGTAGCACAATGGATGGGAACAAAAGTCTTGAAACTTGAAAATAAAAAATACGGCGGATGGGAGTTTGAAACGAGTGATGCGAATGGAAATGTAGTTTTTAAAGCTAATGGTGTTATTCATGATTTTGTTCCAAACCAAAAAATAGTGCGAACTTTTGAGATGGAAAACATCAATTTTGCACCTCAATTGGAATTTTTAGAGTTCGAAAAACTAACAGACGATACTAGTAAATTAACGATGCAGATTATTTACAAATCGATCGAGCATAGAACGACTCAGTTAAAACTGCCATTTGCGCAAGGTTTAAATATGGCACACAGTAGATTAGAAGAAATTGTAACTAAACTAAAATAAAGGAATCATGACAAAACGTAATAAAATTATTTATTGGATCGCCACGCTTTGGTTGGCTTTAGGAATGACATCAACGGGAATTGTACAGCTTATACCAATGAAAGAAGAAGCTGAAATGATACAGCGTTTAGGTTATCCGCTTTATTTCTTGACTCTTTTAGGAGTTTGGAAACTTTTAGGCGTTATCGCCATTTTGATTCCTAAATTCGGTTTATTGAAAGAATGGGCTTATGCTGGTTTCTTTTTTGCAATGTCTAGTGCTGTAGTTTCGCATTTGGCGATGAAAGAAGACGCTTCAACACTTTTCGGACCGATATTATTAATTGTTTTAACTGTAATTTCGTGGTATTTCAGACCAGAAAACAGAAAATGCACTTCTAATTAAAAACCTCAAATCATGAAAAAACAACTAACAGCAAACGAACAAGAAGAACTTTTAAGCATTCTTGAAAAGCGTTTTGAAAAGAATAAAAATCGACATGAAAATCTAGATTGGGCGAAAATAGAAGTCAAATTAAAAGCAAATCCGTCAAAATTATGGTCGCTTGACGAAATGGAAAGAACTGAAGGTGAACCAGATGTTATTGGTTATGATAGCAAAACTGATGAATATCTTTTTGTAGATTGTTCAGCAGAAAGTCCAAAAGGTCGCAGAAGCATTTGCTATGATCATGAAGCGCTCGAAAAAAGAAAGGAACATAAACCTGCGGATAGCGCAATAAACATGGCGCAAGAAATGGGAATTGAAATTTTGAATGAAGAGCAATACAAAGAATTGCAAAAACTAGGAAAATTTGATGCTAAAACTTCGAGCTGGATTTTAACTCCGCCAGAAATAAGAAAATTGGGAGGAGCAATTTTCTCAGATTTCAGATATAATACGGTTTTTGTATATCATAATGGCGCCGATTCTTATTATGCTGCGAGAGGTTTTCGCGGTTTATTGAGAGTTTAAAAATTAAAAGACCTTCAAATACTTGAAGGTCTTTTTTTATTCTCTTAATATTTTTTCCATCTTTTTGCCTTTCGCAATTTCATCAATTAACTTGTCTAGATAACGCATTTTTTGAATTAATGGATCTTCGATCTCCTCTACTCGATAACTGCAGATAACTCCAGTAATTTTAGACGCATTTGGATTAATTTCTGGAGCTTCGGCAAAGAAAGTTTGGAAATCTACTTTCTTTTCAATTTGTTCTTTAATTTGATCGTCACTATATCCTGTAAGCCATTTGATTACGATATCTAATTCCTCTTTTGTTCTTCCCTTTTTTTCTACTTTTTGAATGTATAAAGGATATACGCTAGAAAATAGTAATTTGTAAATTCTTTCCGTTTTCATGATAGTATGATTTTGCTAGAAATGCGTTTATGTAAATATAATTCAAAAGCAAATAGAATAAAAATACGAGCAATATTTTATACCTTAGATTCTAGAAAAATTCTTCCAACTAAAAAGTTATTTCTATGGAAAATCAAGATAATAAAACACCAAAAGTAATTGGAATTGGCGGTATCTTTTTTTATTCGGATAATCCGAAAGAAACAAAAGATTGGTACACTAAAAATTTAGGTTTTGATATAAATGCTTGGGGTTCTTCGAGCTTTGATTCGAGAGATTTGGAGAATCCTGATCAGGTAAATTCCCTGCAATGGAGTCCGTTTCCAAAAGGAGATCATTATTTCTTGCCTTCAAAAAAAGATTTTATGATCAATTATCGTGTTCAAAATATTGAAGGTTTAGTAGCGCAATTAAAAGAAAATGGTGTCACTATTTTGGACAATATAGAAACTTACGATTATGGAAAGTTTATTCATATTATGGACGCAGAAGGCAATAAAATTGAGCTTTGGGAAGCGGTTTGATTCTAAATTGTGAGTTAGAGGTCTAAAGAAAAATGTTAGATAAAAGAAATTAAAACAAATGTTTGCTAGATTAATTAAGATTAATTGCCACTCAAAAAATAGATTTTTAAAAGAAATTGCAGGTAATTTATTAGAGAAGTTTTATTGTTGTGAAATAAATTGCGCAGAAATGGACAAAAGTGTTTTGTTTGCGCACAACGGACGCGGATGTACTATTGTGGCTTCTAAAATCTGTGAGAATGTGGTTATATTTCAAAATGTATCTATTGGTGCCAATTTGAAATACAATAAAATAACCAACGAATGGGAAAATGTTGGAAATCCAATTATTGCTAAAAATGTTATTATCGCTGACGGTGCCAAAATTTTAGGTCCAATTGTTATTGGAGAAAATTCGGTAGTTGGTGCAGGATCAATTATAACAAAAAATATCCCTGCTGATAGTATAGCGTATGGCGTAAACCAATTTAAACCAAAAGATAAAAATTACGATTTTATATTTAATGCCAATATGATTAATCCTGAGAAAATTATAGAAGCAAATAAAAAATTAGTTGCCGCTTTTAATCAGAATAAATTAGCCTAAATAAAACAAAACTCCATTATTGCTAATGGAGTTTTGTTTTATTTTGATCGGATTTTTAATTCCAAATTTCATTCATTTCTGTCAAAATAATTGGCTTTCCTTCTGTTACTACAATTGTATGTTCGTGTTGCGCCATAAAACCGCCTTTATTTCCAACCATTGTCCAGCCATCGTTTAAGGTTTCTGCATATGTAGAAGTTGTCGAAATAAAAGTTTCAATGGCTACAACAGAATTCTTCTTAAATCTCGTTTGATTAAAACGGTCTCTGTAATTAGCAATTTCATGCGGGGCTTCGTGAAGACTTCTCCCTACTCCGTGTCCAGTTAGGTTTTTAATTACTTTGTAGCCGCGTTTCTTCGCTTCTGTTTCAATTAAAAATCCAATATCAGAAATACGAACGCCACCTTTTATATTATGAATAGCTTTATGCAGAATATCTCGAGAAGCTTCAACCAATTTTTGATGCTCATTTACGTCATTTCCAATTACAAAAGAACCTCCATTATCTGACCAAAATCCGTCTAATTCAGCCGAAACGTCAATATTAATTAAATCACCTTCTTGCAAAATTCTTTTTTCAGAAGGAATTCCATGGCAAAATTCGTTATCCACACTAATGCAAGTCCAACCAGGAAATCCGTAAGTTAAATATGGCGCAGATTTCGCTCCTAAATCATTTAAAATTTGTCCGCCGTAATCGTCTAATTCTTTTGTAGAAATTCCAGGTTTGGCAAATTTTCTCATTTCTTTTAAAGTAAAAGCTACTGCTTCACTTATTTTTTTCATTCCTGCTAATTCTGCTTCGGTTGTAATAGACATTCTTTTGCTTCTTAAAATTAATAACGGGCTAAATTTACCACTTTTCTAGAAAACGAATCGTTATTAAAATGCTAAAAATCTTCCAAAATCAACGACTTTGAAAGGTTTTCTTATTTTTACCAAGGGCTCTCCTCGCTTTCGTCTTCGATATCATTGCTAAAGAATTTTCCTGTTGGCCCATTTTCATCCACTAAAGTGTATTTTATAATGAAACTTGCAGCGCTTTCTACGCTTCCAGGTCCATTGTGGTGATTAAAATCGGTTGCTGTATAGCCAGGATCAATTGAATTTACTTTGAATGGAAGATCTCTCAACTCATGAGCCAAAGTCACTGTAAAGGCATTTAAAGCGGTTTTAGAAGAAACATAAGAAACTGCTTTGATTGCGTAATATTTCCAAGTTGGATCACTGTGCAAAGTAAGAGAACCAAGTCCAGATGTAATGTTGCTAATTCTAGGACTATCTGATTTTTTCAATAAATCAATAAAAGTCTGTGTAACGGTGATTACTCCGAAGAAATTCGTATCAAAAACCTTTTGAATGTTTTCTATAGAAGTTGTAGAAGGATCTTGCGGAATATCTCCTAAAATTCCAGCATTATTAAT
Organism: Flavobacterium sp. HJSW_4; assembly: GCF_042436695.1. NCBI lineage: Bacteria > Pseudomonadati > Bacteroidota > Flavobacteriia > Flavobacteriales > Flavobacteriaceae > Flavobacterium > Flavobacterium sp. HJSW_4. The sequence continues at coordinate 221,521 of NZ_JBHNPP010000003.1, forward strand.
CAAAATGTCTAGTTTGCCTTTTTCTTTTTCAACGATATTTTTTGCCGCTAAAACACTTTCTGCATTTGTAACATCAATTTGAATCGCTTGAATGTTTTGAAATCCTTTTTCATTTAATTCTTTTACTACTTCTTCTCCTTTTGCAAGATCGCGAGTTCCTAAATAAACGAATAATCCTTTCTCTGAAAGCTGTTTAGCAGTTTCTAAACCAATGCTTCTATTTGCGCCTGTAATTAATACTGTTTTCATTTTTATCTTTTTAAATTATCTGGAGCAAAGTTCGACCGATAAAAAACAAAAACATTTGCCATATGGCAAAAAGCGATTTTAGCGGATATTTTTTCTAATTCTGCTCAAAGAAGATTGCGTGATTCCAAGATACGAAGCCAAATACGAAAGCGGAACTCTATTAATTACTTTTGGAAACATTTCCATAAAAGATAAATAACGAGTTGTTGCATCTTCTGAAACCAATGGACTTCTTCTAGCTACTTTCTGGATTAATGCTTTTGAAATGATTTTATGTACAATGGTGTCCCAACCTACAATTGTGTCTAGCAATTCTTGCCAATCGGCTTTAGAAAACACGATAACTTTGCAATCTGTAACCGCTTGTACATAAGCAGACGAACAAATATTATTATCAAAACTTTCTAAGTCTACAACTAGATTGTTTTCGTCTATAAAGTATTTTGTAATTTCCTCGCCTTTGTTGTTGTAGTAGCAAACGCGCATTATTCCGTCTATAATAAAACCAACTTCAGCAGAAATTTTCCCGGCTTCAGAAAAATATTCCTCTTTTTTGATTTCTTTTTCTCGGGCTTTCGTTAAAATCAAATCAATCTGTTGTTGATTCAAATTACCAAACTGCAATATATAATTTACTAATTCTTTCATGCACGAAAGTTAGGCATAAGTTTTTATTGAGAATTTGTCATATGGCAAAAAAAACTACATTCCCGGCCAGTATAAAAAATTAAATTTATGACCATCAGGATCTGAAAAGCCAAAAGTGTAACCAACTTCAAAATTTTCAGGTTCAGAAAAAATGGTTCCGTTGATTTCTTTTATTTTTTGATACCAAAGATCAACTTCCTCTACACTGGATGCAGACAAAGAAAATACAATTTCGTTATCTACTGCTGTATTAGAAAGTTTTCCTCTTATAGCATCTTCTAATCTTTTAGGCTCGAAAAAATTAATTACAAAATCATTTTCTCCAAATACAAAACTTACCAATTCTTTAGTTTCTTGTCCATTTTGTTTGAAGCCAAGATCAGTATAAAATTGAATCGTTTTCTGTATATCGTGTGAGACCAAGTTGGCCCATATGATTTTAGTTTTCATAAACTTAAGATTTTATTGATAACTAATTTAATCAATTAATTTCGCAAAAACTTCGTTTGAATTTTTAAATTGAATAGTTATATTAAAATTAACTACCTCTAAATTTTGATGATATTTCTTATATTAGCTCCAAAAAAAATCTTTTAAAACTAAAAAAGATAAACGATTCCAATTAATTGACATGAAAACTATACTTCTTGTATTTGCCTTATTTTTAAGCACTTTTAGCGGACACTCTCAACAAAAGAAAATAAAAAAAACAGTACCAGTTTCCGTTTCTAATAATACTGCAAAAGAGAGCCAGAGAATAGCAAAAATAAAACTTAAAGGGCATGTTTATGATGTTTATCAAAATGACATCAAAGATTTAATGTCTGAACAAACTCCGAAAGATACCTTAATCGAATATGATTTTACTTTTGAAAATACTAAATCGACTGTAGCAAATATTCAAAAATATGCTACTATAAAAGGTAAAATTGGTAGAGAGGGATTTTACAAAGTAAAAGGAGATACCTTAATTCTTACCGTTAATTACTACGATCCATATCATGGTGGCGCATTAATTGAAAGTTTTGTTCCAGATAAAAAAGGCTGGTTAAGAGAGGTCAAAAGTATAATGAAACCTATAGATACAGATACTGTTTCTGAAAGATATATTAAAACAGAAAGAATGTCAGCGCCATATTTGGGCCATTAGTAAAATATTAAATATGAAAATTTTAAGACCATTTACTTCATTATTTACTTTGGTAGTTACTGGATGTGTTGGAAACATGAATCCAACAGGAGGAAATTCAACTCCAAACTATCCTTATTATATTACTACCGAAACTATGTTGGTTAAAAATATAATGGTTCCAAAAGGAACAAAACTGACTTATAATGAACATTTTTTTGCGAAAGGAAAGCAAGAACATAAAATGAGTGAACAAAGATTAACGAGCATAAATCTACCCGAAGGACAAACGATAGATTGGGGCGGCGTTCCTGTATATTGGATTGAAGAATTTTTTAATTCGGAAATGCGTGGTTATACTGTTTATGCCGATTTCAGCAAATTAAGTGCCGATAAAAAAACTAAATTTTCAGAACTTTGGCAAAGCTGTAGTGATGGTTTAGGGATTACAATTAAAAATAAAGAAGATTGGTCATTTAATAAAGAAAATATAGCCGACGTAGAAAGTTGTAGTGTGAATTATCAGCGTTATTTCAAGGATGATTCCAGGCAACAGACATTTTTAAATGAAATGCACTCAGAGTTGCAGAAAATTAATTCAAAATAAATATACAATACCCTTATGATCTTAGCTTTTGACACTTATTATTTTGACCAAAAAGCAAAAACAATCTGTCTTGAATTCGCAGAATGGAATGAAGACAAAAACTTTAAAATTCATTCTGAAACCATAGACAACATTGAAGAATACATTCCTGGAGAATTCTACAAAAGAGAATTGCCTTGCATTTTGAGTTTATTAAATCAAATTGATCTCTCTACAATTGATGTTATTGTCGTTGATGGTTTTGTTTATTTGGATGATGAAAACAAATATGGTTTAGGCGGTTATTTATACGAAAAGTTGAATAAGGAAATTCCAATTATTGGTGTAGCTAAAACCAATTTTGCTTCTATAGGAAAGAACAAAAAAGCGCTTTTTAGAGGCGACAGCAAGAAACCGCTGTACATTACTTCTATCGGAATTGATTTGGATGAAGCTTATAAAAAAGTGGAAAGTATGGCCGGCGAGTTTAGATTTCCGACTTTATTGAAAGAATTGGATAGATTGACTAAGGAGAATGTTTAAATCATGAATGAAAAATAGAACCTCATTAAAGTAATTTTAAAAGTTAGTTTTCTATATTCGCCAAAAATATTTTTTAAATATTTAAGATTGGAAATTTATAAACATCTTTAATAGCATATGCTTTTTAACTCTATAAACTTTGCCATTTTTTTACCAATTGTCTTTCTTTTGTATTGGTGTTTGGCTAAGAAAAATCTAAGACTTCAAAATATTCTTTTACTTGTTTCGAGTTATTTTTTTTATGCTTGTTGGGATTATAGATTCTTATTTCTTCTTATTTTTTCAACATTATTAGATTACTTCACTGGAATTAAAATGGCTGATACAGAAAATCAAAACAAAAAAAAGTTTTGGTTCTGGTTAAGTATATCAATCAATTTAGGTTTTCTAGGAGTATTTAAATACTATAATTTCTTTGTAGAATCTTTAGCAGAAGCTTTAAAAAATACTGGATTACAAACCAATTTATGGACACTTAAGATTATTCTACCGGTAGGTATTTCTTTTTATACATTTCATGGTCTATCCTATGTAATAGACATTTATAAAGGGCGTATCAAAGCTGAGAAAAACTTTATTGATTATTCTTTATTTGTTAGTTTTTTCCCATTATTGGTAGCAGGACCAATTGAACGCGCAACTCATCTTCTGCCTCAGATAAAAAAAGAGCGATTTTTTGATTATAACAATGCTGTTGACGGTTTAAGACAAATTTTATGGGGATTATTTAAGAAAATAGTAATCGCTGATCAATGCGCAAAACATGCAAATGAAATTTTTAATAATTCGATAGGCCATTCTGGAAGCGATCACGTACTTGGAGCAATCTTTTTTACATTTCAAATTTATGGAGACTTCTCAGGATATTCTGATATTGCTCTAGGAACTGCTCGTCTTTTCGGAATTGATCTTTTAAAAAACTTCGCCTTCCCTTATTTTTCAAGAGATATCGCAGAATTTTGGAGACGTTGGCATATTTCACTTTCAAGCTGGTTTCGCGATTATCTTTATATTCCTTTAGGAGGAAGTAAAGTAAGTACATTAATGAGAGTGAGAAATACCTTTATTATTTTTATAGTAAGCGGATTTTGGCATGGAGCAAATTGGACCTTTATATTCTGGGGCTTACTAAATGCTTTGTATATTATGCCTTCAATATTATTTAATACTAACAGAAATAATATAGAAATTGTTGCAAAAGGAAAACTTTTTCCAAGTCTTAAAGATTTTCTTTCTATTGTAATTACATTCGGCTTAACAGTATTTGCATGGATATTTTTTAGAGCAGAAAGCTTAAGTGATGCATTTAATTACGTTTCGCAAATATTTTCAAGCTCTTTATTTACTATTCCAACAATTAGACCAACTTCCTTAATTGTTTTACTGATAATATTTATATTGATAGAATGGTTTGGTAGGGAAAAAGAATATGCAATTGCTTCTTTAGGTCTAAAATGGAAACCTTTTTTTAGGTATGCTTTTTATTATGTAATAATCATTTTAGTTTTTTGGTTTGGAGGAAAGGAATCAGAATTCATATATTTTCAATTTTAAGCTATGAAAAAGTTTATTCTAAAAACATTACCATTCATCTTACCATTCTTTATTTTATATCTGATTTCATTCCTATTTTATTCTGATAAGGAGAATCCTGATTTATTGCGCTTGGGATATATACCAAACATGGATAAGGGGTATATGGGAATCCTTGATTCAAATAAAAAAGTAAAACTTGAATCATTATCAAAAACTAAAAGCAAAGAATTCAAAATTCTGACTATTGGAGACTCATTTTCTAATCGTGACTCTATTGGATACAATGATATTCTAGCAGAAAATTTTAGCGTATTGAATGCTGATAATTTTAAAGCTGAAAATCAAATTCAAGCTATATTCAAACTAATTAATGGAGATTTTTTTTCAACCTACAAGATTGACTATGTGATACTTCAAAATATAGAACGAAATATTATTTATAATGCAGAAAGTGCAGATCTCAATCGAAAAATGGCTATTAGTGAGATATATGCTTTAAATAAGGATAACCATTTAAGACATCAAAACCATGATTATGAATTATTTTCTAAAACAACTTTAAAATTTCCATTCTCACTTTTGAAATTTTTTATTAATAAAAATTATTTATCTAATAATAAAGTTTTTAATCTAGAACTTAACGACAATAACTTATTTAGCAATAACTCTAATAAATTACTTTTCTTAAATCGAGACCTTTATTCACTAGAAAGAAATAACTCATTAAATAAGGTTGAAAAGCTTAATGATAGATTGAATTTTTTAGCAAAGAAACTTGAACAGAAAAATGTAAAATTAATTGTATTGCCAGCTCCCGATAAATACGACATGTACTATTCATACATTGCAGATAAGACAAATTTTACAAAACCGATTTTCTTTGAAAATTTAAAAAAACTTAAAAAAGATTACATTTATATAGATTCAAAAGAATTACTGTCAAAAAATATGGAAAGTAAAAAAGACATGTACTATTTTGCTGATACTCACTGGTCACCTGTAGCTGCAAAATTAATTGCAGATGAAATAAAGGAAAGAATAAAATAAAGAAACAAAAAAAACTCCTCATTTCTTGAGGAGTTTTTTTATCATACTAATTGATTTGAACTAAGAAACCTATTATATTCTTTTATCTTGATTTTTAGTCTGTTTGCTAAATATTCGTTTCCATCTTTCAGCTCGTTGTATATGGTTTCTGCTTCTGCCATATATTTTAGTTTTTTATCATCGTTCCAATAAAATGGAGGTTCCTGTAGATTTGAGATTCTGTCCGCCATTTTAACTGCCCAAACTTCTTTTGGCTGTTGTTTGATTCTTTTCAAACTGTCAAGCATTTTTTCTGATGAATCTTCGATTTTATCATCTTTAGTTAAAGCAAGAACTCCAGACGCAACCTGATTACCAAATAAGTCAATCACTTTTTCATATTTCATTTCGGTATCTTCTATCGTATCATGAAGCATGGCGCATTTAATGGCTAGATCGGCATTCATATTTTCAGTATATCGAACAGCATTTAAAACCTCAAAAACAACACTTCCGATATGATTAAGATATTCTACTCTTTCGTTTTCATTAAATCCTCCATATTTTTGTCCGTCGTGAAGTTTTGAAACCAGCTGCCAAACATTCTGAATTTCATCTATTGACCAGTCTTTTTGTTGTTGCATAATTTTAATTTTTATTTGATGTAATTTATTGATTTTTCTAAAGATTTGCAATCGTTTAATTAAAGTTTAAAATTTAAAGCAATAAGATTTTACTTATATTCGCATGAAAATAAAGAAAATCAAAATCCGTTTTAATGGATAAAACAATCATCGAAAACTTAAAAATTTTATCAGAGAATTTCAATTACAGATTTGATACTTTCTTAAAATCAGTCGTTTTTGTAAATGAAGTAAATAAAATTAGAGTTCAGCTTGAAGATGATGCTAATTTTAGAATTACGTATAATTTACATTTTACTGAAAAAATGATTTTAGTATCAAGAGAAACAGTTTATCATTTTTGCTTGGCTTTATTTAAAAGGCAAAACGTTGATAGTGAAGTTATTTTCAGCATAAGCAAACCAATTGATATTGACGAATGGTTTAAAATCGAAAAAAAAGAATCTCTAGACATAATTAATGCTATTCAAAAAGAACTTGATTACAATTATAGGTTAAAGCATTTATCTTCAGAAAGCAGCCGATTTGAAATAGCGTATTTTAATGGTTTGCTAGTTTTAGAAGATAAACAGCAAGAGTATTTTTCTAATGTCTTTGATTTTAAAATCTTTATAGAATAACATCCTTAAAAAGAAACCGTATGAAGCTAAAGTTTATTATTGTAATTGCTTTAATTTATTTTCATGTGCCTATTTTCGGGCAAAATAACTTCTCAGATAATCCTTTAGACGCCATTTTTGAAACAAAAGATTCGAAAAATTTCTGGATAGCTTTTGATAAAATGGACAAAACGAAAGAAAATCCATTTGTTGAGTACATGCAAAAAGGCTCTCTTGGCGTTAAAGCTTTTACAGAATACCGAATAATCAATGCAGATTCTCTTTTTAGTGTTGTGAAGAAAAGAAAAGCAGATTATGAGTCTTCAAGAAATGTACTGAACGGTCTTTCTTCCAAAGAAAAGCGAGTAAGAGCTATTTACAGCGCATTAAAATATTGGTATCCAAAGGCAAAATTCCCTCCTATTTATTTTGTTTATGGAAGATTCAATTCAGGTGGAACTTCTGCTCCAGAAGGTGTTGTTGTCGGAATAGAAAAGCTTCAAAATCTAGATGGAATTTCGGGTTTAATTGCACACGAACTCATACATTATCAGCAAAATATAACTGGTAAAGATATGCTCTTAAAATGGTGTTTGATGGAAGGTGGCGCAGATTTTATTGGCGAACTTATTTCGGGAGAATCAATTAACCAGTTTTCATACCAATATGGAGCAAAGCATAAGGATAAATTGTGTGAAGAATTTGTTTCAAGACTTAAAAATACAGACAATCAAGATTGGCTATATGGAACTTCCAATAAAGATGACAGACCAAATGATTTAGGCTATTGGATAGGCTATAAAATAACAGAATCTTATTTTAATAAACAGAAAGACAAGCAAAAAGCAATCGACGAAATTCTGAATGTAAAAGATCCATTACAATTCTTAAAACAAAGTGGATTTTTGGATGTTTATATCGAAAAATATCAAAAATCTAAAAAAGAAAATTATGATGCATTTTTCAAATAACAATCTTAATATATACCTATCTCTAAGAATCGCATAATAGCTATTGCAACGATAAAAGTTCCAATAAGGATGTAATTGATCTTCTGTGGAATTTTTGCTAAACCGTTTAAGAGTAGCATAAAGCCTAAAAAGAAAGAAATTATGTTTTGTCGAATTTTGTACAACTCTCGGTTATGATAGAATTCATCTTGCGTCATTAAAGAGTTTCCATTTAAACTAAGGCCGATAACAGTAATCTCATCTTTGCCTTCAGAAAGATATTTAAAATCGGATGATTTTATTAATAAATCGACTTTTTGGCCCTTTTTTAAATTTTCTACAGCGCCCTTTTTTCCTTTGGAAATGCTTGCGTTCAAAATATTAAATCGATTCTTAAAGTTAGTGGCCCAAAATTTATAATCGGCGGTACCTCTGCCCTTTGCGCTGACAATGTCCTTTTGCAGTTCTACTGTAATTTCTTGTAATTCTGATTTTTTAGATATCGCATTATTGGATAATCCAAAATAAAACATCAAAATCCCTACAAGTATAAAATACCAATTTAAATTAGATTTTTTTTTTGCCAATTTTTGTGTTTAAAATTATATATCTTAGATTTAGGCTGAAAAATCAGATTAATCTAAATGATTTAGTGTGCTAATATAGAAACAATTCTATAATTTACCATTTATGCAAATGGACGTTTTAAATCCTATTTTTTGCTAAGTTGAAAACAATTAATTCTAAATGACTGAGATAAAAATAATTTTTCGTTTCAATATATCTGAAGTTGCATATCCCTCGGTTGAAGAAATCTTATATTCTGAAAAAGAATTAAATATTATTTCGGGAAATCGAATTAAAAATGATTTCTTGAAAAGTGAAAATACAATAGCAAATAAAATTAATAGCTGTATAGAAAACGGAGAATTGATCCCAGCAGAATTGTGGTACCCATTTTGTATTTCAATGATTTCTGAAGGAAAAACAAATGTTTTTGCAGCAGGAATTGGAGATCTAAAAGAATTTGAAGAATGTCTTGAAACGAATAACTTTAGGCTTTCTGAAATCATTTATTTAAAACTAAATGATATTTCTAAAATTACTCAAATGGCAAAAGTGAAGTATCCAAAAATGTATGATGATGAGGAAATATTGAAGAATGATATTGAAAGATATAATAAAATGAGAGAAGAGATAATAAATTATGCTTTACCAAAATATAAAGTGGTAATCGAGGATTTCTTTTCAAAACAGATAAAATTGTAAAGTCTTTTGTATTTGGTAATTATTTAAATTGATAGTATTGAAAAAAGTTATAAAAAAAGGAATTAAATTTTTAGTAAGCATTTTAGTTTTATGTCTTGTCTATAGCTTTTCTTTGAAAAATTATGATGCATATTCCGGAGAGGAAACTTTACAATATTGGAAGAAAAATAAACAACTTTTTGAATCTGTTAATCAAAATCAAAACTTATCTTTTAAAAATTTAGATCCTTATTTGCTACAAAATAATCTTTTTTTGCTTGGAGAATTTCATGGTGTAAAAGAGACTATTAAAATCGATGCCGATCTTATTAAATATTTGAATCTTAAAGTAGGTATGCGATCTCATTTAGCTGAAATTGATTTTAGTCAGGCGTATTTTCTCAACCAATATTTGAATACCGGAAATGAAGAGTTGTTAGATTATGTTTTAAATACGTGGATAATTTATCACGGTCACAACAACAAAGATTATAGGGAAAAATGGATTGAAATTTATAAGCTAAATCAGTCTAATTTACCAAACTTAAAAATACAAGTTTACGGAATTGATAAGATTCAGAATTTAAAACTAACTCAAAAGCATTTGAAAATTTTATTGAAGAAAATAAATTTTTCTGATAATTTTCCCATACAAGATTCATTATTTATTAATTGGGCGAAAGAAAAATTGCCCAAAATGATTTTAGATGCAAAAAATGAAAATAATGAAAATAATGATGTTATTAAAGATCTTTTGTTTATTCAAAAAAACTTAATGGAATTTAATTCAATTTCTAGAGAAGATATTCTGTATTCTAATTTTAAGGCTTTATGCGAAAGATATAATCTTGAAAATGAAAAAATTTACGGCTATTTTGGAGAAGCTCATGTTTTACAAAAACAATTAGGTAAAAAGAAAGATTTTGGCGTTCTATTAAAGGAAGATAAATACTTTGGAAACAAAACCTATACAATAATCTCTAGATATTTAGATTGTAACATGTCTGCACCTTCTAAATATTTGCCTTTCTTTTTAAAAAGCGGAAAAGAACACACAAAATTAGGTATAACCTGCGATAATCCTTTTCTTCTTTATCATAGCGGCATAGCCGAGTTAAAAGAATTAACCAATAGCAATACTAATACCTTTTTTGATTTGAATCAAGAAAACTCTCCATACAGAGAGTCAAATAGATTGATTAAAAGTTTCGGTTTAATGAGTATCGTTTCAGGAATGGGAATCGAAAACAAAAACTGCTCAACCAGCGATTATGTTCAAGGGCTATTACTAATTAGAAATTCAGATTGGGCTCAACCTATTGAATAAGCTTCGGTGATTTAAAGCAAAAAACTCCAAAATCTTAAGACTTTGGAGTTTTGTAATTCTGTGGGCGATGAGGGGTTCGAACCCCCGACCCCCTCGGTGTAAACGAGGTGCTCTGAACCAGCTGAGCTAATCGCCCTATTTTACTAGGTTGCTATCGTTTGTGATTGCGAGTGCAAATATACAGCTAGATTTTATATTTCCAAGCCTTTTTTGGAAAAATGTGAAAAATAATTTCAATAAAATATTTAGAAATCTATTTTTCAAGGAATTAAAAAAGTGAAAAAATCTGTAATTTCTAAATTTTAGTTAAAAATTGAATCCTCCAAAGCTAATTCAGAATATTCTTTTTGTATTCATTTGCTATAGTCATACCTTTGCGCACCTTAATTGTATATTCAAATGGCAAGATTTCAAGAAAATGATTTACCGAAAGCTAAATTAACCTCTAACTCCCTTCAAAAAGCACTCAGAATTTTTAAATACGCTAAAAACCACAAATGGAAATTCTTCTTAGGTTTGATTTTCTTATTTTTAACAAGTGCCACTGCCCTAGCCTTTCCTAAATTAATGGGAATGTTGGTAGATTGTGTTACCAACAAAGATCTTTCTAGAGCAAACGAAATCGCAATGGGATTAATGGCGATCTTAATTCTTCAAGCCATTTTTTCTTTTTTTAGAATTTCGTTATTTGTCAATTTTACAGAAAACTCACTTTCAAACATTCGTTTTGCTTTATATGAGAATCTTATAAAATTACCAATGTCGTTTTATTCTCAGAAACGTGTTGGAGAACTTAACAGCAGAATTAGTGCTGATATTTCGCAATTGCAAGATACTTTCAGTACCACAATCGCTGAATTTTTACGTCAGTTTATTCTAATTATTGGAGGTTTTATAATCTTAGGAAATATTAGTCCAAAATTAACCTTAATGATGTTGGCAATTGTTCCTATTGTGGCGGTTGCTGCTGTAATTTTTGGAAGATTTATTCGTAAATACGGAAAGAAAACACAAGATAAAGTTGCCGAAAGTCAAGTTATTGTTGAAGAAACGTTGCAAGGAATTAGTAATGTAAAAGCTTTTGCTAACGAATGGTATGAAATTCAGCGTTATAAAAACAAGATTAGAGAAATTGTAAAAATTGCCATCAAAGGCGGTCAATACAGGGGGTATTTTGCTTCATTCATTATTCTCTGCCTTTTTGGATGCGTTGTTGCTGTAGTTTGGTACGGAATCACTTTAACGATCAAAGGCGAAGTTGAAGGTGTTGGAGATTTAATCTCTTTTGTATTGTATACGACTTTTATTGGCGCTTCTTTTGGTGGTATTGCCGAAATGTATGCGCAGATTCAAAAAGCGGTTGGTGCAACAGAACGTGTTTTCGAATTATTAGAAGAAACTCCGGAGGAAATTAATGCTAAGCCAAGACTTTCTGCAGTTGAGAAGATAAAAGGAAATGTAGCTTTCAATAATGTTGCTTTTAGTTATCCGTCAAGAAAAGAAGTTCAAGTTTTAAAAGATGTAAATTTCAATGCCGAATTTGGACAGAAAATAGCGATCGTTGGACCAAGTGGTGCCGGAAAATCTACGATTTCTTCTCTTCTTTTACGTTTCTACGATATAACTTTTGGAGAAATATTAGTTGACGGAAAAAATATTTACGATTATGATTTAGAAGATCTTCGCGGAAATATGAGTATCGTTCCTCAAGATGTAATTTTGTTTGGTGGAACAATTAGAGAAAATATAGCTTACGGAAATCCAAATGCTTCTGAAGAAGAAATTATTACAGCTGCAAAACAAGCCAATGCTTTCAATTTTATTGATGGATTCCCTGAGAGATTTGAAACTTTAGTTGGAGAACGCGGTGTGAAGCTTTCTGGAGGCCAACGTCAGCGTATCGCAATTGCAAGAGCATTGCTTAAAAATCCAAGTATTTTGATTCTAGATGAAGCTACATCGTCTTTAGACAGTGAAAGCGAAAAACTAGTTCAAGAAGCGTTGGAAGTTTTAATGGAAGGAAGAACAAGCATTATCATTGCGCACCGTCTTTCTACAATTAGAAATGCAGATAAAATCTTGGTTTTAGATAGTGGAAAAATTTCTGAAGAAGGAACGCACCAAGAATTAATAAACTTAGAAAACGGAATTTATAAAAACTTAAGTAATTTACAATTTAGCAACTCTTAAATGTAAATTCAAAAAAAAACTCCAATCTTATCGATTGGAGTTTTTTTTATCTGCAAACTGAGACAGAAAACTGAAAACTAAAAAATTATTTCCCTTTTCTTCTCTTACGTTCTGCTTTAATCATAGATAATTCGCGGCTTGTTTGCCCTGCTACTGAAGTATTTTCTTCAGCACGACGAATTAAGTACGGCATAACATCTTTTACAGGTCCGAATGGTAAATATTTAGCATCGTTATAGCCGTTTTCTGCCAAGTTATAGCTAATATTATCACTCATTCCGTATAATTGACCGAACCAAATTCTAGGATCGTTTTTAGCGATTCCTTTTTGAGCCATCATTTCCATTAATTTGTATGAACTCAATTCATTGTGAGTTCCTGCAAAAATGGCCATTTTGTCGATGTGCTCCAACATATATTCTACAGCACTATCATAGTTAACGTCTGTCGCTTCTTTAGAAACGCAGATCGGAGAAACATAACCTTTTTCTTGCGCTCTTTTATTTTCTTTTTCCATGTAAGCGCCACGAACCAATTTCATTCCGATGTAGAAACCTTCAGCTTTTGCAACTTCATGAAGTTTTTTCAAATAATCTAAACGATCCCAACGGTACATTTGTAACGTGTTAAATACAATCGCTTTTTCTTTATTGTATTTACGCATCATATCGGTAACCAATTCATCAGCAGCATCCTGCATCCAGCTTTCCTCACCATCAATTAATAAAGCAACATCTTTTTTATGCGCTTCGCCACAAACTTTATCAAAACGAGCCACTACTCTATCCCATTCTGCTTGTTCTGTTGGATCAAGAGTTTGTTTTTCTCCTAATTTCTCATACAATTCGAAACGGCCTAAACCAGTCGGTTTGAAAACTGCAAACGGAATTGCCAAACGTTCTTTAGCAAAATCAATAGTTCTTAAAGTCATTTCTAAAGCAGCATCAAATTGCTCTTCTTCTTCTTTTCCTTCAACAGAATAATCCAAAACAGACGATACTCCTTTTGTAAACATTTTGTCTACAACAGTAAGACAGTCGTTTTCGTTTACACCACCACAAAAATGGTCAAAAACAGTTGCACGAATTAATCCTTCTACTGGTAAATGAGCTTTAATTGCAAAATTAGTTACAGCAGTTCCAATTCTTACAAGAGGTTCGCTGTCAATCATTTTGAAAAGGAAATAAGCTCTATCAAGCTCAGTGTCGCTTTTTAGTGAAAACGCAACTTGAGTGTTGTCGAATATCTTTTCCATTAAATTTATTTTTTATGCAAATATAGAGAGTGTTTTGAATATTCTTTATCAAACGGCATCATATTTTTGTATATTATTAATAAGAATGTCAAAAGCATCAATTTATGACGTAAATGTTTACTACATAAAAGAATTTTATCTTAATTTTAAAGAAGCAAACCCGCATTTTACACAAATTAGCCTTAAAGTTTGAATATTATTAAGCTAAAAATGCCTTATTTTGCGCTTTAAATTAACTAAAAGAACTATGCAATCTATTCAAGCCAATAATTATCTCGTACATTTTAATGAGAGTGCTTACGAAGCTTTAAATAAACATTTAAGAGAAAGTAAATATTCTAATATATTTATAATTGTTGATGATCAGACTAATGAATATTGTTTGTCTAGGTTTATTCCACTTTTAGAAACTGATTTAGCAATCGAAATCATTGAATTTGAAGCTGGAGAAGCAAACAAAAATATAGAAACTTGTATCGAGATCTGGAATATCTTGACTGAACTTGGTGCCGACAGAAAATCTCTTATTATTAATTTAGGTGGTGGCGTTGTAACAGACTTAGGTGGTTTTGTTGCTTCTACATTTAAAAGAGGAGTAGATTTCATTAATATCCCTACTACTTTATTATCTATGGTTGATGCTTCTGTTGGAGGAAAAACAGGGGTTGACTTAGGAAATCTTAAAAATCAGATTGGAGTGATCAATGTGCCTCAAATGGTATTAATTGACACGCAATATTTAGAAACTTTGCCGCAAAGCGAAATGCGTTCTGGTTTGGCTGAAATGCTAAAACATGGTTTAATATATGATGCGCCATATTGGAGACAGTTTTCAGATTTAAAGTCAATTGTTTTTGATGAATTGGATCAATTAATTTATCGTTCTGTTGAAATTAAAAATGAAATCGTTATTCAAGACCCAACAGAGAAAAACATTCGTAAGGCTTTAAATTTCGGACATACTTTAGGACACGCAATTGAAGGTTACTTTTTAGAAAGTGAAGAAAAGACGACTTTGCTTCATGGAGAAGCTATTGCTGTCGGAATGATTTTGGAAAGTTATATCTCACTTCAAAAAGAATTAATTTCTCAAGAAGAATATAGAGAGATCAAAGCTGTAATTAAAGACATTTATGACGATGTAATTTTTGAAGAAAAAGACATTGATCCGATCTTAGAATTGCTAATTCACGACAAAAAAAATGAATACGGTTTAATTCAATTTGCATTAATTGAAGGAATCGGAAAAATAAAAATTAACCAATCCGTTGAAAATAAATTGATTCTAGAAGCGTTTGAGGATTATAAATCTTAAACTTTTTTTAATCAAAAGCATTGCATTTGGTATATATTATTTTTTACATTTGCCCCATGAAAACAAACAAGCAGCAAAGGCATTTTAGCTCTTACCGAAACAGACTCAACAGTTCTTTATTAAGAATGTTGAACCGTTTTTATAATAGTAAAAGTCCTTTTTGTTTTGATGTTTTCCAATGTACAAAAGCGGAGCATGAAAAGCTTCCGATTATATTTGCCAATATTAGAGTTTGAATTTAAGATTACGTCCCAAAAAAGCTAAAATTAAATACAATTACAATCTCTAAACATTGATAAATAAATGAATACAAAATATTCTGATCTAATAAACCAAACATACTACTTTCCACAAGCGGAATTTAAACTGAACAAAGACAACTTACAATTTCATAATATTGATCTAATGAAGTTGGTTGAGCAATATGGCACGCCATTAAAGTTTACTTACTTGCCTCAGATTTCTGAAAACATCAATAAAGCAAAAGCTTGGTTCAGAAAGTCGATGGAAAAGAATAAATACGACGCAAAATACTACTACTGTTATTGTACGAAAAGCTCTCATTTTGAATATATTATGAATGAAGCTTTCAAGAATAACATTCACATCGAAACTTCATCTGCTTTTGACGTGAACATTGTTGAGAATTTGTTAGAAAATGGAAAAATCAACAAAAGTACGTATGTAATTTGCAACGGTTTCAAAAGAGATGAATACATTACTAATATTGGTAGATTAATCAACAACGGACATAAAAACACTATTCCGATTATTGATAACTACGAAGAATTAGATTTGCTTCAAGCAGAAATTAAAGGAAAATTCAAAATTGGAATCCGTATTGCTGCCGAAGAAGAGCCTAAATTTGAGTTTTATACTTCAAGATTAGGTATTGGTTACAAAAACATAGTTTCTTTCTATAAAAAACAAATTCAGGAGAATGATAAATTAGAGCTGAAAATGCTTCACTTCTTTATCAATACCGGAATTAACGATACGTCATATTACTGGAACGAGCTTGTAAAATGTATTAAAGTTTACATTGCTCTTAAAAAAGAGTGCCCTACTCTAGACGGTTTGAACATTGGTGGTGGTTTCCCTATTAAAAACTCACTTGCCTTTGAATATGATTACCAATATATGATTGATGAAATTATCAATCAGATTAAAATTGCTTGTGATGAAGCTGAAGTAGATGTTCCAAATATTTTTACGGAATTTGGTTCATTTACAGTAGGTGAAAGCGGTGGTGCAATCTATCAGATTTTGTATCAAAAACAACAAAATGATAGAGAAAAATGGAATATGATCGACTCATCTTTCATTACCACTTTGCCAGATACTTGGGCTATAAATAAACGTTTTATTATGCTGGCTATCAACCGCTGGAATGATACTTACGAACGGGTTCTGTTGGGAGGTCTGACTTGTGATAGTGACGACTATTATAACTCTGAGCAAAACATGAATGCAATTTACTTGCCTAAGTACAATAAAGAGAAACCTTTATATATTGGATTCTTTAATACTGGTGCTTATCAAGAAACAATTGGAGGATACGGCGGTTTGCACCACTGTCTGATTCCACAGCCAAAACATATCTTAATTGATCGCGACGAAAACGGAATTCTGGCAACAGAAGTGTTCTCAGAACAACAGACTTCAGACGATGTTTTAAAGATTTTAGGCTACAAAAAAAAGTTATAAAAAAACGGCAGGTTAAGTAAAAGAAGTTATTTAAAATTCTTAATTTGCATTAACATCCAAAAAGGTTAAACTTTTTAATTCAAAAAAAAAACAAAAAAAATGAAAGGACCAATCAGTCAGTTTATTGAAAAACATTACTTGCATTTTAACTCTGCTTCATTAGTAGATGCTGCAAAAGCATACGAGCAGCAATTAGCTGATGGTGCTAAAATGCTGGTAAGTATGGCTGGCGCAATGAGTACAGCAGAAATTGGTAAAATTTTCGCTGAAGTAATCAGACAAGACAAAGTACATATTATTTCATGTACTGGAGCAAACTTAGAAGAAGATATCATGAATTTAGTAGCTCATTCTCACTATGAGAGAGTTCCTAACTACCGTGATTTAACACCAGAAGACGAATGGGCTTTGTTAGAAAGAGGATTAAACCGTGTTACAGACACTTGTATCCCTGAGCATGAAGCTTTCCGTCGTTTACAAAAACATATTTACAAAATTTGGAAAGATGCTGACGATAAAGGTGAGCGTTACTTCCCACACGAATTTATGTATAAAATGTTGTTGTCTGGCGTTTTAGAAGAATATTATGAAATTGATCTAAAAGATAGCTGGATGTATGCAGCTGCAGAGAAAAACTTGCCAATTATCGTTCCAGGATGGGAAGATAGTACAATGGGTAATATCTTTGCTTCATACGTAATTAAAGGAGAATTGAAAGCATCTACCATGAAATCTGGAATTGAATACATGACTTTCCTTGCGGATTGGTATTCTAAAAACAGTTCAAACGGAATTGGATTCTTCCAAATCGGTGGTGGTATTGCGGGTGACTTCCCTATCTGTGTAGTGCCAATGCTATACCAAGATATGGAAATGCATGATGTTCCATTTTGGAGTTATTTCTGTCAAATCTCAGATTCAACAACTAGTTATGGTTCTTACTCTGGGGCAGTTCCAAATGAAAAAATCACTTGGGGTAAATTAGACATCAAAACCCCTAAATTTATTATTGAATCGGATGCTACGATTGTTGCTCCGTTAATTTTTGCATATTTATTAGATTTATAAAATAATTTATGAAAAGAGTTATAGTAGACTACGCCAAACTTACCAATGAAATTTTAAACCTTTTGGTTGAAAAATTTCCTGATGGTTATGATGATTCGGATGTAATCCGTTTTAGAAATGCTAAAAACGAATTGGTTGAAGCTGTAGAAGTTCGTACTGAAGATACAATTTACTTGGTAAAAATTAGTACTAAACTTGCTGACAGAATTGAAAACTACGATGAAGATGATGATTTAGATGTTGATGTAGATGCAATTGCACCAGTTAAAGGTATGGATCTTGATGATGATATCAGCAACGACGATGACGAAGATGATGATAATCTTGACAAACCTGATTCTGATGGCGGTGACGATGATGAGGATGATGACGATGACAAAGCAGATACTGATTATGACGAAGAAGACGAAGACGATGAAGATTAATTCATTTTCTTTTGAATAAATTAAAAAGGAACTCTTTCGAGTTCCTTTTTTTGTGAGAGATCACCACTAAACTAAATGAATTATTTATTTTAAAGTTTGTAAGATTATTTTTATATTTAAATCTTTAAACTAAGAAATACAAGCCTATGACTTCAGAGATTTTACACGCAACATTAAAAGAAAATTTTGGTTTCGAAAAATTTAGACCCAATCAAGAAACCATTATTACAACTATATTATCTGGTCAAGATGCTTTGGCAATTATGCCAACTGGTGGAGGAAAATCTATATGTTTTCAACTTCCGGCTCTAATTTTACCAGGAATTACGATTGTAATTTCTCCACTAATTGCTTTAATGAAAGATCAAGTCGATAGTTTAAAAACTAACGGAATTTCAGCTTGTTACATTAATAGTTCACAATCCTCACAAGAACAGCAATATTATATAGATAATTTAAAATCAAATCATTTCAAATTAGTTTACATCGCACCTGAAAGTCTTTCTTATTTAGATATGGCTTTTAATGAATTGAATATTAGTTTGATAGCAATAGATGAAGCGCATTGTATTTCATCTTGGGGTCATGATTTTAGACCAGCTTATACAAATTTAGGTTATTTGAAAAGCCGCTTCCCTTCTACTCCAATCTTAGCATTGACTGCTACAGCCGACAAAGCAACGAGAACAGATATATCCAAACAATTAAACTTAAAAAATCCGAAGACATTTATTGCTTCTTTTGATCGTAAAAATTTAAGTTTAGAAGTTCGTCCTGCTCTAGATCGCGTAAAACAGATTATTGATTTTATTGAAAATAAACCCAATGAATCTGGAATTATTTATTGTTTGAGTCGTAAAACGACAGAAGAACTTGCTGAAAAACTGAAAAAAAACGGAATTCAAGCTAAAGCATATCATGCGGGTTTAGATAATGAAACGCGTGCAAAAACTCAAGATCAATTTATCAATGATGATTGTCAGGTTGTTTGTGCAACAATTGCTTTCGGAATGGGAATTGACAAATCTAATGTTCGCTGGGTAATTCATTATAATCTTCCAAAAAATATAGAAGGATATTATCAAGAAATTGGACGCGCCGGCCGAGATGGTTTGCCAGCTGAAACAGTTTTGTTTGAAAGTTACGCTGATGTAATTCAATTGCAGAAATTCGCATCAGATGGATTGAACTCTGATATTCAGCTTGCGAAATTAGATCGAATGAAACAATATGCAGATGCTGTAAGCTGTCGCAGAAAAATTCTACTTTCTTATTTTGGAGAACTGGTAATTGAGAATTGCGGAAACTGCGATATTTGCAAAAATCCTCCAACTTTTTTCGATGGGACGATTCTCGCTCAAAAGGCTTTGTCTGCAATTGTACGTTTAAAAGAATCTGAACCACTTGCTGTAATTGTCGATTTTTTAAGAGGCTCGAGAAACGCGTATATCTATGAAAAAAATTATCAAGAGCTAAAAACGTACGGAATTGGCGATGACGTTTCTTGGTACGATTGGAATCAATATCTTATTCAGTTAATTAATTTAGGATATTGCGAAATTGCCTTTCATCAGCACAACAAAATCCTCCTTACTCCATTCGCAAAAAAAGTTTTGTTTGAAGGAGAAAAAGTAAAATTGACAACGGTTGTGAAAAAAGTAATTGATAAAAGTGAGATCAAGGAAGCAAAACCAAAGGTGGTTAAAAATTCTCTTTTTGAAACACTTAGAAAATTACGCTCCGAAATTGCTAAAGAAGAAGAAGTTCCTGCTTATGTCATATTTAGTGATGCTTCATTAAGACAAATGGAAGTTTTAAGACCAATGTCTGATGAAGATTTCCTTGCTGTTGAAGGTGTCGGAAAAGCTAAGCTAGAAAAATATGGCGATACTTTTATAAATGCAATTATTGAATTTCATCGAAATAAATCGGTTGTCAAAAAAGAGAAAAAAGATAATACTTATAAAAAAACGTTGGAGTTATTTGAGAACGGAATTTCTGTAACAGAAATTGCCGAACAACGAAATTTAAGCCAAACAACTATTATTTCTCATTTAGCAAAATTATATGTTGATGGTTATGATTTAGATTTAAGTCAATTTGTTTCTGAAGAAGAAATTTCGCAAATAGCAAAAGCGCAAATTGAATTAGAAAATCCTAATGCTTTAAAGCCTTATTTTGATCATTTCGAAGAAAAAATGTCTTACGATAAAATCAGGTTTGGTTTAGCATTCATTGAGAAAAAAAATCAAAAAGCATAAAAAGCTTCGACTCCGCTTAGATAGACATATGATAATTGATAAATACTATTTTTTATCAGGCTGAGCAGAGTCGAAGCCTCATTTATAAAAGCAAAAAAGCTGTACCTTTAAGTACAGCTTTTTTTATATAAGCATATTTTACAAATATCTTTCTTCAAAAACTTTTTGATGATGCTTGGCATGTCCAATAATTACAAAACCTAAAGCTCGAACAGAAATAGGATTATTAGAAGCAGTTCCAATTCTCTTAAGCTGTTCTTCAGATAAACTTTTATAAAATAGTAAAGTTGAATGTCTTAGAGCTGAAAACTCAGTAAGTAATTCTTGAATACTTCTTTTGTTTGAATCTGTATTATCTGCATAATCGTTTTCTTCAAAACTTGGTAAAGGCGTTTTATCGTTTCTTGAAAAACGTAAAGCACGATAAGAAAAAATTCGTTCCGTATCGATAACATGCTGAATAATATCTTTGATTGTCCACTTCCCTTCCGCGTAGCGATAATCAAATTTATCCATCGGAATATTTTGAACAAAGCGAATAAACTCGTGAAGAGAAATTTCCAATTCTTCAATCAGAATTCCATCTCCTGCTGCTTTCACATAAGTACCAAAATGACCCGAATATTCATTTTCCAATAATTCTGTTGCTCTCATTTTTTATATTTTTAAGCTGAATTTCTACTTGCATTAGTATTTCCGAAAAGAGATCTCGTTACGATTTTTTCATAAACTTTAATCAATTCCTCGTCTGGAGTTTGCTCTTTATTCAACTCATTGATTCTCAATAAAGCATATTGCTGAATTGTCAATAAAGGTAAAACGATACGCTCTCTAATTTGAATTGAAGCAATACCATCAGGATAATTTTCCATCAAAGTTTTGTGATCTGCAATTTTCAATAAAAGGCGTTTTGTTTCTGAGAATTCATCGTAGATAATCTGCCAGAATTCACCAAACTCAGGATCTTTTCTCATGTACGCAGTCAATGGCAAGAATGATTTTGCTAATGACATCATACTATTTTCAAGTAATGTCTTGAAAAATAATGAATTGTGATACAAATCGCTTACTTTGTCCCATTGTCCAGTTTCTTCAAAATGTTTTAAAGCTGAACCTACTCCAAAGAATCCAGGAACGTTTTGTTTTAACTGACTCCAAGATCCTACAAACGGAATTGCTCTTAAATCTGCAAAATCTAAAGATTCAGATTTGCTTCTTTTTGAAGGACGGCTTCCAATGTTTGTTTTAGAATAGTATTTCAACGTACTCATTTTCTCTAAGTACGGAATAAACTTCGGATGATTTTTAAAACTTAAATATTTCTCATAACCTAAATTGGCTAAATCTGTCAAGATTTGAGTTTCTTCAGCGCTCAATTCATTTTTCTCTTTACTAAATACCTGATTTGTAACACCGGCACTCAATAAGTTTTCAATATTATAACGGCAAGAATCTAAAGTTCCAAAATTAGAGCTAATAGTCTGACCTTGAACCGTAATCTGAATTTCGTTGTTCTCAATTTTTGGTCCAAGAGATGCGTAAAACTTGTGCGTTTTTCCACCACCACGAGCTGGAGGTCCACCACGTCCGTCAAAGAAAATGGCTTTAATTCCGTATTCTCTAGAAATTTTAGTCAATGAAATTTTAGCTTGGTAAATACTCCAGTTTGCCATTAAATATCCACCATCTTTAGTTCCGTCAGAGAATCCAAGCATAATCGTTTGCTTGTTTCCTCTCGCTCTCAAGTGTTTCGCATATTCTGGATTGGTATACAATTGCTCCATAATAGTATGTGCATTTTGTAAATCATCTACAGATTCGAAAAGCGGAATAATATCAACAGTTGGTTTTTCCCAATCATTCAAACGAATCATGGCAAAAGTTTCCATTACATTTAAAGCACTTTCGTTATTACTAATGATATAACGATTTGCACCTTCTTCACCATTATTTGCTTGAATAGTTTTAATTGCTTGAACTGACTCTAAAGTTAGTCTTGTAATTTCATTTTCGAAATCAGCAGGATTTAAATTTCCTTTAACTTTAGATAAAACTTCAATTTTTTCGTTTTCTGTTAAATCAAAATAGTTTTTAGGAAAAATATCTGAACCCGAATTTAAATAATAATTGACAACATCCTTGAAAACCGCATTGTGAATTTTACTATTCTGACGAATATCTAAAGTCGCAAAATGGAAACCAAATAAATTGATTTTTACCAGAAATGCTTCCAATTCGTCCAAATATAAAGATTGATGTTTCTCAATAATTATAGTTCGAATTTTGTCTAATTGGGTAAGTAATTCTTCTAAAGTAATAAAAATATCACCTTTAGAATAGAACACAGAACGATAAAGTTTATTTTCAAGTTCGGCTACCAAAGTATCTACGCCTGAGAAAGTTAACTTACGTTTTAAATTTCTCATTTCTACATAATAGCATTTCAAAATTGAAGTACGCAAACGGTCTGCAACTTTAAGCGTAATATCTGTAGTAACAAAAGGATTTCCGTCACGGTCACCTCCTGGCCAGAAGCCAAGTTTTATTAATTGGTTTTGGATTGGATTTCCTTCTAAAATGTTTTTCTGCAAATAATGTACAATTTCTCCAGCAGTAGCATAAAACACATTTTCCAAATACCAGATTAAGCTTACCGCTTCATCGTAAGGATTTGGTTTTTCATTTTGAATGAAAGGCGTTTTACCAAGTTGTGCTAGTAATTGTTTAATTTGAAGTAAATCGTTCTGACGAATTGCTTCAGTCAAATCATTTATAATTCCTAAAACAGGACCAGGATAAAACTGAGTCGGATGTGCTGTTAAAACCGTACGAACATTGAAATTTTCTAAAAATTCACTTAATTCGTCATCTTTTTCTTTTGCATCTGATTTTTCTTTAATATCACGAAGAGATCCACGTCCTTCCATGTTGTTTACTTCTGGAAAAGCAGCATCTTCAATTGCATCAAACAATACAATTTGGCGCTCTATATATTGAATAAATCGAAACATTAGATCGATTTTTTCAGCTTCAGAAGCATTACTTAAGAATTTATTAGAGAAAAAATCGACAATTTCTTTTGGTGTTTCTTGTTTTTTAAAGCCCGTTTCGCAAGTTTCTGTAAATAAAGGAAGTAAAACTCCCGTATTATCTATGGAATCAAAAGGTAATGTTATAAAAACACTATTATAAATGTGGTATTTTGAGAGAACATCTTGATTAAAACGTTCAATTTTTGGCAACGTATACATAATCGTGTTATAGTTGGTTGGTTAATTAGTCATAAAAAAACCCCAAGAATAAACTTGAGGTTATATTTTAATATAGCATTCAAGAAAAGTTATTACATATTTTTGAAAATAGTATGCATCAAACGCTTCTTATCGTTTATACTTTCCTCTAATGAAATCATTGTTTCTGTTCTGTAAACACCTTCGATATCGTCAATCATAAAGATAACTTCTTTCGCGTGTTTAGTATCTTTTGCTCTAATTTTGCAAAAGATGTTGAATTTTCCTGTAGTTACAGACGCTACAGTTACGAATGGAATTTGATTAATTCTTTCTAAAACAAATTTAGTTTGAGATGTATTATTAAGAAAAACTCCTACATAAGCAATAAATGAATAACCTAATTTATCGTAATCCAAGGCTAATGAAGACCCCATGATGATACCGGCATCCTCCATCTTTTTAACTCTAACATGTACTGTACCAGCAGATATCAATAGTTTTTTTGCAATGTCAGTAAACGGAACTCTCGTATTGTCTATTAACATATCTAAAATCTGGTGATCTACTTCATCTAAACGAAATTTACTCATAATTGTTTAATTAATATTACTAATTGCTATTACAAAGTATAAAATTATATATAAAAAACAACAAATTCACATAAAAATTAACTTTTTATTAATCCGTTAACAAATTTAACATTTTTATTTAAATAAAAATTTGCTTTCTGACCCGTTTTAGGAAGATTTTGGAAATCGTCCGAATATTCTGCGCCTTTTGCATCGTATTCGTAATGCCCAAAATAATTTTCCAACTCGCCTACTTCAACAATGTAAGCGTTAAAATGAATCTTATTTTCGATTAATTCTTCTTTGTATTGAGCGACAAAATTCGTAATAATTTCGATACCATCATAATTTATTTTGACATTTTTATATATAAAATCATAAAAAACCACATTATTTTGTGAAATATTCAAATATTCACCAAATCTGTTATCAACTAAATCGTTTTCGAAAATAAGTTTAAAGCTTAAAATTAACGAGAAAAATATGTATTTCCTTGTAATTTCGCGCTCATAGTCGCCTGGAAAGTGTCCTGCCTCAAATAAGATGGTTGGAACTCCCAAAAATTGAAAAGTGTCTCCTATACAATTAATATTGAACGAGTCATCAAAACGGCCGACCTGTCCCGGAATGTATTTTTGAAGCTCTTCGTTGATTCCAGCAATGATATTTATGGCTTTTAATCTGTTATCGTTTACTTCTCTCTCCTCATTATAAGAAGGAGCTAAAAAAGATACTGTTGCTGGTTTCCCAGTTCTACCTGCCCCAAAGATGGTGCGCTGATCGTGAAGATTAAAACAAAAATCAGGTTTGAACTTCTCAAATGCTTCGCGCAGAACTTTACTTTCGGGCTGTGTTAAGTCTTGTGAATCTCGATTTAAATCTATTTCGTTTGCATTTGCTCGTGTATAAAGTCTTGCTCCATCTGGGTTTAAAATCGGAATACAGTAGAATGTGAAAGTATCTAGCATTTGCTTAGCAAAATCAGTATCGTCATTCAATAGATTAATGAAATCAAATAAAGCTTTCGTTGTAGTACTTTCGTTTCCGTGCATTTGTGACCACAAATAAGCGCGCGTTTTTCCTGTTCCAATTTGGTAACTATATATAGGTTCACCCAAAACAGATTTACCAATAATCTCTACCTGACCATTAGTATTCAACTTATCTAAAAGCGGTTTAATATGATCTAGCGTAAGATACCTTCCAGATATTGACTGTTCTTTGTATTGTATAAAAAGCTGTTCTAAATTCATTGTGTTTTGATTAGTTTACAAAAGTAAATATCTTTATTTTTACAATTGTAAATTTAAAAAATATTTTGAAATTTAGATTTGTAAACAGTTTTATAAAGTATTTATTAGTTAAAGCTTTAAGTTGTTTCAATAGAGTAAATTAACTTATATAATAATCGATAAATATATTAATTTCAGTAAATTATAAATATTCATCTAAATTTTATATTTAACATAAAACTAAAGTACTATTAAAATTGCAACAACAGGATTGAAGTGTTATTTATTTTTGTTTACATTTGTAAATACTATAATTTAAAACATAAATTTACAATGGTAAACATAGATGATTTTGTAAAAAGACTCGAAACCATACTAGATTATTATGGTTTAAATGCTTCTGCCTTTGCTGATAAAATTGGAGTACAGCGTTCAAGCATGTCGCATCTTCTATCTGGAAGAAACAAACCAAGCTTAGATTTTGTAATGAAAATTCTAGAAGTTTTTCCAGATGTCGATTTATATTGGATTTTAATTGGTAGAGGAAATTTTCCTAAAAGCAATGATGAAGATTTCGAAATTCCACAATCTTCTACTCCTATTCAATCCAATCAAAATAGTGGTGCAGATTTATTTTCTTCTGTTGGAATAAATGAAGAAGAAAAAAGAGAAACAAAAAAAGCATCAGCTCCAAAAAATGTAAATATCAATTTGGAAGATGATGAAATTGAAAAAATCGTCTTATTTTACAAAAATGGCACTTTTAAAGCCTATTCTCCGTGACGCAAAAATTAGCGAGTATTTGAGTATTGGTTCAGAAAATTTTCAAATACGCGATTCTCACGCGTTTGAAAAAATCCTTAAAAATTATAATTTTACTCCATTTTCAGGAATTTTACCCAAAACTCCTTTGTAGTGTTTTTTCAAAATTTCGAAATCGGCTTCATAATTTCCAGTCGGAAAAAATGGCTCTCCAAAATTTACTTCTTTTTTACCCCAATTAAAAGTTACGGGAACAATCGGAACATTCGCTTTAAGCGCAATAAAATAAAATCCTGTTTTAATTTCTTTGACTGCTTTTCTAGTTCCTTCTGGAGCTACAGCCAAACGAAAGATTTCTTTTCTTTCAAAAATAGCAGCAATTGAATCTACTTTGTTCAATCCTCCAGAACGATCTAAAGGTTCGCCTCCAACATTTCTGAAATAATAACCAAACGGAAATCGAAATAATTCCTTCTTTCCTACCCAATTCATTTGTAGACCAGAGATTCCACGAGTAAAAAGTCCGATATAAAAATCATGATTACTCGTGTGAGGCATCACCATTAGTATACATTTTTTAACTTCGGCATTTTCTAGACCTACTATTTTCCAGCCCATTAGCTTGAAAAATATGAATTTGTATAATTGTTTTTTCATTAAAGATTCAATATTTGGTGCAAAATAAAAGATTTAATGGTAAATTTGAGTAAAAGCATAAAAAATGATTCAAAAAATTTTCAGTTACATAATTCCAATAAAAATATTTAAGAAAAAATCAGCTAGAAGTAAAATGATCGAAGTCACCTGGGCAAATGGTGAATTAGTATTGGATACTGAAAACACAAATTATTCATACGGAAGTTTGCAACGTATATTAAGGTACGGTTTACGAAATATAGGTTACGACAAAATTTTAGGAATGGAGCACATTCTGTTATTAGGAGTGGCCGGCGGAAGCGTAGTAAAAACATTAGTAAACGAGATAGAATACAAACAAAAAATAACTGGAGTAGAAATTGATCCAGATATGATTCAGATTGCTAATCAATATTTTAATCTTAACGAAATTAAGCAGTTAGAAGTTGTTATTGATGATGCTTTTGAATTTGTTTTAAAAACAAAAGAAAAATACGATCTTATAATAATTGATATTTTTGAAGATACGAACATGCCTAACTTTTTGTTTGAGAAGTTTTTTGTTGACAGAATCTGCACGATTTTAAAAGACAATGGTTTTGTTTTATTCAATACTATGATTTTAGACGAAGCGCATAATGTTCGAAACAGAAAGTATGTTTCAGAAGTAAATCCCAAATTATTTCAAACCAAAATGCTTCCTCGAATTGAAGTACACAACGAATTAATAATTATAAATAAAGTTGCCTAATTTTATGAAACCCCTAACCTCAATCTTAAATTCTCAGCCGCCTACTAAAGTTATTGATGCCTCAATTAATGTTTCAGAATATACGCCGTTAAATTTATCGGTTGCAAATAAAGAATTAGTAAGTCGAAAATTGGACACTTCAGAAGATTTTGAAAGATATATTTCAAATTTTCTAAAAGAAAATAACGCGAAAGTTGCATTTGGCGGTTATATCGAGGGTCGATTTTTATATCAAAGAAGTCCCATTTTCTTAGATGCCTCAAAGCCTGAACGTAATATTCACATCGGTTTAGATTTATGGGCAGAAGCAGGAACAGCAGTACTTGCCGCGCTTGACGGAAAAGTTCACAGTTTTAAAAATAATGTTGGTTTAGGCGATTACGGACCTACTATTATATTAGAGCATGAAGTAGAAAACGAGAAATTTTATACTTTATACGGACATTTATCGTTAGAAAGTATAGAAAATTTAAATATCGGAGACCAATTTAAGAAAGGCGAAAAGATTGCGACTTTAGGAAATGCCTCAGTAAATGGAGATTACGCACCTCATGTCCATTTTCAGATTATCCATAATATTGGTGATTATTGGGGAGACTATCCAGGTGTCTGCAATACAAAAGACCTAAACTTTTATATCGAAAATTGTCCCGATCCTAACTTATTATTAAAAATTACTTAAATAGTTATGAAGAAAGCAGGATTGATTATATGTTTGTTATTATTAATTGGATGTAAATCGAAAACAGTAAGTAGAGATACGGAAGATTTGAAAATTAAAAAAGTTTCTAACGCAGAAGTAAATGCAAATCAGCAGCGAAAAGCGTATGATTTAGGTAAGAGAGTCTTAGAAACTTGTAATACTTCAAAATTTAAACCTTTTAATGAAACTGAAGTAACTAAATCGGTTATGGAAAACACTACAGAAGAACGTTTAACCAAAACCTGCCAAAGATTTAGACAATATTATGGAAGCTTCATAGACTTAAAATTAGATGGAGTTTACAAAACCAAACATGAAGTCATTTACCGCTATCATGCATTGTACACTAAAAAAGTGGCCAATAAAGAATTACGCATTTTTGTAAATGAAGATAATCTTATTTCTGCCATAAAATCAATGGATTGGGATGAGAAATTTGATGCCAAATTAGCCGATCAATAAATACTATATATATGAATTTTAAACTACCGCTACTCCTATTATTATTTATTTCAACTTTTGCTTCAGCGCAGCAAACTATCAGTGTAAAAGGTTCAGCTCCTTATCCAGCGACGCAAGAATATACTTTTATCTGTGATAAATATGCTTACTCTGGCGAAATCAATGTTCAAATAGCAAAAACGGATAAAGGAGGTGTTTTAAAATTAACCGTTTCTACAGCAAGCGATAAAGCAAAAATTGCAGGTGGAGTTTATGTCGATTTGACTAATGCAGATGTTATTGCCTGTACAGACAAAAATGTAAAAGAATCTGCAGATGGAAAAACAACTGCGTACTATTATTTTACACCTGCAGAATGGCTTAAGCTTAAAAAGACTGATATTTATGCCATAAGGTTTATAATTGCCGGCGGACCAGATATTTCAGGTAATCTTACGGGACATTTTACAGCTTATAGCAAAGTGAAATATTTTTCAACTGCATTTGATAAGTCTAAAAAAACATTTGATACAGCGAAAGAAATTAGTGTTTTATAATGATTTTTTAATCTAATAAATCTTATATTTAACATAAATATATTTCTTATGAATTCAAATGAAGCCTTAATTACAAAATTCTATACCGCTTTCGCGAATGCTGACGCCAAAACAATGAGTGAATGCTATCATCCGAAAGTTCATTTTATTGATCCAGCTTTTGGTTTATTGAAAGAAGAACAGGTTTCTAAAATGTGGGAAATGTTGCTTTTAAAAAGTAAAGGAAATTTAAAAATTGAATTTTCAAACGTAAAAGCAGATGACTCTATAGGTTCGGCAAATTGGACTGCTACTTATAATTTTAGCAAAACCAACAGAACAGTCGTCAATAAAATCGTAGCCGAATTTATCTTCCAAGATGGGTTAATAATCAAACATACAGATAGTTTTGATGTCTGGAAATGGTCAAAACAAGCTTTTGGTCTGACAGGATATTTATTGGGATGGACAGGATTTTTCCAGAAAAAAGTTCAAACACAAGCACTATCAGCACTCAAACAGTTTCAGAATATCAAATAAACAGGATTTAAATATCACTATCAGCCTTACGCTCGATTATAATTATTTTGTTACTTAATTTTACTAAAAGTGTTAATTCTAAATACTGATGAAAGAAATCGTACACAAAAAATTAAATCAATTACAGGCAACTGCAATTTGCGGGAATGATATTAGCTCTTCTTGTCTATATGTTTCAGCTTTAACCATTTTGTATGCAGGCCAATACGCATGGATTTCGCTTCTAATTGTTGCTGTAGTATTATTTCTTTTCAGAAAAATTTACGCTGAAGTTGTTGGCGCAATTCCCTTAAATGGTGGAGCTTATAATGTTTTATTGAACACTTCAACAAAACGATTGGCATCTTTAGCGGCTACTTTAACGGTTCTATCCTATATGGCAACCGCTGTAATTTCAGCCTCTGAAGGAATGCATTATCTGCACGGAATTTTTGAAGGCCTAAATGTTACTATCGCTACAGTAGTTGTCTTGGTTCTCTTTACCGGATTAGCCATTTTAGGAATCGGTGAATCTGCATTTGTGGCCGTCATTATTTTCATGACACATATAGGAACCCTGACCCTGCTTGTTTTAGCATCAGCTTGGTTTGTTTTAACTCATGGTTTAGACACTTTTCATATCAATTGGCAAACTCCAATTGCTTCAGGAAGCATACAGACAGCGCTTTTTCTTGGTTTTTCTGCAGCAATGTTAGGAATTTCAGGTTTTGAAAGTTCGGCCAATTTCGTTGAAGAACAAGAACAAGGTGTTTTTTCTAAAACACTTCGCAATATGTGGGGAATCGTAAGTTTCTTCAATCCCATAATTGCGATTTTATTAATTAGTATAATTCCGTTAACAGAAGTTGGAGAAAATAAAGAATCTCTTCTAGCTCATTTAGGCGAAACAACAGGTGGCTCATGGCTTGCTTGGTTAATCTCTATCGATGCCGTTATGGTGCTTTGTGGAGCTGTGCTAACTTCATTTGTAGGTGTCTCTGGACTTTTAAACCGAATGACATTAGATCGAATTCTGCCAAACTATTTTCTAAAGCAAAACAAAAGAGGATCTCATTATCGAATAGTTTTAAGCTTCTTAATTCTTTGTATTTCAGTTCTTTTTGCTACAAGCGGACATTTAGAATCATTAGCAGGAGTTTATACTTTTTCATTCTTAGCCGTTATGGCGCTTTTCGGAATTGGAAATCTACTCCTGAAATACAAACGAAGAAAACTCCCAAGACCAGAACGCGCAAAAGGTATTGCAGTTGTAACGGCTGTGGCTTTTGTAATTGCCGCATTTTTCGGTAATATGTTCCTCAATATCAACTCGTTTTACACCTTTTTGCAATACATGGTTCCAGCCTTAATCTTTATCGGAATTATGCTGAATCGCGTTACTTTAATACGTTTATTGATCGAAGCTTTAGAATATTTCTATCAGCCACTGCGTAAAATGGTGATTCTGAGTAATCGTTATTTAGAAAAACTTAGTTCAGAAATCAATTCACAAGAGTTTGTTTTCTTTACAAAAGGTGACGATATAACAATCTTGAACAAAGTTTTGCAATACGTTGAAGACAACGAAACTACAAAGAAATTAAAAATCGTTCATGTCAAAAAGGACACTGTAGACAACGAAGCGCTCAAAAAAGATCTTGAAGTTTTAGATCGTGCTTATGGCGCTTTAGATATTGAATATATAGAAATCGACGGCGTATTTGGCCCAGAAATGATCGACGAACTTTCTGAGAAATGGAAAATTCCAAAAAACTTCATGTTTATCGGATCTCCAGGAAACCGATTCTCTTACCGTGTAGCCGATCTTGGTGGCGTACGATTAATTATGTGATTTTTTTAGAAGCACAAATTTCTATTTTCTTAAGAACATCTGTCCCGCTATCCGTTTCAATCTTTTATGCCGAACCCCGGCACAAAAGGATTTTCACTTCTATCGGGGCTAAACCAGAAGTCTATTTTTCATAAGAAACATAAAATACGCTTAATTATCTTCGTCAAAGCTTAAAACTTTGACGAAAATTGGTTTCATAAGTTAGCTTTGTGATCTCAAAGATAACTTACATTCACCTCAAAAAAACTTCCAAAACTCTGCGAAAATCCTTTGCGATCTCCGCGCTAAAAAAAAGCCACAGATTCAAATCCATGGCTAAATTTATTTAGAAACTTTTTTTAAGACTTAAACCAGCTCTCAACCAATTCATCTTCAAAAGAAGTCGCATCTTTATGAATAAACTCGTTTCGATTTTTATCATAAGAATAATCCAAAGCCCAAGTTTTATGATTTGCCGCTAATTCTTTTATACTCTTACACACAAAAGCAATTTCAGCATCAGTAGTCGTTGGGTGAATCGACATTCTAATCCATCCCGGTTTTTTAATTAAATCACCAATTGTAATCTCATTAACCAATTTATTAGAAGTTTCCTGATCAACATGCAATAAATAATGACCATAAGTTCCTGCACAACTGCATCCTCCTCTAGTCTGAATTCCAAAACGATCATTCAAGATTTTAACACCTAAATTGAAGTGAAGATCATCAATAAAAAACGAAATTACACCAAGACGTTCTTTATGTTGCCCAGCTAAAATTTTAATATTTTCAATTGGCTCTAGTTCAGAAAAAACATAATCAACGATTTCATGTTCACGTTGCATAATGTTCTCAATTCCCATTTCTTCTTTTAATTCAATGGCAAGCGCAGTTTTTATAACTTGAAGAAAACCTGGAGTTCCGCCATCTTCACGATCTTCAATATTATCAATATATTTGTGTTCTCCCCAAGGATTTGTCCAACTTACAGTTCCTCCCCCAGGACAATCAGGAATCATATTGTTGTATAATTTCTTATTGAAAATTAAAACACCAGAAGTTCCAGGCCCGCCTAAGAATTTATGCGGAGACATAAAAACAGCATCCAAATATGATTCTGGATCAGCAGGATGCATATCAATTTCAACATAAGGGCCAGAACACGCAAAATCTACAAAACAAACACCATTATATTGGTGCATCAATTTTGCTGCTTCGTGAAAAGGAGTTCTTAATCCCGTAACATTTGAACATGCTGTAATAGAAGCAATTTTGATCGTTCTATCTTTATATTTTTCTAATAAAACTTCAAGATTTTCTAAATTGAAAAGCCCTTTATCGCAAGATGGAATAATCTCAACATCTGCAATAGTCTCCAACCAAGAAGTTTGATTAGAATGGTGCTCCATGTGCGAAATAAAAACAATTGGCTTTTTCTCAGCAGGAACATTCGTAAAGCTTTTCAAGTTTTCAGGAATTTTCAATCCTAAAATACGTTGGAATTTATTGATAACTCCCGTCATTCCAGTTCCATCCGTAATTAAAACATCATCATTATTTGCATTAGCATGACGCTTAATAATATGTCTTGCATGATGGTAGGCTTTTGTCATAGCAGTACCAGATACAGTAGTTTCAGTATGTGTATTGGCTACAAAAGGGCCAAATGCATTTAGCAGTTTTTCTTCAATCGGACGATATAATCTTCCGCTGGCAGTCCAGTCGGTGTAAATTATTGATTTTCTGCCATAAGGTGACGTAAATTCTTGGTTTATACCGACAATATTCTTTCTAAATTCCTGAAAATAAGTTTCCAGTGTCATGGTACTATTTTTGCTATCCATTAGTTGTGCCTTGTGTTTGACTGCAAATATATAGTTTTTTTATAAAATTGCGAATTTATCAATACTAAACTTCAAACACTACATTACCGTTTGGTATTTTTAGTTAAAAGAACTTTTTTTTAATAAATTATCATAATATCCTATCGAATTAATAGGCATTAAATTTAAAGAAAGCATTATTTATGGGAAATTTATCAGTTGCTACCTTTGGTGGCGGATGTTTTTGGTGTATTGAAGCTGTAATTCAGCGTTTAAACGGTGTAGAATCCATAAAATCGGGTTATTCAGATGGGTTTATTAAAAATCCGGCTTATCGCGAAGTATGTACAGGAAGAACAGGACATGCAGAAGTGATTCAAGTGACTTTCAACCCTGACATAATTTCATATCATGACTTAATTTTCATATTCATGACAAGTCACGATCCGACAACTTTAAATCGTCAAGGTGGAGATAGCGGAACGCAATATCGTTCTATCATTTTATATCATAATGATGAACAAAGAGAAATTGCTGAGAAAGTATTTGAAGAAGTACAACCAGCTTATGCAGATCCGATTGTGACACAATTAAAACCTTTTGAAGTATTTTATGAAGCCGAAGATTATCATCAAAATTATTATAATGAAAATCAAGAAGCTGGATATTGCCAAGTTGTAATTGATCCAAAAATTCAAAAACTTAAAAAAATGTATGCTGATAAATTAATCAGCTAATTTTAAGTTTCGCTACAGGTTTAAAATATTTATAATCCTTTAAATCTGTGGCAAAAAAGAAAGAAAAACTAAAATGAAAAATCTTAAAATAAAAAATCGTTTTACTGCCGAATTACCAGCAGATCCAGATTTGACCAATGAAATTCGTCAAGTTAAAAATACGTTGTTTTCGTATGTAAATCCCATAAAACCTTCAAATCCAAAATTGATTCACGCTTCTGAAGAAGTTGCTGAATTAGTTGGGATTTCTAAAGATGAAATTCAATCAGAAGAATTTCTAAATGTTGTTTCTGGAAAAGAAATTCTTCCAGAAACACAACCGTATGCCATGTGCTATGCAGGACACCAATTCGGAAATTGGGCTGGACAATTAGGCGACGGGCGTGCAATCAATTTGACAGAAGTTGAAAACAATAATCAGTTTTACACGCTCCAATTGAAGGGAGCTGGAAAAACTCCATATTCTAGAACTGCAGACGGTTTGGCTGTTTTACGATCTTCTATTAGAGAGTATTTATGCGCCGAAGCCATGCATTATTTGGGTGTTCCTACTACTCGATCACTTTCACTTGCTCTTTCTGGAGATCAAGTTTTAAGAGATGTTTTGTATAACGGAAATCCTGCTTATGAAAAAGGGGCTATTGTTTGTCGTGTGGCTCCATCTTTTATTCGTTTTGGAAGCTTCGAAATGCTAACAGCTAGAAATGAGCTGAAAAACTTAAAACAATTTGTAGAATATACCATTCAGCATTATTTTCCTGAAATAAAAGGAGAACCAAAAGAACAATATTTACAATTCTTTCAAAAAGTTGCTGATGCAACCCGCGAGATGATTTTGCATTGGCAACGTGTCGGATTTGTGCACGGAGTAATGAATACTGATAACATGTCGATTCACGGAATTACAATTGATTATGGTCCATACGGATGGTTAGAAAACTATGATCCAAATTGGACTCCAAACACAACAGACAGCCAAAACAGAAGATATCGTTTCGGAAATCAGCCTTCAGTTGCCCAATGGAATTTGTTTCAATTGGCTAATGCGCTCTATCCTTTAGTTAACGAAGCTGCTCCTTTAGAAAAAATCTTAGATTCATTTATTACAGATTTTGAATCTGATTATAAAGAAATGTTTTTAAGTAAATTAGGAATCTTTACTTCAAGTGAAGCTGACGAAAAAATAATTAAAGGATTAGAGGAAATTTTGCAATTATCAGAAACTGATATGAC
This sequence comes from Flavobacterium sp. HJSW_4, assembly GCF_042436695.1. Classification (NCBI taxonomy): domain Bacteria; kingdom Pseudomonadati; phylum Bacteroidota; class Flavobacteriia; order Flavobacteriales; family Flavobacteriaceae; genus Flavobacterium; species Flavobacterium sp. HJSW_4. Next base: position 257,236 of record NZ_JBHNPP010000003.1, read on the forward strand.
GATATTTTTCAGAAATCTAAGTCAGATTAAGAAAACGGATTCTGTTGAAGATGCCATTAAAAAAATCGAATATGCATTTTATATTCCTGAAGAAATCAAAGAGAATATTCTAGATGCTTGGCAAAAATGGTTCACGGTTTATTTGAAAAGGCTTAATTTGGAATCACTTTCAGATGAAGAAAGAGCTTCAAAAATGAATCAAATTAATCCAAAGTATGTACTGCGAAATTATATGGCACAATTGGCTATTGATGCCGCAGATAAAGAAAATTATGCTTTAGTTGATGAATTATTTCAGCTTTTGAAGAACCCATACGATGAACAGCCAGAATCTGAAAAATGGTTCGCAAAACGTCCAGATTGGGCAAGAACTAAGGTTGGATGTTCTATGTTGTCTTGCAGTTCTTAAAGTTTTTTAGCCACGAATTTCACCAATTTCCACGAATAAAATTAAAATTTGTGCAATTCGTGAAATTCGTGGCTTATTTTTTTATTTGGAGCTAATATAATCCACAATCAGATTAGCATGAATTCTTGAGTTTTCAATAAACCATTTATGCGTCTGCATTCCACCGCAAACTACTCCTGCTAGAAATAAACCTTCAACATTAGTTTCCATTGTTTCAGGATTGTACGACGGAATTTTCTCCTCATCATCAGAAAGCATAATTCCCATTTTTTCTAGGAAACTCAAATCAGGTTTATAGCCCGTTAACGCGAGAACAAAATCATTTTCGATCGTAACCTTTCCTTCTGGAGTTTCAATCTCTACTTCATTTTCTCGAATTTCAGTAATATTCGACTGAAAATAAGCTTTAATGCTTCCTTCTGCAATACGATTTTCAACATCAGGTTTTACCCAATATTTCACACGATTATTAATTTCGTTTTTACGAATTACCATTGTAACCTCTGCTCCTTTTCTCCAACATTCTAAAGCGGCATCTACAGAAGAATTATTGGCGCCTACAACCAAAATCTTTCTAAAAGCATATTCGTGTGCTTCTTTGTAATAATGGCGAACTTTCGGCAGGCTTTCTCCTAAAACATTCATTTCAATCGGAATATCATAAAAACCGGTTGCGATTACAACGTTCATAGCTTCATAATTTTGTTTGTCAGTTGTGATCTTGAAGATTTCGTTATCCTTTTTTACATCAAGAACTTTTTCAAATAAATTAATATTGAATTTAAAGTAGCGATGAATATTTCTATAGTATTCCAAAGCTTCTTGACGTCCAGGTTTTGGAGCTAAACAGTTAAATGGAATCTCACCAATTTCTAATCTTTCTGCAGTAGAGAAAAAGGTCATATACAACGGATAATTAAAAATACTATTAACTATCGCGCCTTTTTCTATAATTAAATAATTTAAATTTTTCTTTTGAGCTTCTATCGCACAAGCCAGACCAATTGGCCCGCCTCCAACAATAATAAGGTCGTAATTTGATTCTGTCATTTTATTTTTGCCAGTCTTTATATGGATTTTTGCTTAAATAAGCATTGTAATATCTTTCGTCGTTTGTTACTTCCTCACCAAGCCATTCTGGTTTTTCAAAAACTTCATCTTCGGAGTTTAACTCAATTTCAGCCATTACTAGACCTTCGTTTTCGCCATAAAACTCATCTACTTCAAAAACATGGCTTCCAGATTTTATTTCGTAACGTGTTTTTTCAATTTTACCCTTTTCGCATAACTTTAATAATTCCTGAGCTTCCTCTAACGGAATTTCGTTTTCCCATTCAAAACGGGACATACCGCCGCTATGGCTTATCCCTTTTATGGTTATAAAGCCTTTATGTCCTTTAATTCTAACCCTAACTGTACGTTCAGGAGCAGAACTTAAATAGCCCTGAGCAATATTATTCTGAGCAAAAGCTTGTTTCTTGAAATCATCAGATTTTAGAAGAAACTTTCTTTCTATTTCGACCATTTTAAATGTAGATTATTTTTTATGCAAGTTACTCATTTTAATCAAGCCTTTCAGATTATAAAAAATGAAAAATATGTTAATTCGTTTCCTTTATCAAAAGTAAGAGGCATCAAAATAACTGATTGTTAACATCTTGCAATTATTATTTTAAGTAATTTTGATAGCATCTAACACCTCATTAAACATCTAGTTATGAATAAAAAACATTTTTTCATAACTAAAATATTCTAAAATATAACGATCATGAATGTACCTTATGTAATACCAATAGCACTAGGTGTAATCTGCGGGATTTTAGGTTACATACTAGGAAAAATTACTTTTAAGAATGATAATGCTCTTTCAGCATCGCTTCAAGCTGATTTAGATGTTTGTAAAGCGCATACAAAAAACTTGAACACGAGAATCTTAAGACTGGAAGCAGAACTCGCTGTTAAAAACAAAACAGAAATTCCGACAATAATTCCCTTTGAAGCTACATTGGCCGCAACTGCTTTAGGTAAAAAAATAAAAGAAAATGACTTAAAAATAGTGGAGGGAATCGGCCCTAAAATAGAATCTCTATTTATTCAAGCAGGAATAAAAACTTGGCAAAATCTTTCTCAGGCTTCAACTGAAAAATTACAATCCATTTTGGATGCTGGCGGAGAAAACTACGCCATGCATAATCCAAGCACTTGGGCTCGACAAGCATTAATGGCATATCAAGGAAAATGGTTGGAATTGAAAGATTGGCAAGATAGTTTGTTGGGCGGGAAAGAGTGAAAAAAAGATTCTAAGATGCTAAGGTTCTAAGATACTAAGTCTTAAAAGGATCAAAAGTTAAGATTTTATCAATTTTGACAAATAGAAATAAAATCTTAGCACCTCAGAAACTTAGCAACTTAGAATCTCAGAGGCTTAGAATCTTGACCACCCCTTAGAAGCATCATACCATAACTGGCCATTTTTTACTTCAAGTGGGCAATCTATATTATTAGTATATAAAGCTCCGGTTCCTAAACCTTGTGGCATATCTGAATTTAAAGTGAATGTCCATTGTGCGATTGCATTCAATCCGATATTGCTTTCTAGTGCTGAAGTAATCCACCAGCCAATGTTATACTTTTCAGCTAAAGTGATCCATTCTTGTGTGCCAAGAAAACCGCCAATAAAACTTGGCTTTAAAATAATATACTGCGGTTTGATTTCTTGGAGTAATTTTTCTTTTTCTTCTAATGAAAAAACTCCAATAAGTTCTTCATCTAATGCAATTGGAAATGGAGTTTGTTTACAAAGTTCGGCCATTTCTAGAACTTGACCTTTTTTAATTGGCTGTTCTATGCTATGAAGCTGGAATTGATTTAATTGATTTAATTTATCTAAAGCTTCTATTGAAGAAAAAGCACCGTTAGCATCGACTCTAATTTCTATTTCTTCTGGTGAAAAATGGCTTCTGATAAACTGCAATAATTCTAATTCTTTATTGAAATCAATAGCCCCTATTTTTAGTTTTATGCAATTAAAACCGTCTGCTAATTTTTCTTCAATCTGCTGTTTCATGAAAGCAGCTTCACCCATCCAAACCAATCCGTTTATGGCAATTGATCTTGAATTATTTGTAAAATCTGATGGAAATAAAATGTACGGATTTTCGCTTTTAAGAGATAAAAAAGCCATTTCTATTCCAAATTGGATCGAAGGAAATTCTAGTAATGCATCCCAAAGCGCTTTTTCTCCTAAATGAATATTATCGCATGCCCATTTTAGTTTTTCTTCGTAATCTGGGCGATCGTCTGCACTTAAGCCACGTAGTATTCCGCACTCTCCTATTCCTTTTTTACCATTTTCTTCTAGCGCTATAAACCAAGTTTCTTTTTCGGTCATGATCCCTCTAGACGTTCCAGACGGACGTTTGAATTCTAGTAAATATTTTTGGTAAGATGCGTTCATTTTTTTTAGGTGCTGAGATGCTAAGGTTCTGAGGTGCTAAGTTTTCTTTAAGTCTTTAAAAGCGCTTCGCTCTTAGTTATATAGTTTTAAGATTTTTTCAAAATCTTTTGATGGCAAACCTGCTTTTTCAAAAGCTTGAAAATCGAGTTTTGTTTTTTCAATCCAGCTTAAACTGTCTGTTACGTTTTGATTTTGATACTTTTTGTAAATCGCTTTGGCTGCGCTATAATCGTCGCTTACCAAATAAGTATGCGCTAAATTTAATTTGACCAATAATTCTGTATCATCCAATTTCTCACCTTCCTGAAGCACTTTTAATGCTTTTGCATATTGCTTCGTCAAAATATAGCAATAACCTAACGAATTGTAATCTAAAGCAGTTGCTTTGCCTTCGCTTACAATGGTATTCAATTTTGGAATTGCCTCATTGTATTTTTGAATTTTGATTAAAGAAGCTATTTGCATTCTTAAATCATTGAATACATTTTTAGATATATCGGCATCTTGGTAACAGCTGTTTCCAAAATCTTTATAAACTTTTGTTTTTTCTACAGCCAATAATTTCTGAAACTCATCATAACGATATTGTTTCATGATTTTGTTTAAAATACAAACACAGAAATCATCTGAATTGGCCATTTTTTGTGCCATTGTAGAAGTTTTGCACAAGCTAATAATTTCGTTTTTATTGTCTTGATTCCAACCGCGGCTTAGTTTTGTGTCAACCCACGGCACTACTTCTAACACCACTTTCTGACTCAAAATCCAGTTTTTGCTTTCAAAACCAAACCAAATCGTGCTGATGTTTTCTTTTAAACAAGAAGATCTGTTAACAGATAAACGTTTAGCGTCTTTACTTACTGGTTCTGCTTGAGAATAGCAAGCTTTATCGATTTTACCATCTGCAACATATTTTTTAGCATTTTCATCAGAGGTAAAAATCGAATAGGTACATTCATCATCACCTGAAATTTTTGACATCAGGAAAACAGCACCTGCAGATCCTTGACTTATGCCTGTTGGATCTGGAATAGCTTTTAAAACAGAGACCAAACTATTGGCCATTTCTTGATTTTTGTCTAAAAGTGTGATTCTATATACAATTTCTGTAGTTCCAACGGGTAAATCTTCTGTTGGTATAGAAATTCTATCGCGCGCAGGAACCATAATTTCTTTGGTTGTTGCTCGCTCTTTGTCCCAATAACCATCTTTTTGCGCAAATGCGTTAAAGGAAACTGTAATAAGTAATGATAAAATAATTTTGAAAGTTATACTGCGTGATGATGCTTTAAGTGCCACGGATTTACAGATTAAAATGATTTTTTACTTTAAAAACTCAAAATTCAAATAACATAGATTATGCCAAATAACTTTCTTATGGAATCGAGTACCCTAGCCCCGATGGAGGCGGTATCCTTTTTAAGGCAATTTTTCTTTGCCTTAAAAAGATATAGCCGAGAGCGGGATTAGCTCCTTATAATTCAATAGAATCTCCGATTGGTAAAAGCATTAAATCTTTTCCTTTATCAAAAAATTTACGGATTGATTCTTCGTGATTGATTTCAATATAACCAAAAGTATCGTAGTGATATCCTAAAACTTTGTCACATTCTACAAAATCTGAAGCAATAATTGCATCTTCAACATCCATTGTGAAGTTGTTTCCGATTGGAAGAATTACTAAATCTAATTTTGTACGAAGCGGAATTAATTTCATATCGTAAGTCAAAGCAGTATCTCCAGCAATGTAGATATTTTTGTGTTCTCCTTCGATTACAAAACCTCCAGGATTTCCTCCGTATGTACCATCAGGAAAGCTGCTTGAGTGAATTGCGTTTACATATTTTACTTTTCCGAAATCAAATTTCCAGCTTCCACCGTGATTCATTGGGTGCGAATTGAATCCTTTTTTTGCGTAATAGCTTGCAATTTCAGCATTAGAAACGATAACTGCTTTTGTGTTTTGAGCAATAGCTTCAACATCTAAAACGTGATCTCCGTGAGCATGCGTCAATAAAATATAATCTGCTTTTATTGTGCTAAGGTTGATTGTTGCTGCTTGTGGGTTTCCAGTAATAAATGGATCCACAATAATATGTTTTCCTCCTACTTCAATTCCTAATGAAGCGTGTCCGTAGTATGTAATTTTCATTTGTTACTATTTAAATTAAACATTTGTTTTTATCTTCCTCCTAAAAAGAGGTTTACAATAATGTCTGAAATCAATGAAATCATACATACTGTAAGCAATATAGAAAGCAAAAATGTGCTTAATGCCAGTTTTTTCAATTCTGGATCTAATAATTTTGGATCTTGATTTTTGTAAACCGTGATTAAATGTTTTGTCAATGGAATATACGCCAGTAAAAACAAGTATTGATCGAAGTTATAATCACTCAAAATAGCGAAAATAACCACCAAAAGCATTGCACCGCCAATCAAAGTATAATGGTATATTTTAGCTTTTTCAGCTCCCATTTGTACTACAATTGTGTTTTTACCTGCTTTTTTGTCTGATTCCTGATCACGCATGTTGTTTAGGTTTAAAACCCCAACACTTAATAATCCGATTGCTACTGCTGGAAGAATTAAAAGCGGATCAACTTCTTTTGCGTATAAAAAGTTTACTCCTAAGGTGCTTACCAATCCGAAGAAAATGAAGACGAATAAATCTCCTAATCCTCTGTAACCATAAGCTGAATTACCCACAGTATATTTAATTGCCGCTACAATAGCTGCGATTCCTAACAATAGGAAAAAGATTGAATATCCGAAATTGTCTTTTCCGAAAGCAAAATAAATCAATATAATTGCAGACAATAAAGTCAAAAACGAAGTAATAATAATGGCTTTTTTCATTGCCTGAGGCGTAATAACACCACTTTGAATAGCGCGTTGTGGTCCTACTCGATCTGCGTTGTCAGTACCTTTTACTCCGTCGCCATAATCGTTTGCAAAATTGGATAAAACCTGTAATCCTAGCGTTGTCAATAGAGCAAAACCAAAAACTTTCCAGCTGAATACTTCTGTTGGAGTGTTGATCGTTTCTGTTGGATTTGACAAAGCATAAATACTTCCAACTATAATTCCGGAAACTGATAAAGGTAATGTGCGCAGTCTTGCGGCTTCAATCCAATGTTTCATTCTATTTTTTAGTTTATATGGTTTAAAGTTTCAGGTTTCAAGTTTATCACAGAACGTGTAACATGAAACTTGAAACCTGGAACAATTTTATTTAATTATGGTAACCACTTATTTTCACCAAAGTTTGGTTTTCTTTTTTCTAAGAAAGCGTTTCTTCCTTCTTTAGCTTCTTCGGTCATGTAAGCTAAACGTGTTGCTTCTCCTGCAAAAACTTGTTGACCAACCATTCCGTCGTCTGTTAAGTTCATTGCAAATTTTAGCATTTTTATAGATGTTGGCGATTTTTGAAGAATTTCCTGCGCCCACTCGTAAGCAGTAGCTTCTAACTCATCGTGAGGAATTACAGCATTTACCATTCCCATTTCAAAAGCTTCTTGAGCAGAATAATTTCTACCTAAAAAGAAGATTTCACGAGCTTTTTTCTGACCTACCATTTTAGCCAAATATGCCGATCCGTAACCACCGTCAAAACTTGTTACATCTGCATCAGTTTGTTTGAAAATAGCGTGTTCTTTACTTGCAAGCGTCATGTCGCAAACTACGTGCAAACTATGTCCGCCACCTACAGCCCATCCTGGAACAACCGCGATAACAACTTTAGGCATAAAACGAATTAAACGCTGTACTTCTAAAATATTTAAACGGTGCTGCCCGTCATCTCCAACATATCCTTGATGCCCACGAGCATTTTGATCTCCACCACTGCAGAAAGAGTAAACTCCGTCTTTTGTTGAAGGTCCTTCAGCAGAAAGTAAAACAACTCCAATTGAAGTGTCTTCTTGTGCATCGTAAAAAGCTTGGTATAATTCTGAAGTAGTTTTAGGACGGAATGCATTTCTAACATTTGGTCTGTTAAAAGCGATTCTCGCTACTCCATTGCATTTTTTATAAGTTATATCTTCAAATTCTCTGGCTGTAATCCAATCCATTTTGATTTTTTGTTTAAATAATTATACGGTAAAAATAAAGCATTTTTACTACTTTACCTACTCAATACGTCTTAAGTCTTTGCTAAATTGGCTTCCAATGTTAACAATTGGTATTTACTTACAAAAAATAACATTTTTTAACATTAGTTTAGAAAAATAATAATTAATTTTACACCCTAGAAATCAATGAGATACAATTCATTTCAAAGATTTCAGATTGATTTTCTTTCACTGATTTATTAACCTAAAAAATGATTTTTTTGAGAAAATTTAAAAAATTTGTCGCTCATTTTTTTAGGGTTTTAAGCAATAAACCTCAATTAAAGGAGCAAATGATTTATGTGTTTGTCGAAACTTCAAAAAGAAAAAAGTAACACCTAAGGTTAAATGTTAGAATTGTCTATTAATTAGTATAGAAATGATAACGAAAAGAGGAAAAAGTACTAATTCACCACTTTCTAAAAGTTATTTTATCAACCAATGGATGAGCCGTGAAATTCTCTTTTTTGATTTTAAGATAGGTGCATTGATTATTTAAAAGACATACCGTCGATGGAGCGATTTCTAAAATTTGTAAAGCTATTGTTCTGAGATGGATTCGAATTATTTTATTTCTGTTTTTTTTTAATTACAATTTTTTTTAAAACTGAATAAAAAGCGAAAGGCTGCCTGTAATGGGCAGCCTTTTGTGTTATACTAATTTTGCTGGCGCAAAATAAATCTCAAATTTTAATATTGGAATTTCTTGATCTTTACTCCTTCACAAGATAAATCCCGTCTTCTTTAATTTCAATCAGTTTTTCTTTATACAAAGAACCAATTGCTTTTTTAAATGATTTTTTACTCATCTTCAAAACTGTCTTAATGTCTTCTGGATGAGAATTATCGTTTAAACGAAGAAAACCTCTGCTGGCTCTTAATTCGCTTAATATTTTTTCTGCATTTGGCTCAATACTCTCAAAACCTTGAGCTTGAAGCGCAACATCTATTTTGTTGTCAGGACGAATGTTTTTAATATAACCACGCATTCTGTCTCCAGTTCTAATTGCATCATCATAAACTTCGTCTTTGTACAAAAGTCCTTTATGACGTTCGTTTATAATCACATTGATTCCCATATCGGTAATATGCGAAACAATTAAATCAACTTCTTCTCCTTTTTCAACAGTTAATTGATCGTTATTCAAAAACTGATTTGTTTTACTTGAAGCTACCAAACGATTGGTTTGTTTGTCCAAATATAAATAAACCAAATAGCGTTTTCCTTTTTCCATTGGGCGCGCCTGTTCTTTAAACGGAACCAGAATATCTTTTTCCATTCCCCAGTCCATAAATGCACCAACATTATTGATGTAGTTTACTCTCAAAAGTGCAAATTCATTCAGTAAAATGTACGGAACCAAAGTTGTAGCAACTGGTCGCTGTTCGTGGTCTAAGTAAACAAAAACGATTAATTCTTCTCCAATTTCAAATACTTTTGGCACATATTTGTTTGGAAGTAAAACATCGTGAACTCCATCTGGATCATTTTCAGGATCTCCTAAAAACAAACCAACTTTGGTATCACGTAATATAGTTAAGGTGTTGTATTTTCCTATTTCTAGCATTTTAATATATTTCTAAGCAGTCAAACTGCTAAGTTTCTGAGGCGCAAAGGTACGAAGTTTGAAGCGGTACAAAGAAATTAATTTTAACAAAACTTAATTTGTAGGTAAAAATTAAAAAATCCCTTTATATACAGATGTTATAAAGGGATTTTAGGTTATGGTAAATTTTACTTTTTAATGTAAGTATTTGAAATACTGCTTCAAAATCTGATCATTCTCAAATGTCGGCGTGAAAATTTCTAAAATGCAAGGAGCTTCATTTGAATTATATAAAGACTGTATTCCATTTTCTAATGACTGGACATCTTGCGCTGTGAAATAATTCAATCCGTACATTTTTGCTAAATGCTCCGCTGTCAGCTTATGTGATGTTTCGAAATAAGTATTGAAAACTGGTTTTTCTTGGTGTCCAGGCAAAATTCTAAAGATTCCCCCTCCTCCATTATTAATCAAAATAATTTTGAAGTTTTTAGGAATATAAGAATTCCATAAAGCATTGCTGTCGTATAAAAAGCCAATGTCTCCGGTAACAAAAACGGTTTGCTTGTCGTTTCCAACCGCAGCACCAATTGCTGTAGAAGTGCTTCCGTCGATTCCGCTTGTTCCTCGATTACAGAAGACTTCAATAGAAGCATCAATATCGATTAATTGCGCATAACGAATAGCAGAACTATTGCTTATTTGTAGTAAACTATTTTTAGGCAACGATTCAATTATTTTTTCGAAAACCTTGAAATCTGAAAAACCTATTTTACTCAAATATTTTTTTCTTCTTTCAAGTCTCGTTTTGTAAACTGTATCAATGTTTTTGAAATAATTACTTTTTACAAAAGATGTTTTTGAAAATAGATCTTTAAAAAAATCATTTGGCTGCATTACAAAATGTTTTGTCAATGCATCAAACGTATCATAAGCACGCAAAGTGTCAATATGCCAATGCTGTTTTGGTTTGTATTTTCTAAGGAATCCTTTAATTCTTTTTGAAACCACCATTCCGCCAAAAGTCACTAAAACTTCTGGATTAAATTGCTTAAAATCAAAATCATCGAAAGGTGTAATTAAAGTATCAATTGAATTGATAAAACTTTCGTGATGAAGATTTGAAGTCGTTTCTGTAAGCACTACAACTGACGGATCTGAAGCAAGATTCTCGATAATTTCTTGATCGATGCTATTGGCTTCATTTACTCCAACCAAAATCAATTTTCGCTTTGCATTATCCCAAATAGAAACAAATTCTTCACTATTTTCTATCGTTTTTGGAGAATTATCCGTTTCTGGATTTGTTATTTTTGATTGTACTGAAAGCTCTAGTGTTGTTTCATATAAAGGTTCTTCAAAAGGCGCATTAATATGGACTGGCCCTTTTTTTAGAATAGCTGTTTCAATTGCCAAATTGATTTTCAAGTCATTTTCTTCAGATGCTTCTTCGGTTAAATTGGCATTGAAAACAGAATGATTAGCAAAAACATTTTCCTGACGAATCGTTTGTCCGTCACCAATATCTATTTTGCTTTGAGGACGATCTGCCGAAATCACAATCAATGGAATTTGGCTGTAGAATGCTTCTGCAAAAGCTGGATAATAGTTTAATAAAGCTGAGCCTGAAGTACAAACAATTGCAGTTGGCTGTTTGGTTTGCTGCGCAATTCCTAAAGCAAAAAAAGCGGCACATCGCTCGTCTGCAATACTGTAACAGGTGAAGTTTGGATTTTGCGCAAATCCGATAGTTAACGGTGCATTTCTAGATCCTGGAGAAATTATAATATTAACAATGCCTTTGGCAGATAAAATTTCGATAATGCTTTGTGCAAGCGCTATTTTGGGGTAAATCATTCCGGTCGTGTATTACTTTTTTCAAAGAAAAACCTTTGTCTAATTTTTCTTCTTCTTGCTTACAAAGTTACAAACTTCGCACTTGATTTATATTATAATTAGGAATATATTAAGGCTGTTTCTCAAAAAAGGGAATATATTTGTAAAATCGAATAATTACCAAAAGCCAGACCTAATATGCGTTTTTTACTTATACTATTTTTATCTGTTACTTTTCAAACCATAACTTCTCAGAATCAATTTGTTCCTGTTGATGTTCCGTATCAAACGGCTTTAGAAAATGCTAAAAAAGAAGGAAAACCGCTTTTTGTTATGCTTTACGCTGATTGGTGTCCACATTGTAATTTAATGAAAACCGAAGTTTTGAGTGATCCAACAGTTATGGATTTTTTGAATAAAAATTTTGTCTGCACTTATAAAAATATTGAAAAGGAAGAAGGAATTGCTTTAAAGAATAAATTCAATACCAAATCGCTTCCTACTTTTTTATTTATTGATGGTAATGAAACGCTAATTTATGCTTTAAAAGGCGAAATGAAAAAGCCTGAATTTCAGAATGAACTAAATAATGCTTTAAATCCGAAGATGCAATTGCCTCATTTAGAGAAGCAATTTCTTGCCGATCCTAGCAATTCAGATAAATTCTTTTATTATTTAAACACTTTAAGAAAAGGAAAAGACAGAACAGAATTATCAGTGCCAACACACATTTATTTGAACACACAATCTGACAGACAATTGGTTAGCGAATTGAACTGGCGCGTAATTGCTAACGGAGTTACCGATATTAAATCTAGAGAATTTCAGTATGTTTTAAACCATCAGAAAGAATTTGCTGCAGTAGCTTCTCAAAGTCGTATTGATCGTAAAATTGAAAGCATTGTAAACGAATTGCTTCGACCTTTGGTTGACAATTTAGACACTGTAAACTATTATAAACAAAGAGAAATAGCTAAATCTATTAGATTGCAAAAAACTGATTCTTTGGTTTTTAAATATGATTTAACCTTGGCTGAAAGAACCGAAAAATGGAATTTTTATAAAAAAGTTACTCTCGAAGACACTCAGAAATTGGTTTGGAACGATGCAAGTTTCTTAAAAGATATCGGAAATACTTATTTCAAACACATTAAAGACACTGAAAGTTTGAAAAAAGCAATTTCTTGGGTTGATCGTTCTTTAGAATTAAATGATTCTTATGATGGTAACTTGCTTGAAGCCAAGCTTTACAACAAAATAAAAAACAAGAAAAAGGCTTTAGAATATGCCAATAATGCCAAAGCCATAGCCAAAGAAATGGACTGGAATTCTAAAGAAGTAGACACTTTATTAGCTGAATTGAATACCAAATAACTACAATAATTACCAATGAGCATTATTTTAAGACCTGCAACAACAAACGATTTACAAAAAATTCTAGAAATTGTAAATCATTCCATTTTGCATACTACTGCAAATTATAGCTACGAAACTCAAACTTTAGAAGTTCAGACAAAATGGTTTGAAGATAAAACGGCCAAAAATCTTCCTGTTGTTATAGCCGATTTAGATGGCGAAGTGGTTGGTTTTGGAAGTTACGGGCAATTTAGAGAAAAAATAGGCTATCAATATACCGTAGAACATTCTGTTTATGTGGTAGATAATATTATCGGAAAAGGAATTGGTTCTAAACTTTTGACTGAATTAATTCGTTTAGCAAAAGAACAAGGATATCATGTTATGATTGGCGCGATTGACGCTGATAATGCTGGAAGCATTGCTTTTCATGAAAAATTCGGATTTGTTGCTACAGGTACAATTCGCGAGGTTGGCTACAAATTTGACCATTGGTTAGATTTGGTTTTTATGCAATTAATTTTATCCTAACCGCAAAGAGCGCCAAGAATTACGCAAAGTTCGCAAAGTATTTAAAAACTCTGTCCCTTTGCCTCTTTGTAACTTTGAAACTAAAAAAAAACTCAAATTTTGAATATTCAAAATTTGAGTTTTTTTTATGTCTTAGCTTTTAATCCAATTGATTACTTCAGGATCTGTTGGTAAAGTTTTTGGTTTAATTACCTTTACCAATTCACCTTTTTCGTTGATTAGGTATTTTTGAAAATTCCATTCTACTTCAGAATCTTGCAAACCGTTTTTCGATTTTTCAGTTAAGAATTTGTACACATCGCACATGTCGCTTCCTTTAACTGAAACTTTACTCATCATTGGGAAAGAAACTCCGTAATTCTGTTGGCAGAATGATTCGATTTCTTTATTTGATCCTGGCTCCTGAGATGCAAAATTGTTTGCAGGAAAACCAACAATTACAAATCCTTTATCTTTATATTCTTTATAAATAGCTTCCAAATCTTTGTATTGTGGAGTTAGTCCGCATTTTGAAGCCGTGTTGACAATCATGATTTTTTTACCTTTTAAAGAGGCAAAATCAAAAGTGTCTCCTGATAAATCTTCTACTTTGAATTGATAAATTGTTTCTTTTGCCATGGCTTTATCTTTTTTAGATAATTTGTTTGTACTGGTTTGAGCATTTAATCCTGTCGCCGACAACATAACTGCTCCAAATAGCATCAATAATATTTTTTTCATCTGATAATTTTTTATAAAATTAGCTAAAATCCATTTCACAAAAACTATTTTAAGTCTTTAATTTTTGCCAATCAAAAGTTAAATAAAAAATGAAGCCTAACGTTAATCAGACGTTAGGCTTCTCCCCATACAAACAAATCAAACCATGAATTAATTATTATGCAATCTTTTATAAGTTATAGTTGATGACTCGGTTATTTCGAAAATTTCTTTAACCCCCATATGTCAAACGTCTTTCAAAAAAATATTTTATTGGCTTGTATGATGTAGAATTTAAATTCTAAAATAATCGCGAGACATATTAAAAAAATCTTCTGTTTGGAAGTCCGAGTGCATCAACTATTTAATATTTTCAATTCTTGATATTTGTAACGCTTGCTAAAGCATCTTTCAAAAAATCTTTCTCTGTAAAAACAGTCAGTGTCAAAACTGTTGTTAATCCAACTATTAATATTTTGACTATTATTTTGCTATCCATATGTCTTTAATAATTATTATAACAACAGTTTTTGAATTTAAAATAAAGGCATGTAAGATCTTTCTTGGCTTATTAAATACATTTACGTAATTGGATTGTTTTTGGTTTTAAAAAAAGTAAAAAAAAATGCACTTTTTTTGCGAACCCTTTATTTACTTAGGTTTTGGACTATTAAAAAAAATAAAAAAGTGAGGAAAAAATAATTTAATTTTATAACAGGTTAACATATAATGCTTCAATTTCTAATGTTTAAACTTAAAAATACCAATCTATGAGTCAAGAAGAACTGCTAGTTTTAATTTACAAAAAGGACGAAAAAGCTTTCACGCATTTGTACGATATGTACTCAAAAAGTTTATTTTCAGTAATTCATGTCCTAATCAAAAATCGCGAAGAAGCTGAGGATGTACTTCAGGATGTTTTTGTCAAAATCTGGAAAAACATTGATTCTTATAACGAAAGCAAAGGACGATTTTATACTTGGATCTTAAATATCGCTCGAAACACATCGATCGATAAACTTCGTTCTAAAGATTTTAATAACAGCCAAAAAAACCTTTCATCAGATAATTTCGTAAATCTATTAGATGAGAGCAATAAATTGAGCCATAAACTTGATGCAATCGGAATTCAGGAATTTGTAAAAAAACTGAAACCAAAATGTATCGAAATAATCAATTTATTATTCTTTAAAGGATATACCCAGCAAGAAGCTTCAGAAGAATTGGCGATGCCACTGGGAACTATCAAAACGCAAAATAGAAACTGTATTAACGATTTACGTAATTATTTAAAGATATAATGGAAGCACAAGAATATATAGAATCAGGAATTTTAGAGCTGTACGTGTATGGCTTATTAAGCGAAAAAGAAAATCTAGAGATTGCCGCACTAACAAAAAATAATCCTGATGTAGACCAGGAAATTATTTCGATAGAAAAGGCTATTATAGCTCTTTCGTCTAGCTTTTCTCCTTTCCATTCTGTGGAGAACTTTGAGAAAATTAAAGCTCGCCTGGAATTGAAACACGGAAAAGTAGTTGAAATGAAACCCGCTTCAAACTGGTCACAATATGTGGGTTGGGCAGCGGCAGTACTTTTACTGTTAGGTTTAGGATACCAAACTTTAGAATTAACAAAAACAAAAGAAGCTATCTCTACTGTTGGAAATGAGAAAAATAAAATAGAAAGAGAGTATGCCTATTTAGGAGAGCAAAATAAGGAAATCCAGAAAAACTTAAACATTGTAAGAGATGTTAAAAATACAGGTGTAACCCTTGGCGGTCAAGCGGTATCTCCAAAATCTTATGCAAAAGTATACTGGAACCAACAAACTAAGACTACTTACATTGATGCGGCTGGTTTACCAACTCCACCAAAAGGAATGGTTTATCAAGTTTGGTCTTTAAAATTGAGTCCGGTTCTTACGCCGACAAGTATTGGTTTATTGGATGATTTTGAAGGAAATTCTCAGAAAATCTTTGCTGTAAGCCAAACCGATTCTGCTGAAGCATTTGGAATTACGTTAGAGCCTGCTGGCGGAAGCCCTACTCCAACAATGACACAGCTTTATACTTTAGGAAAAGTTTAAAAATCAGAGTTTTATAAAAAGTTAAAAACGCGTATTAGAAATAATATGCGTTTTTTTATTATTTTTAATTGACTAAAAAAACAAATCATGTCTGGAACTTTTCTTTTAAGAATAGCTGTTGCCATAATACTTCTCACACATTCTGTTTTTGGAATGTTTAATAATGGTATTAATGATTTTGGAAATTTATTTCTAAACCAAATCGGTTTTGCTCCTTTTGGTGTATTTCTGGCTTGGAGCATCAAATTATCTCATGTTGTTGCTGCAATTCTTCTTTTAAGCAATAAATACATCAAAGCGGCTGGATTTGTAACGATTTTTGTTCTCGTTATGGGAATTATTTTGGTCCATTTTAAAGAAGGCTGGTTTGTTGTTGGCGGCGGAAGAAATGGTGTGGAGTACAATTTCCTTTTAATAATTGTTTTGTTTGCAATAATGTACCCGAACGGTTTAAAAAAGAGTCAAAATACTAATCTTTAAATTCGGTTTTAGAAATGGAAATAGAATGCAAAAATTGTCATCAGATTTTTAAAGGTCATTATTGCAACAACTGTGGCCAGACTTCAGAAACTCATAAAATAAATGCTCATTTTTTGTGGCATGACATTCAGCATGGTTTATTGCATTTTGATAAAGGAATTCCATATTCGCTAAAACAATTATTTACTAGACCAGGGCATTCTGTCCGCGAATTTATCGAAGGCAAAAGAGTTCATCATTTTAAACCTTTGTCTTTGGTTGTTCTTTTAGCAGCGTTATATGGGGTTTTATATCATTACTTTCACATTAATACTTTTCCTGAGTCTGACGGAAAATCAGTAAATTATCATGAATTTAATGAATGGATGGCAACGCATTATTCCTGGGTAATCATTGCAACAATTCCTATTTATACGATTGGAACTTATACCGTTTTTAGAAAACAAGGATATAATTATTTTGAATTTTTCGTATTAAATACTTTTAAAGCATCACAACGCCTTTTTGTCCAGATTTTAACGTTTCCTATATTGCTTTATTTGAATGGAACACCTCAGATTCAAAAATTTTCATCTTTAACTTATTTTATCGGACTAATATTAATTTTTTGGACTAATATTCAGTTCTTCAATAAAATATCAAAAACAAAGGCATTCTTTTTAAGCATCTTAAGTCATATGATATTTTTGATTTGCTTTTTTATAATTGCAGTCATCGTATATACTGTTATAGAAAATTATTAAACTATTAGCTTTAATTTTTCATATAAACCTTTTTCGCCACTTGCCGTAATTAATACCGCTCTTGAATTCTCGATTCTTCTAATCCAGTTTAATTCAAACATTTTATTTAAAAATGCTGCAGCTAAGGAGCCCGAAAAATGATGCTTTCGTTCGCTCCAATCCAAACAAGGCTTTGCAAAAAAGCGTCTTTGTTTTTTTAAAGCTTCTAAATCGATTCCTAAACTTGCAAAAAAGAGTTCTCCTTTTTCAGTAACAACAAATGTCTTATTGTCTAATGCAATATATTCGTGTTCTATAAATTTCTCGGTAATTTCAACTCCAATTTTCCCTGCCAGATGATCATAACAAGTACGACAATATTTTACTCCTGAATTATTATCGATCACATTCTTTCGTCTATTTTGCGGTATTAAACTAGCAATACCTTCAATAACAGTTGCTATTTCCGGATTCAATAACTTATAATATTTATGTCTTCCCTGACTTTCAACTGTTAGTAAATCGGCTTTAATCAGTTTCGATAAATGAATACTTATGTTTTGTGGTGAGGTTTCAGCAATATTTGCCAATTCAGTTGCAGTGTAAGCTCTGTTGTCTAACAATGTCCATAATATTACAGATCGCACAGGGTCACCAATTAAGGTGCTTATTCTTTTAATTTCATCATTCATATTGCAACAACCATAGTTAAGTTTCAATTTAAGTCTCAAAGTTATTTCTATTTTATTTTTGTTTAAAAAAATATGAGAAAAAACATTACATATCTTTTCTTGGCGCTAAGCTATTTCATCTATGCACAAACAGAAAAATCTATCCTTAATTCAAAAAAAAACAATTTCTATGGAAATATTAAGAACCCAAAGTCATATTCCCGAACTAAAAATAGCGCTTAACCACCTAGCTCCAGAAATGCCAGCAAAGAATTATCCTGTACTTTTTCTTCATGGTTCATCATTTCCTTCTTCACTTTCATTTGGTTTTGAAATGAATAATTCATCATGGATGAAAAATTTATCTGAAAACGGATATGATGTTTATGCGCTTGATTTTCTAGGTTATGGTAATTCTGATCGATATCCCGAAATGAAAAAACCTTTAACAAAAGTTGTTGGAAGAGCGGTCGATGCTTTTGAAGATGTACAAAAAGCAGTAGATTATAATCTTGAAAGAACAGGAAAAAATAAAATTTACTTGATTGGGCACTCGTGGGGAGGCTCAGTAGCAGCCTTATATGCTTCTAAAGTTCCCGATAAAATAGAAAAGCTAGTTTTATTTGCTGCAATAACTGTAAAAAATGAGGATTCGGAGATTGAAAAAGTAAATGCTTCAAGTGAAGAAATGAGTCCGTCTCAACGAATAAATGCCATGAAAAGTTTGACTCCTTCTGATAAAGAGTGCCAATTAGAACCCGAAATATTTGAAACATGGGGAGAAAATTGGAGAAAAAGCGATCCTTTAGCTTTGAATTTAAAAAATTCAGTTGTTAAATATCCTTCAGGACCTTCAGCTGATGTTGAAGATTTGTTACATAATAATCCTTATTATGATCCAAAAAAGATTACAGCGCAAACAATGATTATCAGAGGTGAATGGGATAAATATCCTAATAATAATGACGCAGAGGGCTTGTTTCTATCATTAGAAAATGCAAAATCAAAAAAATATGTTGTCATACAAAAAGGCACTCATGTTATGCAACTTGAAAAAAGTCGAATTGATTTGTATAATGAAACACTTCATTTCTTCAATGATGAAAAATTCATTTCTGATAAAAAACAACATGATATTGCAGTAATTTTTGAAGTTATTCCGAATAAAGATTGCAAAGAAAACTATCTTGAAATTGCCAGTAATCTTAAGCCTCAGTTAGAAAAAATAGAAGGTTTTATTTCAATTGAAAGGTTTTATAGCATTTCTAATCCCGACAAAATATTATCATTATCATTTTGGAAAGATGAAAAAGCAATTCAAGAATGGCGCAATCTTGAGAATCATCGAAATGCACAATCAAAAGGTAGAGATTTTATTTTTAAAGATTATCATTTAAGAATTGCAAATGTGGTCAGAGATTACGGAATGTTTGATCGAAATGAAACACCAACTGACAGCAAAAAAGCCCATCACTAAAAAACAAAAAGGTTCAACATAAAGTTGAACCTTTTTTATTTGAATTAATAATTATTGTGAATTATTATTTCTTTACTTTTTTAGTTTTATAGTATTTTCTATACTTAGGATAAGTAATAGCTCCAATTACAGTAATTGTAATCAAGCAATAGTAAATCCAGCTTAATGAATGCGCTTCACCACTTGCATAAGAGTGTAAACCAACTAAGTGGAAGTTTACTCCATAATATGTAAACAAGATCGAAACAAAAGCATACATCGTCATTAAGTTAAAGAACCATTTTCCTCTTAAAGCTGGTACAAAACGAGCGTGAATTACAAATGCATAAATCATGATCGAAATTAAAGCCCAAGTTTCTTTTGGATCCCATCCCCAGTAACGTCCCCAGCTTTCATTTGCCCATTGTCCTCCAAGGAAGTTTCCAATAGTTAACATGATAAGACCAATTGTAACGGCCATTTCGTTAATATAACTTACCTCTTTAAGATGTAAATCCATTTTGGCTTTGTTTTTATCATTCGTAAAGAAAATCAATACTAGGCCAACAAATCCTAAAATCATTCCTAAAGCAGTTGGACCATAACTTCCAACAATCACGGCAACGTGAATCATTAACCAATAAGAATTCAAAACTGGCTGTAAGTTTGCAATTTCTGGATCGATCCAATTAAGGTACGCCGCCATTAAAATCATTGCTGTAACGAATGCTGATGAAGCAACAGTTAATTTTGATTTTCTATCAAAAGCCAATCCGAAGAACATCGTTGACCAAGCTACATACACTATAGATTCGTAAGCGTTACTCCAAGGTGCGTGACCAGAAATATACCAACGAGCTATTAATCCTATTGTATGAACAACAAATAACAATCCTACAAAAACATGGAACCCATTTATAACATAACGAATCCACTTTTTCTCAAAAAAGATATTGATAATTGTAAACATCAACATAAAAATTGAAACTGTAATGTACCAATAAGGCAACACCTTGAAAACGTCATATTTATTATATGCTATTTCGGCATCAATTTTCTGTTCACTTGGTCTTACTTTAGCTCCAAATTTCTTTTGAAAACCATTTATACTTTCTACTAAATTATCTGCTGTATCGAAGTTTTTTTCGATAGAACCGTTATTTAAAGCACTAAAGTATAATGGAAGAATTTGTTTCACATAAGTAGAATCCATTCCTTTAAAACCAGCACTTTCACGTTCTAAATAAGAAACCCATTTATGATTTGGATCATTTGGAATTGGGAAGATTCTTAAAATGCTTCCGCTTAATGCAGATTCCATTAAGTTTACTTTCTTATCTGTTTCAATAAAGTCTTTTTCAAAACTATTTGGATTTCCTGCTTTATAAGCAGCATCTAAATAAGGAGATAACTTATAATTTCCTTGCTCATCAAAGAATTTTACAAACGGTGCAAATTTATCTTTAGAATCAATTCCGATAATTTTACGAATACTATCATTTTTAGTATTAATATAGATAATTGGAACTTGAATCCAAACCTGAGCATACTGCGTCATAGATAAGAAAACCTGATCAGAATTCATTCCGTTATAATGATCATCATGACTTACTTTACGAAGTAATTCAGATGAAAACGTATTAATCGGCTTCATTCTTCCTCCAGCATCCTGAATAATCAAACGACCAAATTTTGCTGCGTGTGATTCTGGCGCTTTATAAATATTCAATAAAGAATCTAATTGTTTCTTGCTTGGTGCAGCTGTAACGTGATTAGCATGATCATTTGGATCTGCACTATGATTATGTTCGTGTTCATGAACATGCCCTGGAGTATGAACATGTGGCGCTTCTTGAGCAAATCCATTTAAACCAATCAATAAAAATAAAATAGTGATTAGCTTTTCTTTTTTCTTCTGAATCGCTTCCAATTTCTTTTTCAAATCGCCAAAACGAGAATGTTTAGTAAACATAATTGCCATTAAACCAATGTATAATAGAAAATAACCTAAATAAGTAATATTAGTTCCCCAAAAATCATGGTTTACAGATAAAACAGTTCCTTTTTCGTCTGGATCAAATGAAGATTGGAAGAAACGGAATCCTTTATAATCTAAAACGTTATTCATAAAAATATCTGCATCAAAAGTTTCTGTAGAATCCTGAACAGTCACTTTACTTTTGTATGAAGAATAACTTTTTTCTGTACCAGGATATTTCTCTGCGATAAAGTCGTTCAAACGAATTTTAAATGGTAAAACATAAGCTTTACTTCCGAAGAATAAAGAATATTCTATATTACCGATTTTAACCGTTTTAGCTTCTCCAACCTGACCTTTGTTACCAAAAACCATTACTTCTTTTTCTTGCCCTTCAGCTTTAACTTTAACAACCAAAGCATCTGTATGAGATTTAGCTTTAAAGTCATTATTAGATTCATAATCCACTTTTCCTTTCAATGGTGGCTCTGGGAAAACAATTCTAATATCTCCAATGCTGTACAAAGAACGCATCATTAAAGGCTGTACGTTGTCTTTAGTAACTTTTCCTTTAAACTGATCTGCCATTCGCATAAACTCACCTTCAAAAGGAGTTTGAATAGTGTATTCTTTGCCAGTTGTATTGATGTTAATTGCTCCGTCAGTTGGCTTATTTAAAGCGAATAAAACATTGTGAATGTTCTGAACTTCACCCTCTTTTAGGTAATGTTCTTCACGTCCGCCCGCTCCTGCTTCAACTAATTTTAAGTATAAAATTCCGTTTGGATCTGGTTTTACAACTTCTTTAGCTCCCATGATGTAATTTGAATACGTAATTTCAAAAGGAGTTTCGTCAAATTTACCTGAAAGAGAAAAGTCATTGTTAGTCACAGGGGAAAGCAACAGATTTTTCTCGAAAACTCTACGTTTCATTTCGCCTTTATATTCACCGTCAACAAAAACAGTCAAGAATGTTTTATCTGAATAAACTTGATTTTCTGCAGCGCCTTCGCGAATTGGCATCATTCCTTCGTAACTAATATAACGAGTAATAAAAGCTCCTAAAATGATAAAAACAAAGGCAAGGTGAAGTAAAAGAGTTGCCCATTTTTCTTTTTTATGCAGTTGATATTTTTTGATATTTCCGAAGAAATTAATCATAAAGATGGCCATAATTGCCTCAAACCACCATGTATTGTAAATTAGTATTCTAGCCGTATCGGTATTGTATTTACTTTCGATAAAAGTTCCAACACCCATTGCAATTGCGAATGTTAAAAAAAGAACGGCCATTAAACGTGTAGAAAACAAAAAAGAGAATATTTTTTTATCCATTTCTTAGGGATTACATTGTATAAAAGTGCGACAAAAGTACTTAAAAATGTTGATTAGCAGGCTCTGGCTTTTGTTAATAAAAACCAAAAATAAAGACTATTTTTCAAACAAATTGATAATACAGAAAGTTTAAACTTACAAAATAAATCAATTTTTATTAAACAATGATTTTTATCAAAAAAGTGTTATAATTCAAACAAAAAAGAGAACAATAAAAACTTCGAAAAACCATTATCAATAATCGATAGACTCTTAACATTAAAAAAATAATACTAATTTTGCTTTCATGATTCAGATAACAATAATCGGTTCCGGCAATGTTGCGCAGCATTTGATAAATGCTTTTTCTGCTAGCAAAATTATTGAAATAAAACAGGTTTTTTCGCGAAAGAAAGAAGCCTTACTTCATTTGATTGATTCTGAAAAGATTGTAACAGATTTTCAAGCATTAGAACCTGCTGATTTGCATATCATTTCAGTTTCAGACAACGCGATTACAGAGGTTTCAGATCAGCTTCCTTTTAATAATCAATTGGTTGTTCATACTTCGGGAACATCTTCAATAGAACTTTTAAATCCAAAAAATCGTCGTGGCGTTTTTTATCCGCTTCAGACATTTTCTAAGAATAAAGAATTAGACTATTCTGTTGTTCCTTTCTGTTTAGAAGCAGAAAATACAGCCGATTTCAAGCTTTTGGAAACCATTGCAAAAAGCGTTTCAACAGCCGTTTATTCAATAAGTTCAGAACAACGTAAAGCGCTTCATGTCGCAGCTGTCTTTGTGAGCAATTTTACTAATCATTTATACCAATTAGGACACGAAATCTGTGAGGAAAACCAAGTTCCTTTTGCTGTTTTAAAACCTTTAATTCAAGAAACAGCAGACAAAATCAATACGCTTGATCCTATTGATGCGCAAACAGGTCCTGCAATTCGCCACGATTCTAATACAACCGATGCGCACATGGCCTTTTTACAAGACGAAAACAAAAAAAATATCTATAAAATCCTAACACAATCTATACAGCATAATGGGAAAAAGTTATAAAGAAATAATGAATGACATCACAACGTTTGTTTTTGATGTAGATGGCGTACTTACAGACGGTTCTGTTTTTGTAACCAATGAAGGCGAAATGTTAAGAACAATGAATATTCGTGATGGTTACGCAATGAAAGCAGCTATTGAAAGCGGTTATCATGTTTGCATTATTTCTGGAGGAAGCAATGAAGGCGTTCGTGTTCGTCTACGTAATTTAGGCGTTAACGATATTCATTTAGGAACTCCTGACAAAGTGAAAACTTTTACAGCTTACTGCGAAACCAACAATATCAAACCTGAAAATGTATTGTATATGGGAGACGATATTCCTGATTTTCATGTTATGAAATTAGTTGGACTTCCAACTTGCCCGCAAGATGCGAGTCCAGAAATTAAAACGTTATGCCGATACATTTCACACGTAAAAGGCGGACGAGGCGCAGCAAGAGACGTAATCGAACAAGTGATGAAAGTACAAGGAAAATGGATGGATTATTTTAACGGAAAACACGATTAAAGTTTTCAGTCGCAGTCACAGTTTTCAGTTAGCTATAAACCTTTGAACCATTGTTTCCCCAAAACCTTTGTACCTTAGAAAAATGAAATTTCTCAAACTTATTCGTTATAAGAACCTTTTAATGCTTGCTTTTATGCAGCTGCTTTTTCGTTATGCCTTTTTAAAACAACAAAATGTTCCGTTGGCATTAGCTGACTGGCAATACGGATTGTTGGTTTTAAGCACTGTTTTATTAGCTGCTGCAGGTTATGTAATTAATAATATTTACGATGTAGGAACAGATAGCATCAACAAACCAAACGATGTTGTTGTTGGAAAAGGAATTACAGAAACTGCTGCTTACAATATTTATATAGGTTTGAACATTTCTGGTGTTGCAATTGGTTTTATTCTTTCGAATATTATCATGAGACCGACTTTTGCTTCTCTTTTTATTTTAATTGCTTCACTTCTATATTTTTATGCTACGAGTTTAAAACAAATTATGATTTTAGGCAATTTTGTAGTGGCTCTTCTTTTAGCAGCAAGCGTATTAATAATTGGAGTTTTTGATCTTTTTCCTGCGACAACAGGCGAAAATCAAGCGCAAATGGCAAGTCTTTTTTCTATTTTAACCGATTATGCTTTATTTGCTTTTATAATTAATTTTATTCGTGAAATTGTAAAAGATATTGAAGATGTAAATGGCGATTATAACATGGGATTGAATACTTTGCCTGTTGCAATTGGAGTTAACAGAGCTGCAAAAATTGCTTTAGGTCTTACTATTATTGCGTTTATCTTATCTGCGCTGTATTGCAATACTTATTTCATGCAAAATAAGCTTTACATTACTGTATTTTATTCTTTTGCAACAGTTTTAGCTCCGTTGCTTTATTTTGTTGTGAAAATATTCAGTGCAAAAACTCAAAAAGAATTTCATCACTTAAGTAACATCTTAAAACTCATTTTGTTCTTCGGAATTTTATCAATCTTGGTTATTGCCTTAAATATCAAATACAATGCTTAAAGAAAAACTAAAAAAATATAAAATCATTTTAGCTTCGGGTTCTCCTCGCAGACAGCAGTTTTTTAAGGATTTAGATCTTGATTTTGAAATTCGTTTAAAAGATATTGAAGAAATTTATCCGCCAGAATTGAAAGCAGCTGAAATCACCGATTATCTTGCTGAATTAAAGGCAAATGCTTTTGAAGGCGAATTGGCAGCAAACGAAATCTTGGTTACAAGCGATACAATCGTTTGGCATCAAAATAAAGCTTTAGGAAAGCCAAAAAGTGCTGAAGAAGCTTTTGCAATGATCAAATCGATGTCGAATACAACGCATGATGTAATCACTTCAGTTTGTTTTAAAACGAAAGACTCCTCTACTCTTTTGCACGATATTACCAAAGTAACTTTCAACGATTTGTCTGACGAAGCTATTTTATATTACATCGAAAACTATAAACCTTACGATAAAGCTGGCGCTTATGGCATTCAGGAATGGTTTGGTTTTATGGCAGTTGCAAAAGTTGAAGGCTCTTATACGAATGTTATGGGACTTCCGACAGCCAAAGTTTATGAATTTTTGACTACATTAGTGTAAAAAATTTATTTATGTTTTCTGTTAAAGAGTATAGCCGAGAGATAATTGCCACAATCGTTCTTATTGTTGTTTTGATTGTGCTGCGAATGGTAATCGCCAAATTAATAAAGCGTTTTGCTTATACAAGCCAATTGTTTGAACATCGTACCAATTTGGTTATCAAGTATATTAATATTTTGATGAACATTCTAGTAGTAACAAGTTTAATTGTAATTTGGGGAGTTCAAACAGAAGATATTTTTATTACGATTTCTTCTATTGCAACCGTAATTGGCGTTGCTATGTTTGCACAATGGTCTATTTTGAGCAATATTACTTCTGGAATGGTTTTGTTCTTTTCTTTTCCTTTTAGAATTGGAGACACAATTAAAATACACGACAAAGATTTTCCTATTGAAGCTGAAATTGAAGACATTAATACTTTTCACGTAAGTTTAAAAACAAAAGAAGGAGAAAAAATTGTTTTCCCAAATAATTTACTCCTTCAAAAAGGAATTTCTATTATTCCTGCAAAGTATGAAGAACGCGAATTTTTTGATTAAAATGTAATGGGAATTTTATAACGGGCACGAGAAAAGCTAGAACGTAAAATGACAAATAAAGCGTAATATTTGTTATATAAATTCAGCTAAATAAAATCAAAATGACTCGGCCCATAACATTACCCTTTTATGCAAAACTTTCCTTTATTCTTGTTACTTTAATTTGTTTTGCATTTATTTTTTGCATCGGAAAAGATATTCTTACGCCCGTTTTAATGGCGTTTCTTTTTGCAGTTTTACTGTTGCCAATCTTTACTTTTTTAAACACAAAACTTAAATTTCCAAGGCATCTTGCCGCGATTATTTGCCTGGCTATATTTATATCTATAATTGTAGCAGTCCTAGCTTTTATTTCTTATCAAGCGACTTATATGGCAAATGATTTTGATACGATAAAGAAAAACGCAAATTCCTTTATTCTTGAAATTCATAAATTTATAAGAGAAAATTTCCAAGTAAGCATTGGCGATCAAAAGAAATATTTAGATTCTGTTACCCAAGACTCCGTTAAAACTGGACAGGCAAAACTAGGTTCGTTTATAGTTTCTATAAGTGATGTTCTTTTAGACAGCACTATTATGATTGTTTACACCTTTCTATTTTTAATTTATAAAGAACATTTTAAATTATTTTTTGCCAAATTAATAAAACAAGAACATCATGCTGTTTTACAGGATATTTTGTCTCAGATAAAAGTTTCGATCAACAATTATATCGTGAGTTTAATTATTGAAATGATTGTTGTTTCAGTATTGACGAGTTTAGGTTTGTGGATCATTGGCGTAAAATATTTCATCCTTCTCGGATTGATTACAGGAATTCTGAATCTGATTCCTTACATCGGAATTTTTGTTGCTGGAGTTATTACCGTTTTGGCTTCATTAACAGGATCTGGCGAAATTTCAGTAATTGTCGGAATTCTTATTGTTAATATTATTGTTCAGTTTATTGATAATAATCTGCTTGTGCCTTTAATTATAAATTCTAAAGTAGAAATAAATGCTTTTGTTTCCATCATGGGAATCATTATTGGAGGTGCCGCCGCAGGAATTGCAGGAATGTTTTTAGCAATTCCGCTTCTAGCAATTCTTAAAATTATTTTTGATCGAATTGACTCGCTTTCTGCTTGGGGATACCTTATGGGAAATCATGTTCCGCGGAAATTTGTCTGGAGAAAAAGAAAAATCACAACAGAAAATTAAAAATAACGTTATGCTAGCATAACATTTATTTATTCCTTATATTCATATAAACTTAAAACTATTAGAAGAAAACTACCGAATGTCTTTACACAAAAAAATACTGTTTTTTATTTTGTTGTGCTTTTGTTTACAAAGCGGATATGCTCAGGTAGATAAAACAAAAAAAGAGCCAAAAGCACAAAAAGACACTACAGAAATATATACCAAAATCAGGAATTATTCTAAGAAAAATAAGTTTACGCAAACCATGCATAAATTGTTCTTTAGGTCTAAAAA
Organism: Flavobacterium sp. HJSW_4; assembly: GCF_042436695.1. NCBI lineage: Bacteria > Pseudomonadati > Bacteroidota > Flavobacteriia > Flavobacteriales > Flavobacteriaceae > Flavobacterium > Flavobacterium sp. HJSW_4. The sequence goes on from NZ_JBHNPP010000003.1 coordinate 285,079, forward strand.
GCCAAAGAAAAAAGATGAATTGCTCGTGCCTATCGATTCAACCAATTACGAAGGGAAAATTATTCGAAAGATCGATATTATCACTTTAGATCCTTTTGGACATTCTGTTGCTGATACAATGCAGGTGCCCAAAAATTGGGGAGAAAGAATGGGTAATCGGCTTCATTTGAAAACCAAGAAGTTTGCTATTTATAATTTATTGCTTTTCAAGAAAAATACTCCGTACAATACCTATAAAGTTCTCGAGACAGAGCGTTTGATTCGTGCACAGCGTTATGTTACAGCAGTTCGAATTTCCAACCAAACTGTTGGACAAGCTTCAGATTCTGTAGATGTTACGATTCGTGTTTTAGATTCGTGGAGTACAATTCCGAGATTTTCTATTTCTAGCAATCAAATGTCGATTGGTTTTAAAGAAAAAGATTTTTTTGGAACTGGACAGCAATTAGAATATCGTTTCACCAATCGTTTTGATGATGGACGAAATGGTAATGAAGCAACATATACAGTTCCAAATATTAAGAATACTTATATTGGTACTGTACTTCATTATAACATGGATTTAGACAATAACTATATTAAAAGTATAGATGTTGAGCGAGACTTCTACTCTCCTTTAACTAAATGGGCGGGCGGAATTTATGTTGATGAAAGTTTTAGAAAAGATACGCTTCAAGCGCCAGATATGACATTTGCCTATCAGCCAAAAAAATATACGTCGCAAGATCTTTGGGCTGGATATGCTTTTAAAATGTACGAAGACCAACATAAAGCGATAACCAATCTAATTACAACAGCGCGTTTTTTGAATGTCAATTACACCGAATCACCTTCAGAGATTTATGACCCAAATCATTTTTATTCTTCTGAAAAGCTAATTCTAAGCGGAATTGGATTGAATACTCGAAAATTTATAAAAGACAGTTATATTTTTAGAAATGGACAAACAGAAGACGTTCCGATTGGACGAATTTACGGTGTCACTTTTGGCTATCAATATAAAAACACTTTCTGGCGGCCTTATGTTGGAGCGCAGTTTTCTTTTGGAAATTATTATCGATTAGGATTTCTAAGTATGAATTTTGAAGCGGGAACTTTTTTCCATCAATCCAAAACATATCAAACTTCATTTTTGTTTGAATCCAATTATTTTACAAAATTATATAGCGTCGGAAATTGGAAAATTAGACAATTTATAAATCCGAAAGTTGTAATCGGAATCAACCGAGATGATATTATTGGAGATCAATTAAATATTAATGAACAAAACGGAATCGCCGGTTTCAACAGCTATTTGTATGGAACGAGTAAAGCCGTTTTGTCATTGCAGACACAGACTTATTCTCCGCATTCTTTATTAGGTTTCCGTTTAAACCCATTTTTCAATTATTCTATTGCAGTTTTAGGAAGCCCAGAAGTTGCTATGACAAAAAATAAACCTTATTCTAAATTAACTGTCGGATTGCTAATCAGTAATGACTATTTGGTTTTCAGTTCATTCCAACTTTCACTTTCATACTATCCAAGTATTCCGCAACAAGGAGATAATGTTTTCAAAACAAATACTTTTGAAACTACCGATTATGGGCTTCAAAGTTTTGAACTTGCAAAGCCTAGAGTTGTCAATTACAAATAATTTTTTTTCTTTTTTTTCGAAAACTTTAAAAAACAATAAAGAAACCTAACATTCAATAATTTAAAGGGTTTTAGCTGTTTTATCTATTCGTTGAAATGCATTTTTATTCGACAAAATACATCTGCTTTATTTTTTTGGCACAGTATATGAATATCCCTATTCAAGATTAACATTTTAAAATTAAGAAAAGATGAAAACGATAAAATTAGCAATCGCCGGATTATTTCTAATGGTTGCAAACGCCACAGAAGCCCAAGTATCCGTAAACGTAAACATTGGAACTCCACCAGCTTGGGGACCATCGGGATATACAGAAATGGAATATTACTATCTTCCAGATGTTGAGGCTTACTACGATGTTCGTGCTTCTCAATTCATCTATTTCGGAGGAGGAAAATGGGTAAGAGCAAGATACTTGCCTAGACAATATAGAAACTATGATTTGTATGGAGGATACAAAGTAGTTTTGACAGATTATCACGGTAGAACACCTTATACTTATTTTGATCGTCATAGAGTGAAATATTACAAAGGATACCATGGAGCTCCTCAAAGACCATACAAACCAAGACCTGTATATGGTTACAGTGAGCGTCGTAACTACGATCGTAAAGATTACAAACACTACGACAAACACGACAAACATGATAAACACCATGACAGACATGATCATGACGACCACGATCACGGACATGGGCACGGAAGAAGATAATGCTAAATTACTAGCAATCAATGCAAGAGAGTATCAATAAAATGATACTCTCTTTTTTTTATGATTTGTTTAATCTAATCTTTTGTTAAAATGTTGTATATTTAATATAAATGATTGTGTTGCAATAAGTTTCGTCAGAGAAACCTCATATGTAATGCTTTTATGATATATATTTGCGCCGAATTTTAAAACCAAAAAAGAAATTTATGAAAAAGAATGTTTATTTGCTTTCATTTTTAGCAATGTCACTGTTAATAGGTTGTGACGATAACAATGACAACAAAAACGATGGACAGTCGTCAAATAACATTACCATTACCTCAGATCAATCTACGCTTAACCAAAGACTTGACTTAACTAATTCTGGGGTAATTTCGATCGAAAATGGATCTCTAACAGGTAAAGCTGCAGAGACAGCCAGCACTTCTTTTCCTCTTGTTCAAATTGCCGAAGTAAAACCGCCAGTTGATGCAAACGGAAGAACATTACAAGCAAGCCACGTTACAGTAAACGGAAATTATGCCTATGTTTCTTATATCATGAGAGGCGATGCTTATTCTGGAGCTATTGACGTGATTGATGTTTCAGATCCGTATAAACCAAAATTGGTTACTTCTGCCCTAATTCCAAGTACTGATATTACATCTTTAACTTTCTCAGGATCAAATTTAATTATCGGAGCTGCGAAAGATGTAGATAAAGATACTCAACTAGCAGGAAATCCGGCAATTGTATTTAACATGGAGTTAAGTTCAGGATTACTTACAGATAAATTAAAAACAAATTATTTAGAAAGCAGAGTTACAACAGACGTTGCGGCTAATGCTTCTAATTATTTTGCTGTAACGGGAGATAATGGAAGTTTATTCAAAATAAATAGTTCTACAAAAGCACTTGCAGGAAAAGCTGCTATGGCCGATCTACGTTCTATTGCTTTAACAAGTGATAAAGTAGTGACTTTGAGCGGAACTAAAGGAGTAAATGTTTACAATCAGTCGACTCTTGCATTGCAAAAAAGTTTTACAACATCTGTAGATGTTAGCGGAGCAAAAAGAACAATGGATGTTGATGGAACAAAACTTTTTGTTTCTGAAGGTCCAAACGGTCTTGGCGTATATGATATCAACAGCGGGTCAAAATTGCAAACTATCGGAATTACAACTGCTGCTGAAGACAATGTGACAAATGCTGTTTCTTTCAATGATGGTTATGCATTTGTGGCTAATGGAGCTTTGGGACTTAATGTTTATCAATCTACAACACAGCTTAATTTATTAGGTTCTGTTGGAATTGCAGGTTCTTCAAACTACGTAAAATCTAGCGGAAATTACATTTATGTAGCAAGCGGAACTGGTGGTTTGAAAATCATTAAAATGGAAAAACCAAGTACTACTTTTGCAAGCTGTTTAACTTACGGTTTGTATAACCAAGGTAGAGATTTGATTTTAAATTCTAATGAAGTTAAATCGTACCAAGGAGCAACAGCTATTAATTCTGCAATTGTAAATTCTGGAGCAATTTTAACACATTGCGGTTCTATTGCAATTCTTAGCAACTTGACTTTAAATAGTAATGGTACTTTCAATATGAGAGGAAGTTTATCTCAAGGTAAATACCAACAATCTTCTCCAACACAATTAATTATCAACTCTGGTGCAAAATTAGTTGTTGAAGGTTCAGTTGTAATCTGGGGTGATTTAACATTGAATAGTGGTGCTCAAATTGAGTTTGTTGGTAACACTTCTTCTATTACTATTTATGGAAAAGTAACAAAAGGTACTGGCGTAACTATCAAAGGAAACTACGTTGATACAGAAAATAAATTGAAATAAGCAGAAACGGCATCAAATATATATTTTAGAAAAAGCTGTCAGATATAAACTGGCAGCTTTTTTTGTTTTATTCTTAAAATATTGTTCAAATAATCAATCATTAACATTTCATTTAAATACTGTTCCGTAAAATAATTAGTATTTTTGAGGCACTTTCAAAAAAAACATTAACCAGAATATGCGAAAAATACAGGTTCAAATCTTTCTTTTATTTTTTATAGGTTTTCAAATTTCATTTGCACAACAGCCACAAAAACTAAATTCAGTTGAAATTTACAATCAAATCAAGAAACTAAACTTTTTAGGTTCAGTATTGTATCTTGCGGCGCATCCTGATGACGAAAACACTAGGATGATTTCGTATTTAGCGAATGAAATGAATGCGAGAACGGGTTATTTATCTCTAACTCGAGGAGATGGCGGACAAAACTTAATTGGCCCGCAATTACGCGAATTACTTGGCGTAATCAGAACTCAAGAATTAATTGAAGCTCGAAAAATTGATGGCGGAGAACAGTTCTTTTCGAGAGCAAATGATTTTGGTTTTTCGAAAAACCCTTCAGAAACTTTAGATATTTGGGACAAAGAAAAAGTTCTTGCTGATGTAGTTTGGACAATCAGAAAATTTCAACCAGACATTATAATCAATAGATTTGATCATCGTTCACCAGGAACAACACACGGACATCATACTTCTTCTGCGATGTTGAGTGTTGAAAGTTTCAAATTAACAAACGATCCTAAAGTTTATCCTGAACAATTAAAATATGTTACGCCTTGGCAAGTAAAACGTCAATTCTTCAATCCTTCTTGGTGGTTTTACGGAAGCCAAGAAAAATTTGATGCTGCTAATAAATCAAAATTTACAAAACTAGAAACAGGCGTTTACTATACTGGAATTGGAAAATCAAACCAAGAAATTGCCGCTTTAAGCCGAAGCCGTCACCAATCGCAAGGTTTTGGTAGCACGGGAGTTCGCGGTGAAGAAACAGAATATTTGGAACTAATTAATGGTGAAAATCCAAAAGAGCGCGATAATTTATTTGATGGAATCGATACAAGTTGGAATCGTGTTAAAAACGGAAAACCAGTTGGAGATTTAATCGCTACAATTATTTCAAAATACGATTTCAGCAATCCATCTGCAAGTATTCCAGATTTAGTTAAGGCTTACGCTATGATTCAAGCTTTAGAGGACACGCACTGGAAAACGATTAAACTTTCTGCTATAAAAAATATCATTGCATCATGTTCTGGTTTGTATCTTGAAGCTGTCGCTAATGAGCAAGAAGCAACTCCAGGAAGCACAATTAAATTGAGTCTTGAAGCTATTAATAGATGTGCCGTAGGAATGCAATTAATTAGTGTGACGACACTTCCAGACAATCAAACTACAGCTCAAAATATTATTTTAAAGAATAATAACGATCAGAGAATCAATCTGCAGATACAGCTTCCGAATAATATTGAATACACTCAGCCGTATTGGCTAAAAGAAAAAGCTTCGGTTGGAATGTACACGGTTTCTAACCAAGAAATCATTGGAACTCCTGATATTATAAGAGATGCAAAAGTGGTTTTTAATGTAAAAATCAATGATGTTGAAATTCCGTTTGAGCGTACTGTTGTTTATAAATACAACGATGGTGTAAAGGGAGAAATGTATAATTTCCTTGATATTGTACCAGAAGTTACGACTTCTATTTTAGAACGAGTTTTAATTTTTGGAAACACAAAAAGCAAAATGGTTCCTGTTAAAGTTCGCGCAGGAAAAGACAATATAAAAGGAAATTTGCAATTAGAATTACCTAAAAGCTGGACAGTTTCTCCAAAAGAAATTCCGTTTGCTTTAGACAAAAAAGGCAACGAACAAATCTTTTATTTTGAAGTAACTCCGCCTGTTAATCCAGAAGAAGTTACAGCAAAAAGTGTTGCTATTGTAGACAATAAACGTTTTGATAAAGATCAAACCAATATTGAATTCAGCCATATTACTAAACAAATGGTTTTAAAACCAGCGGAATCAAAATGCATTAGAATTGACTTGAAGGTTTCTGGTGATGCTATTGCTTACATTATGGGCGCTGGAGACGAAGTTCCAGAAAGTTTGACCCAAATGGGATACAAAGTTTCGATTTTAAAACCAGAAGAAATTACACCTGAAAAATTAGATTCTTTCAGCACCGTAATTACTGGAATTCGTGCTTACAATACCGTAAATGCTTTAGCAAACAAACAAAATATACTTTTCAATTTTGTAAAAGGCGGTAAAAACATGATTGTTCAATACAATACAAACGGAAAATTGGTAACAGATAAAATCGCTCCATATCCGTTGAAATTGTCAAACGATCGAGTAACAGAAGAAAATGCTAAAATTACATTCTTAGCACCAAATCATCCCGTTCTAAACACGCCAAACAAAATCTCTGAAAAAGATTTCCAAGGTTGGACGCAAGAACAAGGTTTATATTATCCAAACGAATATGATCCTGCCTTCACTCCTATTATCTCATCGCACGACAAAGGAGAATCTGCTAAAGATGGAGCTTTGCTTGTCGCACCTTACGGAAAAGGATATTACATTTACACTGGTTTGAGTTTCTTTAGAGAATTACCAGAAGGTGTTTCTGGAGCATACAGATTATTATCGAATATTATTTCTCTAAAACAACCAATTGAAGCTCCTAAACAAGATTTAAAGCAATAAAATATGGAAGCTAAAAAGACAAAAAAATGGAAAAAAAGCTACACTTATGTTTTGGTAGCTAATGCAATTTATATTGCTATTTTTTTCTTAATCATGCAATTATACTCATAACCTATGCAGCTATTTGACTGGATCGTACTTATTGTCACTTTATTATTTATTGTTGGATACGGCTCTTGGAAAACTCGAGGCAGTAAAAACGTAGAAGATTTCATTTTAGGAAATAACGAAACGCCTTGGTATACTGTCGGGCTTTCAGTAATGGCTACACAAGCCAGTGCCATCACATTTTTATCTACCCCTGGACAAGCTTATCATGACGGAATGGGTTTTGTGCAGTTTTATTTTGGTTTGCCAATTGCGATGATTGTCATTTGTTTGACTTTCATTCCATTATATCATAAAAGCAAAGTTTTTACCGCTTATGAATTTTTAGAAAGAAGATTTGATGTAAAAACACGTTCGCTTGCAGCTATTCTATTTTTAGTGCAAAGAGGTCTAGGAACTGGTTTGACGATTTATGCTCCGGCTATTATTTTATCTGCTCTTTTAGGATGGAACTTAACCGTAATGAACATTATAATTGGTGTTATGGTCATCATTTATACTTTTTCGGGAGGAACAAAGGCGGTGAACGTTACGCAAAAACAACAGATGTTTGTAATTATGTCTGGAATGTTTATCACGTTTTTCTTGATTTTGCACTACTTGCCAAACGATATGACTTTCAACAGCGCGCTGCATATTGCTGGTGCTAATGACAAAATGAATATCGTTAATTTTTCTTTTGATCCTGAAGAAAAATATACTTTTTGGAGCGGTATTACGGGTGGTTTCTTTTTGGCTCTTGCTTATTTTGGAACAGACCAATCTCAAGTTGGACGTTATTTATCAGGAAAATCAGTTCGTGAGAGTCAAATGGGATTAATAATGAACGGACTTTTAAAAGTTCCGATGCAGTTCTTTATTCTGTTGACGGGAGTTATGGTTTTTGTCTTTTTTCAATTCAATCCGGTTCCTTTAAATTTTAATCCAAATAATAAAATAGCGATTGAGAAGTCGGCTTATAAGCAAGAATATCATGTTTTAGAAGAAAAACTGGTTAAACTTTCAGAAGACAAAAAGGTTATCAATTTATTGTATATCGATCAGTTAAACCAAGATTTTGACAATCCGATTTTACGTAAAGAATTGGTTGCTTTATCAAATAAAGAAAAAGATCTTCGCGATAAAGCTAAAGAAATTATTTCGAGGGCTGATAGTCATACAGAAACCAATGATAAAGATTATGTCTTTTTCCATTTTATTCTTAACTATTTGCCAAAAGGTCTAATCGGATTGTTATTGGCCGTTATTCTTTCGGCAGCAATGTCTTCAACAGCTTCTGGATTAACTGCTTTGGCTTCTACAACGGCGATTGACATTTATAAACGAAATCAGAAAGAAGAAAAATCAGAGAAACATTATTTGAATGTAACTAAATTTTTTACTCTATTTTGGGGAGTTATAGCGATACTTTTTGCTTGTGTTGGAACTTTATTCGAGAATTTAATTCAGCTTGTAAATATTATTGGTTCTATTTTCTACGGAACAGTTTTAGGAATATTCCTTGTCGCTTTTTACACCAAACGAGTTCAGGCAAAGCCAATGTTTATTAGCGCGATAATTAGTCAGCTTACCATTTTTGTCATTTATTATTTTATGATTTACAGCCAAGAAAAACTGGGTTATTTGTGGTTAAATTTCATCGGAGCTATTTTGACGATTGTATTGGCGGTTTTAATTCAGTTTTTGTTTTTTAAAAAAGACGACATAAATAACAGTCTAGAATATTAAAATTTCTATCTTTCAATTATAAATTGATAGAGAAAAATGAAAATTAAATTTTGTCTGGTATTTGCTTTTGCAATTACAATATTAAACGTTCATTCGCAAAAACTTAATGTTGCAAAACTTGACAGTTTATTTAAAGCTTTAAATGATAAAAACCTTTTTATGGGAAGCATTTCCATTTCTAAAAATGGAAATCAGATTTATTCAAACGCTATCGGTAAAGCAGATATAGCAGATAATATACCTTTATCAGCGAATACTAAATTTCGTATTGGTTCTACAACCAAAATTTTCACTTCAGCTTTGGTATTAAAAGCTGTTGAGCTAAAGAAAATCAGTCTTGACCAGACTATTCATTCGTTTTTTCCAACAATTGTAAATTCGCAAAAAATTACTATCCGCAATTTACTAAATCACAGAAGCGGAATTCATGAACTTTTAGCGGCAGATGAATTTGCTAATGGATATACCGAAGCAAAGTCACAAGAAGAAATGATTTCAATTTTAAGCAAATTTCAAAGTGATTTTGAACCCAATACAAAAGCCGATTATAGCAATTCTAATTATTATTTGCTTACTTTAATTCTCGAAAAAACGTATAAAAAAACGTATTCAGAACTATTAGAAGAACAAATAATAAAGCCTTTAAAGCTAAAAAACACCTATTTTGGAGGTAAAATTAATATTCAAAATAACGAATGTTACTCCTATTATTTCTCTAATAAATGGGAAGAAGATACAGAAGGAGATATGTCGGTTCCTTTAGGTGCAGGTGCAATCGTTTCGACTCCATCTGATTTAACTCTTTTTATTGAAAAACTTTTTCAGGGAAAAATCATTAGTCTTAAAAGTTTAAAACTGATGACTCAGATTCAAGATAAATACGGAATGGGAATTTTCGCTCTTCCTTTTTACGACAAAAATGGATTCGTTCATCGCGGTCAAATCGACAGTTTCAGTTCTGTTTTATCTTTTTTTCCTGAAGAAAAGTTAGCTATCGCAATAATTACAAACGGTTCTGTTTATGATAAGAAAAAGATTTTAATAGCGGCATTGAGCAATTATTTCAACAAACCTTATTCTATTAATTTTGAAGGCTACGAACCTGCTAATGAAGATTTGGAAACCATAGTCGGTACTTATAAAAGTCCTGATAGCCAACAAAAAATCATTATTTCGATCAATAATAAAAGATTATATGCAAATTTCACCAATCAATCTCTTTTTCTTTTAGAACCATTATCAAAAAATAAATTTGAAAATATCTGGGAGGGAAATAAATTTGATTTTGGACTCAAAAACGAAATAATTTTTGAAGCTAATGGAAAACAAATTAAATTCTATAAAATCTAAAATTCAATAGATTAGCAATTTCTTTAGAATGCGATTCGCGTTTATTTTAAGTAAAAAATATTATTTTAGTGTATCGCAAGATTGCTATTGTAACTTCTAAAATCATCATTATGAAAGATTCAAAAAAATACAGCAACAAAACCAAAGCTGCTTTTGTTCTGCTAATCGTGATGCTGATTATTTTACTTGGAAATTTTAATACGCTCCGAAATTCCAAAAATGTAAATGATAATATCAATGCGATTTATAAAGATAGATTGGTTGTAGCGCATTATATTTTCCAATATTCTAAAGAACTTCATTTTATAAAAGCGGAAGCTGAGAAACTGAATCTAAGCGACAACATCAAAAAAAATGAAATCATTCATACGCTTGATATCATTCATAATATTGACGATTTGTATGCTAAAACAGTTTTAACGAACAAAGAGAAACAGTATTTTGACGCCTTTTTAAGTTCATGCAAAGAAATCAACAAGCAAGTTGAAAATAAAAATTGGGACAAAATAGCCAATTCTAGTACCGAAGCTTTAAAAACATTAGAGGCACTTTCTCAAATTCAGATTGAAGAAGGAAAAGATAAACTTGCCGTTGCAAATGCAATGTATAGCAGAAATAATGTACTTGGCCAACTTCAAATTGGGCTTCTTATTATTTTAGGAGGAATTACTTTTTATCTTTTAATAAAGAAAATCAAGAAGACGGTCAAAATTCCTGAGCCTCCGAGTTTGAATTAATTTTCTTAACCGCAAAGACGCAAAGAGATACGCAAAGTTCGCAAAGTTAATTTACCCATAGCTTTGCGAACTTTGCGTTTAAATAGGCATGCCATATATAAAACCTTGCGTGCTTTGCGGTTAAAAAAAACAGAAAAAAGAACAAAAAAAAATCCAAAGCCCGTCGACTTTGGATTTTCATATTTTAAAAATTGGAATTTAATAATTCGAAAGAATTATTATCTGCTCCACTCAGCGATACTGTCTTTGTTCAATTTTACGTAATCAGCATTGTTTGCTGCCTCAGCAGATGCTAAAGAAACTTTTGCTGTTTCAATTGCTCCTTTTTTATCACCTTGTTTTGCTTGAATCAACGATTTTAATCTTGAAACATAATATGGTTTATCAGAACTCATATCAAGAGCTTTGTCTACGTAATTTCTTGCTGTTTCGATATTTCCGTTTGATTGGAATAAATATTGAGAAGCATTAAAATAATCGTTCCAAGTTGGACCTGCTAAAGCTTTATCAATACTTGCTACAGCAATTTTAGCCGTTGGAACTTCAAATTTTAAAGCAACATGAGAGTTTTCCCAAGCGATGTCTAAATATCCAAAATTTGGATCTAAACCGTTAATACCGATTGTAAATGTTTCAATAGGAGTTGGTAATGCTTCTTCTTTTACAGTAGTTTTTAAAGCTACATAAGCATCGCTCCAGTTTTCTGGCAATCCCCAGTTATCTGTAGAAAGATAGAAAATGACATCCCAGCTTTCGATTCTAGGAACTGTATAAATTGCATATTTTCCTTTCTTTAGTGTTTTCCCGTCAATTATTACGTCGTCACTAAAATTAATGATTGTATTTTCGTTAGCTCCTGTTCTCCATAATTTTCCAAACGGAACTAAATTTCCGAACACAGCTCTTCCTCTTGCTCCCGGTCTTGAATATGTAACTTCAACATCGGTTAGACCAACAGTTTGTTTAATATATCCTTTTGGACTTGCTTGCGGTGTTTTTACTTGTGCTTCTGATGCTAATGGTGCTAAGATCAGGGCTAAAGCAATAAGTAGTTTCTTCATTATTTTAAGTTTTATTTTTTTCAAATTTACAAATTCAATCAGCTACAAATGTTAAATTTTATATAATTCAAGCCTTTAGCTGTGATATTTTTTTTGCATTTAATTCGTTAAAATGATCAATAACCAAGTCAGCTTCTGATAAATCCTGATGATGTGAATGCTCGCTCTTGTATCCTACACAATAAATTCCTGCACCTTTTGCCGCTTTTACACCATTTGTGCTGTCCTCAATTATAATACACTCTTCTTTTGGCGCCACAGATAATGAAGCCGCATGAATAAATATCGCTGGATTTGGTTTCGATTGAGGAAAATCTTCGCCACTTACAATATGAGTAAAATACTGGTGCAGATTGAATCTTGTAAAAACACGATCGATCGTTACTTTTGATGCAGACGAAGCTAAAATCAATTGCATACCGTTGTTGTACAAATCTTTAATTAAATCTTCAACACCGTCTAAAAGATATAAATCCTCTTTAGTATCAAACGCATCATTAAAAATAGTTCTTTTTCTCTGAATCAAATCTTCCACTTCCTGATCTACAGTTGGAAAATAACTTTTTAAAGTTTGAAAAGTATTTCGAGTCGAAAATCCTGTAAATGTGGTGTACATTTCTTCTGGGACTTCGATATTCAATTCTGAAAATTGTAAATAATAAGCATAACGATGAACTGGCTCTGTGTCAACAATTACGCCGTCCATATCAAAAATTACTGTTTTAATCATTTTTTTTAGAGGTACTAAGGTTATGAGGGACAAAGGTTCAAAGGTTTGCTCTCTTTATGTTTTAACTTTGTCAAAGTTTCTTTTTTAAAGGAACAAAGGTTCAAAGATTATTTTTTACTGAAAACTGAGACTGTGACTAAATTACTTCGAAAGTATATGTCTAATCACTGTTTCTGCAGCGTGTAAGCCGAATAATCCTGGCATGTAGCTATTTGTTCCGTAGAAAGATTTTTTGAAGTTTTTTCCGTCTGTCAATTTTAAGCTTTTTTCATCTTGAATTTCAGAAGAGAAAACTACTTTTAATTTGTTAATTTTTGCTTCTTTTAAACGCTTACGAATCGTTTTAGAGAAATAGCAGTTAATTGTTTTAGAAATATCTGTAACTTTTACTTTAGAAGCCAACATTTTACCGCCAGCGCCCATGCTGCTGATGATTTTTACTCTTTTGCGTTTTGCGGCAATAATCAGATTTAATTTTGGAGTAATACTGTCAATGCAATCTAAAACATAATCAAATTCTGGAGAAACGATTTCAAAAGCACGTTCTGGAGAAAGAAATTCTTGAACACGAGTTAGATTTAATTCTGGATTAATATCCATCAAACGATCGCCTACAATTTTAATCTTTGGCTGACCAACTGTTGAATGCAAAGCTGGCAATTGACGGTTGATATTGGTAATATCTACAACGTCTCCGTCTACAATCGTCATGTTCCCCACTCCTGCTCTTGCTAAAAATTCTGCTGCAAAAGATCCAACTCCTCCCAGTCCAACGACTAAAACATTCGATTTTTGTAAATTTTCTAATCCTTCTTTAGTAAACAAAAGCTCTGCTCTTTCTGTCCATTCTGCCATTATATTCTTTTTTGTTGTTTTTAGTTTTTATATTTTTTGTTTCAAGTTTAATGTTTCAAGTTTTACTGGTTTGTCACATTTTACTATTCAAATAAACTTTTATAATTACTTGAAATAATTCCTTGTAATTCTTTTATATCTAATTTTTTATATTCCGAAGCTAATTCATAAACATCCTTAATCGATTCTTGAATTGTATCAGTTTCTAAGAAAAAACGATCATTTGGAACATTCAGAAAAACCGTTTTTAAATCTGGATTTTTCAATAAATATTTTCCAAACGAAAGATAAAATCCAGCGGCGATTAATTGTTCTGCAAGCTGATTATTCTTTGAAAAACCATGAATAATCATTGGAACTTTTATCTTCATTTTTTTCTTAATTGCCATTACTTCCTGAAAAGCTGCAACACAATGAATTACTACAGGTTTATTGAATTTTTCTGCTAATTCTAATTGTTTCTCAAAAACCGAAATCTGCAAATCAAACGGAACTTCGATTCTTTTATCTAAACCACATTCGCCAATTGCCAAACAATTTTTAGTTTGCAGTTTTTCTTCTATAATTTTCAAATCTTCATCAATTCGATTTTCGTCAATGTACCAAGGATGAATTCCGATAGAATAAAACGGAATCGTTGCATCAAAATCTTTTGGATACTGATTAACCAACTCTAAAACACTAGATTGATTGGTAAATTGATGTGTATGAAAATTAAAATATTCCATTAATGAAAATCTTTTACCCCTGCTTTAATTGCAATTTTCAAATCATTTTCTAGAGGAACAAGCGGACAAGAATACTTATAATTATAAGCACAATACGGATTGTAAGCTTGATTAAAATCGATTGCTATTGTATTCCCTTTCGGAACTTCTAAATCAATATAACGGCCGCCAATATAGCTTTCTTTACCAGTTGTTAAATCTGAAAAAGGTAAGAAAAGATGATTTTTATACTGTTCCTGAACTAGCAATTCTAAACTTTGGTAAACTGCTAATTGATAAGGCTTTCCATTTATTTTAAAATGTAAAGTTCCGTATTTAGTATATTTTGGAGTACGAGTTCCAGATGTTTTCATTTCAAAAGCTTTTCCGCCTTTAGCTTTCACCAAAGTAGCGTTTACAAAATAAGTTTCAGAAATAGGGAAAAATTCTAAGCTTTTAAAAGTCTTCAAATCTTCAGCCATTAATGGACTCGTCTTAGGATCAGCATATTCAGAGTTAATTTTCTTTTGGAATTTTTGAGCATCGGCTTTATTAAACTTTTTTTGAGCAAAGCCAAAATTAAATACCAACAATAAAGCTAGGGCGTTTATAGTTTTCATCTTAGAAATTTTATGCAAAAATAGTTCAAAATCAACAAAACAACAACCACTTAACGAGACAAAGTTTGCTAACTTTGTGACGATAATTTATCACACAAAATGCTTAAAAACGCGCTTACCCATTACATTAACAACTTCAGAGGTTTTACCAGAGAAGTTTGGATTCTTGCCATCATCACTTTTATTAACCGCGCTGGAACAATGGTTCTCCCTTTTTTATCCAAATATTTAAAGGAAGATCTTCATTTTAGCTACAATCAGGTTGGATGGATTATGGTCGCTTTTGGATTAGGATCAATGTTGGGTTCTTGGCTTGGAGGTAAACTATCAGATAAAATCGGGTTCTATAAAATCATGATTTTTAGCTTATTCACCAGTGGAGTTTCCCTCTTCTTTGTACAATATATTACTACTTTCTGGGCGCTTTGCGGTGCCATGTTCGTTCTTATGACGATTGCCGATATGTTTCGCCCAGCGATGTTTGTGTCTCTTGGTGCTTATGCGAAACCAGAAAATAGAACTCGTGCGCTTACATTGGTGCGTCTTGCAGTAAATTTAGGTTTTGCCGCAGGGCCAGCACTTGGAGGTTTAATTATTATGGGAATGGGTTATTCTGGCCTTTTCTGGGTTGACGGAGCTTCTTGTATCATTTCGATTTCGATTTTTGCTTTATTAGTAAAAGAAAAGAAAAAAGCAACTCACGACGATAAAACTGAAAGTGCTACTAATGTAAAATCGGTTTTTCATGATAAAATTTTCTGGGTTTTCTTGTTCGTAAGTTTCATTACAGCGATGATCTTCTTCCAGTTATTTACGACTCTTCCTTTATATCATAACGAAAAATTTGGCTTAAGCGAATTCCAAACAGGTCTTTTAATGACCTTAAACGGATTATTAATCTTTACTCTCGAAATGCCAACGGTTGGATTTTTGGAACGAAAAGCTTTTCCAAAAATCAGAATCATTGTTATTGGATCTTTTGTGATGGCTAGCAGTTTCTTTTTGCTTCTCATTAATTTCTGGGCAGGAATTTTAGTCGTAAGCATGGTTTGTATTTCTATTGGAGAAGTTCTTACTTTTCCATTTTCCAATGCTTTTGCATTAAGTCGCGCGCCACGCGGACAAGAAGGCCGATATATGGCACTTTATACTATGAGTTTTAGCCTTGCTCATATTATTAGTTCTAAACTTGGATTTGAAATTATCACCCGATTTGGCTACCAAATCAATTGGCTTTTTATGGCATGCATTGGCGTTGTTGCAACCGGATGTTGCATTTGGATTAAAAATGCCTTACTCAACGAGAAGATCTCTTAAAAGAAACTTTTAACTTTTTAAAACCCTATAATTCAATTTATTACCATTAAATTTGAATAGCATTTCTGCGCTCAAAATCGAAAGCAAACTTAATTTTTAGTTAAATAACTATTTTTATAGTTGTGTAACTAAAAAAATAGTTGTACGTTTGAATTATAAAATTAAGATGATGCAGAAGTTAACAAACAAAGAAGAAGAAATCATGATGATTTTATGGAAGCTGAAAAAAGCTTTTGTAAAAGAAATTCAAGCAGAAATCACAGAAGATCAGCCACATTACAACACATTGTCTACTATTGTGCGTAATCTGGAAGAAAAAGGATATGTTGGTCACAATGCTTTTGGAAACACACATCAATACTTTCCAATCGTAGCAATTGAAGATTACAGAAAAGGATTTATGAAAACCGCAATCGATAATTACTTTAATAGTTCTTATAAAAGCATGGTTTCCTTTTTTGCTAAGGAAGAAAAAATTTCAGCAGATGAATTGCGTGAGATTTTATCAATGATCGAAAATAAAAACGAAAATAAATAATCGGCTTATGGAAGCACTTTTCATTTACATCGCCAAATCAAGCAGTTTAATGCTTATGTTTTATTGCGCTTATTATTTCTTACTTCGCAAAGAAACATTTTTTAACAGCAACAGATGGTTTCTATTATCTGGTTTGATTGTCTCAGTAATTTTACCATTATTGACTTACACAAAAGTAATTTGGATAAATGCTTCTCCCGATTTAAATACAAATTTTCAAAATGCATTATTAAATAAGTCGCATCAAGAATCGGCAGATTGGAATTGGAATTATATCATTCTTGGGCTTTACGGCCTTGGGCTTTTGATCTTCATTATAAAATTGGCAATTGATTTTTACAGTTTAAATTCAATCATTAAAGGAAAAAAAATCAAACAGCAAGCCGATTTCAAATTCATAGATATAAACGAAAATATTGCGCCTTTCTCCTATTTCGAATACATTGTGTACAACTCATCACTGTATACAGCTTCAGAATTAGAAAGCATACTTGAGCATGAAAAAGTGCATAGCGATCAAAATCATACTTTAGATGTATTGATTTCTAGAATATTCAGCATTATTTTCTGGTTCAACCCAATCGTTTGGTTTTACAAAAAAGCAATTTCTCAAAATCTTGAATTTATTGCTGATAGTGAAGCCTCTAAGAAACTTTCAGACAAAAAAGCTTATCAGTATACGCTTTTAAAAATAACAACACATGAGAATTGTGTTGCAATCACTAATCATTTTTATCAATCATTAATCAAAAAACGAATCGTCATGTTAAACAAAAATCAATCAAAAAAGAGAAATTCATGGAAGTATTATGCTGTAATTCCAGCTTTGGCAGCCTTTGTATTATTATTTCAAATTGAAGTAGTTGCAAAAGAAAGACAGCAGAATGTAAAAGTAGTTTCAAAAGAAATCGAATCTGTTGATGTCTACAAAATTTGGAAAAGTTCTTCAGATTCAGATTTAAAAGAAATTAAAGAGAAATTAAAATCAATTCACAATATTGATTTAAAATACTCGGATATCAAAAGAAACGCTGAAAACGAATTAACATCAATTAAAGTTGATGTAATTAATGGAAAAGACAAATCTCAATCAATCCAAACAGGAGATAAAACCATTAAAGGCTTTGGAATAGTTGTCATTACAAACAAAGACGGAAAGAAAAAAGCTGGCATTCAGACTACTGATGAAAAAATCGCTGTTAGCAAAAAACTAACCATAAATGACAAAACCAACACTACAGAAATTAAAAATGTAAATACTAATACAGACACCAATGTTAACGTTAATTCTACTACTAGTACAAAAACTAACAGTGATACTAATTCAAATACTAGCGCTACTGTAATTATAAATAAAGACAATAACACTAAAGTTATTACGTCTGACGAAGGCTCAACTGTTGCTGTTTCAAATGGCACAAAAACTAAAGTAAAAATAGGTTTCCCACTTGTAATTGTAAACGGAGAACAAATGCCATCTAGTTTTGATATGCATAGTATTCCAAATGAAAATATCGAATCTGTAAATATTTGGAAAGGAGATAACGCAACTGCTAAATACGGAAGCAAAGCTGCTAATGGAGCAATTGAAATTGAAACTAAAAACTAATTACTTTTCTAATTTTAAATAGACAAGAAATGCAAAAACTAACCAACAAAGAAGAAGAGATCATGCATATTTTATGGAAGCTTAAAAAAGCTTTCGTAAAAGAAATTCAAGCAGAGATTTTAGAAGATCAGCCACATTACAATACTTTGTCGACCATTGTTCGTAATCTGGAAGAGAAAGGTTATGTGGCGCACAATGCTTTCGGAAATACGCATCAGTACTATCCAGCCGTTAGCATCGAAGATTATAGAAAAGGTTTCATGAGCACTGCAATTGATAATTATTTTAATAGTTCATACAAAAGCATGGTTTCTTTTTTTGCTAAAGAAGAAAAAATCTCAGCAGATGAATTGCGTGAAATCTTAAATATGATCGAAAATCCAAAAGAAGGTAAATAATCAAAATAGTTATGGAAGCACTTTTCATTTTTATCCTAAAATCAAGCGGGTTACTAGCAATGTTTTATTTTGCTTACATTTTGTTACTTCGCAAAGAAACTTTTTTCAACAGCAGCCGTTGGTTTTTACTAGCTGGATTAATTACTTCAGTAGTACTACCTTTTGTAGTTTACACGAAAGTGATTTGGGTTGAGGCTCCGCCAGCACCTGCTCCAGATCCGATAATTACGACTACTACAACGAATTTAGAAAATGTTCCTTCAAATTATGATGTTGCTTTTTATAAAGCTCATCATGTGCCTACAACTGTATCTGTTGTTGAAGAAGAAAATTTTGAAATTAATTGGAGTTTAGTTTTAGCGGTCACTTACGGAATGGGATTCTTAGCTTTTATGATCAAATTTGCGCTTGATTTCTACAGTCTTAACTCTGTTTTAAAAGGAAAAAAGATTGAACAGCAGGAAGATTTTAAATTTATTGATGTTAATGAAAACATCGCTCCTTTCTCCTATTTTGATTACATTGTATATAACTCATCACTATATACATCGGCAGAATTAGAAAGTATTTTGGAACACGAAAAAGTGCACAGTGACCAAAAGCATACTATTGACGTTTTGATTTCGAGGATCTTTTGTATTCTATTTTGGTTTAACCCAATTGTTTGGCTTTACAAAAAAGCTATTTTACAAAACCTTGAATTCATTGCTGACAGCGAAGCTTCTAAAAAAATTGCCGACAAAAAAGCGTATCAATACACGCTTTTAAAAATAACAACGCATGAAACTTGCGTTGCAATCACCAATCATTTTTATCAATCATTAATCAAAAAACGAATTGTCATGTTAAACAAAAATCAATCAAAAAAGAGAAATTACTGGAAATATTCGGCCGTAATTCCTGCTCTTGGTGCTTTTGTTCTTTTATTTCAAATAAGAACTATTGCACAAGAAAAGAAACAAACTGAAGTTGCAAGCATCCAAAAAGACACCATCAAAGATACTGAAGAGACTATCAAAATAACAAAAAACACTACTGACAAAGAATTGAACGAATTGCCAGGAAAGTTAAAAACAAACCATAATCTTGATGTTGAAATTTCGGATGTAAAAAGAAATACCAAAGAAGAATTGACTGGGATTCAAATCAAAGTAAAATCGGATTCTGGTAAAAAACAAACCATCAAAATTGACGGTGACGAAGCTATTAAAGACTGCGAATTAGCAATTGGAACTGATGAAAATGGAGCGAAATCTATCAATATTAATACAGATAGAAACCTTAGAATGCCAATGATGATTAGAAATGAAAAAGTTATTGTTCGCAATCATGGAGAGTCTGATGTTGTAGCTCCAGTTCCTCCAACTCCGCCAACGTTCCCTGCTGGCCCAATGCCTCCTGTTCCAGCAATTGACATGTCAAGAATGCCTAGACCTCCAGTTGCTCCTAAAAATCCAACTGACAAAGTAGCAATGGCTAAATTTGAAAAAGATATGGAAGCTTTTGGAAAACAAATGGAATCATTTGAACCGCAAATGAAAGAATACGAAAAACAAGTTGAAGCTATCATGTCGCAAAGAGCTGAAGTTTATGAAAAAGAAATGGCGAAATACGAAATTGCTATGGAAAAATTCAGCGCAAACATGGAAAAATTCAACTATAATTTTAATTTCAAATTTGGAGATGATTCTAAGGACTATGAAGAGAATATGAAGCAATACGAGCAAGACATGAAGCAGTATGAGCTTGATATGAAACAACATGCTAAAGAGATGAAGCAGCACGCAAAGGACATGAAACTGCACGAGAAAGATATGAAGCTTCGTGAAAAAGAAATGAAAGCTATGGAAAAAGAGAATAAAAAGGCTTAAATTATTTAATTCGAATTTAAAAACCAGTGCCAAAACACTGGTTTTTCTATTTAATGCATCAATCAAAATTTAAAACACCACACATGAAAAAATATATTTCAATTTTATTTTTGTGCATTAGCTCATTAATTCTTGCACAGAAAAATACAGCTGAAAAAAGTATTTTCATTGCCATGGATAAAACCGCCTCTATCCTTTCTCAAAAATCAAAAGCAAATTCGATTTCAATAGGTGTTATCAAAAACGGAAAAACTTATACCCGACATTATGGCGAAATTGATAAAGGAAAAGAAAACATCGCCAATAACAATACTGTTTTTGAAGTCGCATCTATAACCAAGCTTTTTACAGGATTGCTTACCGCACAAGCTGTTTTGGAAGGAAAACTAAATCCAAATGACGATATCAGAAAATATATCTCAGGCTCTTATCCAAACTTAGAATACAATGGAACACCAATAACAATTAAAGATTTGGTTTCTTTTAGAACTGGCTTTAGCAAAGATTTGCCCGATACTGAAGAATTACGAAAAAACCGAAACGACAGCAGTTATTTAGCATTCAAAAAAATAGACGAAACATACAGTCGTGAGAAATTCTTTGAAGATCTGAAGAACATGAAATTAGATACTTTACCTGGAACTAAATTCAAATACAGCAACGGAAGTCTCAATCTTACGGCTCATATCTTAGAAAACGTTTATCAAAAAAGTTATGAAACGCTTTTGAAAGAAAACATTTTTTCAAAACTCGATATGAAATCAAGCGGAATTAATCTAAGCTCAAATACTGCTATTGCAAATGGCTATAATCTTAAAGGAGTTTTGATGCCAACCATTTCCGATAATCTTTGGGGAGCCGCCGGAATGCTAAAATCTACTTTAGGTGACTTGACTAAATTCATTGTTTATGAATTAAATACTAAAAATAAAATTGTTCAAGAATCACAACAAAATCTCCTAAATAGTCCAACAACTTGGAACGGTTATTTCTGGGATTATATTCAAGTCGATGAAAACGGAAAAAATTGCTGGAAACACGGAGGAGCTTTCGGAACTCAAAATATGCTTGTTGTTTATCCCGAACGTCAATTAGGAATTTCAATTATTGTGAATATAAGTGATGAAAATACTGCAAACGCACTTGGAGAAGCTATTGTTCGACTTTCTAACGATTTATTGAGCGAAAACAAAAAACAAACTGGTATTTACGGCTACAAAATCGTTGATGACAATGTTGTATTTGTTTATGAACACGATAAAAACTTAGATCCTAATTTAGTTAAAAGTGTTTCGATTGCAGGTTCGTTTGACAAATGGAATCCAAATGATCAGAATTTTCAAATGATTCAGAAAAGCAAAAATACATTTGAATTGTCTGTTCCTAAATCACAATTTGAAAAAGATAAAATGCATTTTTTCAAATTTGTAATTAATAAAACTGGATGGATGGAAGCTCCAAAAAATGCCATAAACCGAGAAACCGATGGCGACGAAAATCTAATTCTAAGAATTTAAATACTTTACATTTTACTACTTAAAAGACTTTGTTTCAAACGCAAAGTCTTTTTTTATATCTTTGAAAAAACAAATCTACTATGTATAAATTATTAGCTAAACTAAATAAACTACTTTTGCCAAGCTTTACCAAACAAGGTCTAGATATTTCAAAAGCAAAGAAATGGCAAATGGCTATTATTGGTTATCGCGCTTATGTCACCAAAAAAGCCTTAGGCAATTAATTTACAATACATTTTATTTATCCGACAGCAATAAATCTTTTACGATTCTGTCTTACTATTTATGAAAAACAGAGAAATCAGCCTACCTCCTGTTCCAGCAGTATTATTAGCAATTATTAGTGTACAATGCGGAGCTGCAATTGCAAAAACTTTATTTCCTGCAATTGGCGCAGCAGGTACAGCATCTATACGTATTGGAGTTTCAGCAATAATTTTGTTATTGGCCTACAGACCAAATTTTAAAACTGTAACTGCACAGCAATGGAAAATTGTAATTCCGTATGGCCTAGCTTTAGGCGCAATGAATTTGATTTTTTATTTTGCAATAGAAAGAATTCCGATTGGTTTAGCCGTTACCTTAGAGTTTGTTGGACCGTTGTTACTCGCTATAGCGGGCTCAAAACGAATGGTTGATTATTGTTGGGTTTTGCTGGCAGCAATTGGTATTTTGTTGATTGCGCCTTGGACAAACGATCGCTTAGATCCTATCGGAATTATATGTGCACTTTTGGCAGGAGCTTTTTGGACAGCATATATAGTCTTAGGAGGTAAAATTTCAAAAATAATGAACGATGGTTACGCCGTTTCAACAGGGATGCTGTTTGCCGCACTTTTGGTCTTGCCTTTCGGCTTTCTAGAAAGCGGATTAAACAATCTTACTCCGAAATTATTCGGAATGGGAGTTGCTCTTGCGCTTTTATCGAGTGCTATTCCTTTTACTTTAGAAATGAAAGCTTTAGGAAAACTTCCTCCGCGTACTTTTAGCATTTTAATGAGTTTAGAACCGGCCGCGGCTTCTATTTGTGCTTTTATTTTTCTACAAGAAAATTTAAGTTTCTACGAAATCTTAGCTGTAGTTTGTGTAGTAATCGCTTCAGCAGGTAGTACTTTAACAGCTAAAAAATAAACTGAAAAAATTTCAAAATAAAAAATCCAAATCCCAATTAAGCTTGGAATTTGGATTTTTGTTTTTTGGAGCTTTATATATTATTTTTTAGGAAGTAAAACAGCATCAATAACGTGAATCACACCATTTGACTGATTAACATCTGCAATTGTAACTTTCGCTTTATTGCCATTTTCATCGCTAATATATAAGTCTTTTCCTTTCATCCAAGCAGTGATCGTACCACCAGCAACCGTTTTAATGCTTGCTTTGCCTTTACCCTCTTTAATTGCTTTTGCAATATCAGCTGAACTCCATTTTCCAGCTACAACATGATAAGTCAAAATTCCTTGAAGCATTTTTTTATTCTCTGGTTTCAATAATGTTTCTACGGTTCCTTTTGGCAATTTATCAAACGCTGCATTTGTTGGAGCGAAAACAGTAAACGGACCAGCTCCTTTTAATGTTTCAACTAAATCTGCTGCTTTTACTGCCGCAACCAAAGTGGTATGGTCTTTTGAATTGACAGCATTTTCAATAATATTTTTATTCGGATACATCGCTGCACCACCAACCATAACTGATTTTTGTGCATTTGATGTAAATGCAAATCCTAAAGCTAAAACTGCAAGGGCTAAAAATTTTTTAGTTTTCATATTTAATGATTTTAAGTTATAAGCTCATTTACGCAGGAAAAATTGTTTTGGTTTTAAATTAAAAATATTTTCCTCGAGAAAACGTCACTTAATACCTTAAATCTTCAACAAAATCAACGCTTTAGAATACTTAAAAAATTTCTAAAAATTTTAAGAATATTTAATTTTCGCTTCTGTTTTATTATTAAATTTAAATCAAAACTCATCGATATGAAAAATATGCCAAAGAAAGTCAGAAGCAAAAAACTAAGTTCTAGAGTAGATTTAACTGCAATGGTCAGTGTTTCATTTCTGCTGATTATATTTTTTATGGTTGTTGGAGAATTATCGAAGCCTAATGGGGCAAATTTGAATCTTCCAGATCAAGATGGAATAACATGTGGCCTAATTGGGCATATTAAACCGAATCGCTTATATACGATTTTACTTGATGATAACAACAAAGTAATCACTTATTCTGGAATTTTATCATATCCGCTTGAAAATCCTAAAGAATTTGAGTTTGGAAAAAAAGGTATTAGAGAAGAAGTTTTGCTTAAAAAGAAACAAATACAGGAATATATGACATCTGTAGGAAAACCTAAAAGCGGGATAATTGTTGTTATAAAACCAAGCTCAAAAAGTAATTTTCAAAATCTAGTTGACATTTTAGATGAAATGACAATTTCAAAAATTGATAATTATGTAATTGAAAATGAATTTAGCATTGAAGAAGCAAAATTATTAGCCTCAAATTAAACCTATAAAATTTAAAATCATGCAAAACCTTCCAAAAAAAGTCAGAAGTAAAAAACTAAGTTCTAGAGTAGATTTAACTGCAATGGTCAGTGTTTCATTTCTGCTGATTATATTTTTTATGGTTGCAACTGAATTACGAAAATCCAAAGCTATGGATTTAAGTTTACCAGATTATGACGCCTATACATGTGGATGGACAGGTGGATGCGGAGAGAATAGATCTTATACGATTTTACTTGGAGAAGAAAACAAAATAGTATCTTATATGGGATTTTTAGAGGTTCCCAAAATTGCTCCGAAAAAATTTGAATATGGCAAAGATGGAATCAGGAAAGAGCTTTTAAAACAAAATAAAAGAATGCTTGATTACTCTGCGCAATTAGGAAGACAAGGAACAGGAATGGTTGTTATCATTAAACCTAGCAAAAAAAGTAACTTCAAAAACTTGATAGATATTTTAGATGAAATGGCAATAGCAGATATAAGTACGTATGTAATAGTAAATGATTTTACTCCAGAAGAATCCAAATTACTAGCTTCAAAATAAATTCAGAAAATATCATTAAAAAAAGTTCTCGATTCCAATCAAACTGACAGAACTTGAAACGTCAAACTTTAAACAAAAAAATAAAAAAGTCCCACATTTCTGTGGGACTTTTTTTAATTCTTAATGAATTTCATACTCGAACTTCCTTTATCCGATTTTACTTTTATAAAGTAATTACCAGTTCTAAGGTTTGAAATATCAATATTCGAGGTTGTTTTTGCGTTAGGAATCGCAATTACCAATTGCCCTAAAATATCATAAATTTCAAATGAATTTATTTCAATACTTTCGTTCTGTGAAATATTTAAAAGCTGATTTGCCGGATTCGGATACAAACTTAAATATCTAGAGAAATTGAAATCTTCAGTTGATAAAACACTTTTAAATGTTGAAGTTGCTTTATTAGTCAAAATAGGAAAATTATAATCAAAATAAATATTTGCATCGTTAGTAAACGTATCCCCTACTTGTAATGTTGATTTTGTTTTTATTTTAAAAGCAATATAACCATCATTATTCGCATCATCAAAAGGTAGATTAATTCCTTCAAAAATAAACTCCACTTTGTTTCCTTCCGAAATTTTAGTTATAAAAGAATGACTAGAACTTGTTGTAATTAGTGATGAAATATGAAATTTAGATAAATCAATCATATCTTTTACAACAATATTTTGTGCCATGTAAGTTCCTGTGTTTTCAAAACGAATCATGTAATGCACATACTCCCCTATTAATTTTGAAGTAATCACCGAACCTTCTAGACACGTTTTATCATTTGGATCGTAAGAACCTACAACAGTCTGATTTAAAGAAAATGTATTATCTAAAGGTGTTTCATCGTTGTCTTGCGATGAGATAACGGCTGTGAATTTTAGAATATCTCCATTATTTACTGCAGGTGTACTTGTTGGTGAATTTACTTTTACTGTTAAAATAATTTCTTTAGATTCATATGGTCTCAGGTTTCCAAAATTCCATAATAGATTATTTGTCGCTTGCGAAGATGTTGCCGGACTTGCTAAAATTACATCTA
The DNA here is from genome assembly GCF_042436695.1 of Flavobacterium sp. HJSW_4. Lineage (NCBI taxonomy): Bacteria > Pseudomonadati > Bacteroidota > Flavobacteriia > Flavobacteriales > Flavobacteriaceae > Flavobacterium > Flavobacterium sp. HJSW_4. Next base: position 311,199 of record NZ_JBHNPP010000003.1, read on the forward strand.
AAACAGAATCATCAAAAGTAAGATTTACTGTTCCAGATTGCGCTACATTTCCTTTATTCTTGTAAATAAGCTTGTAAGACGCGTTAAATCCTGGTCTGGCTGGATCGATTGGTAAAACGGCTACTTCTACGTCAGAATGTGTGCCATTTGGTGTAATACAAAATTTTTGATTCAAAGGACTTGTCTGTGCTGGAAAGTCAACATTTATAACTGATGGCGTAATCAAAAAATAAGTAGGATTTTCTAAAACAGGTGTTATAGAATGCGTTCCTGCTGGTAAGGCAATAGAATAATTATTTCCATTCGCTATATAACTTGAAGTGTCAGTTCCGTTAGATATATTAAGCTTTAAATTTGGCAAACTTAAATCTTGAGTATCACAACCGTTATTATCTGCATCTATTTTATTATCCCCTGAAACAATAAAATATTGCCCAACTGGATTAAATGAGCAATAGGCATTTACACTACAGTTGGTATACCCATAATCATTTAAAAGACTTTGAACTTGCGGCAATTGGCTTTCATCTGCACAAACGTATAACAAGTTTGGGTTTTCAGAAAAATTTAAATTTTTAGCTTCGTTACTGCCATTTCTTATATACAAAAAGTTAAGCCCATTGTTAGAGCAGTTAAGCTCTTCCAATTTACCCAAATCACTTACATCCAACATTTTCAATTGGTTATAAGAACACTCTAATTTTGTTAAACTTGGTAATTGCGCTAAATCTAAAGCTGTAATCTTGTTGTTTATACATCTAAAAGCTTTAAGCTTAGGCAATCCATTTATATTTAAATATTGTAATTGATTAATACTGCAATTTACATATTCGAGTTTTTCTAAACCATTCAAATTTAATGATGAAATAGCATTTCCATCACAATAAAGCTCAATAAGATTAGCTGAACCGCTTACATTAAGGCTCATTAATTGATTAGAATAACACTGTAAATAAGCAAGATTATTTAAGCCACTAAGATCTAATTGTAACAGTTTATTATAATTACATGATAATGAATAAAGTTTTGTTAAGCCATTCACTTTTAGCGATGTCATCTGATTACTACCGCATTCCAAACCTTCTAGGTTTATCAAACTTGTGACATCCAATGTAGCTAATTGATTTCCTCCACAATATAACTTTTTAAGTGCAGTTAATCCTTGTAGGTTTAAGACGCTCAATTTATTATTTGTAGCTCCAATTTCAGTCAGATTAACTGCCCCATTTATACTTAATGTTCCTAGTTTTGGATTTCCTGTGATTTGAAGGTATTTCAAATTCGTTAGTCCATCAGCTACTATTGTGGCTAACTCTGGTAAATTTTCAATTAGTAAATATTCTTTGCTTTGAATATTAGAATATTCTAGATAGACCAATTTCTTTAAGACATTAAAATCAATATCATTCATAATTGGATTATTACTGCAATTTAAATACTGAAGATTAGTAAAATATTGCAATCCTTGTAAAGAATTAATATTCTGATTGCTAATATCTAAAAAACTTACATTAAGCGCTTCATTAAACTCTATTTGAAAATTAGAATTTGTATCTACATTAAGCGCAAATAATCTCATTTTTAGGTTAATATCTGGAATGTCAATGATTTGTGCATTCGCAACATTAAAAAAGCATAAAGTCAGAACAAAAAAGTAGAGTTTTTTCATATGTGGTATTTTCATACAAAAATAACTTTTAAAGATAATAACACAACTTTTTTTGTTAAAATAATCTAAAATTAAAAACGATTGAATAAAAAAAAATCCCACATTACTGTGGGACTTTCTCTTTAATTCTTAATGAATTTTATACTTGAATTTCCTTTATCTGATTTTACTTTTATAAAGTAATTACCCGTTTTAAGCTTTGAAATATCAATATTCGAAGTTGTTTTTGCATTTGGAATCGCAATTACCAATTGACCTAAAACATTATAAATCTCAAAAGATTGTATTTCGATACTGTCGTTCTGCGAAATATTTAAAAACTGATTTGCTGGATTTGGATATAATGCAAGGTACTTTGAAAATTCAAAATCTTGAACTCCCAATGTTTTAAATGTAGAAGTTGCTTTATTGGTTGAAATTGGAAAATTATAATCGAAGTAAATATTTGCCTCATTTGTAAAAGAATCTCCCACAACAAGTGTTGGTTTAGTTTTGATTTTAAAAGCTACATAACCATCATTATTTGCATCGTCAAAAGGAAGATTGATATTTTCGAATATAAATTCTACTTTGTTTCCTTCTGATATATTAATTACAAAAGAATGGCTTGAACTGGTTGTAATTAAACTTGAAATATCAAATTTAGATAAATCAATCATGTCTTTTACAACAATGTTTTGTGCAGCATAAGTTCCTGTATTCTCAAAACGGATCATGTAATGTACATATTCGCCAATTAAACTTGGTGTAATAACTGTTCCTTCTAAGCAGGTTTTGTCGTTTGGATCATAAGAACCAACAACAGTTTGATTAAAAACAAATGTATTATCAATTGGAGTTTCATCTGTCACAGCACCTGCTATTACTGTTTTAAATTTTAATATATCATCAATATTTAATGCTGGCTTTTCTATTGGAGAATTTGCATTTAGAGTAAATTTAATTTCGCGCGTTTCATATGGCAATAAATCAGCAAAATTCCAAGATAACTTATTAAAAGAATTAGTCACTGGTGTAGGTTTTGCAGTAACGAAATCTAAAACAGCATCATCAAAACTTAAATTTACTGAGCCAGATTGTATAGTATTTCCTTTGTTTTTATAGACAATTTTATATACAGCATTAAAACCTGGTCTTGCGGGCTCTAATGGTAATAAAACAACTTCTAAATCCGGATGAACACCGTTTGCAGTAATACAAAAATCTTGAGTAAGTGGACTGGAATCTGTTGGAAAAGTAACTTTAACAGTCGTTGGATAAACATTAAAATAAGCTGGGTCTTCTAGTATTGGAGTAACATCATAAGATCCCGATTTAACATAATAATTGTAATCACCATTTTCATCAGATGCAGAACTGTTTGTTGTGGTTTGATTTGCAATATTAACTTTCATATTTTGAAATTTAATATCTCCATTGTCACATCCATTATTATTTAAATCTAATGTATTATTACCTTTAATTGCATAAAACTTACCTCCTGGTTTAAATGTACAATACGAATTGACATTACAATCCTTAATATTTGCTAATAATAGTTGTGACTGTATGGCTGGAATTTGAGATTCATCGGCACAAATATATTTTAAATTGGGATTTTGAGTAATATAAAGTCGATTTTCATTTATTCCATTTTTTATCATTAATGATGACAATTGGTTTGCAGTACAGTCAAGATGGTTTAAATCGGTTAAATTACTAAGATCCAAAGATGTTAAACTATTTGAAGAACAAATAAGTTGTTGAATTTTTGTTAAACCACTTATATTTAATGAAGTTAAACCATTACCCTGACATTGAATATATGTTAATTTTGATAAATTACTAACGTTAAGCAATTTAATCTTATTAAAATAACAATCTAATACTCCCAAATTTACAAAATACTCAATTCCAAGTAAAGAAGAAATATTACTTTCATTCAAAGTCAAAGAATAAACATTCAATGCTTCGCTCATTTGTATTTCTTTATCATTATTGGCATCAATTTTAAAATAAGAACCAGATAAATTTCTTGCAACATAATTTTGATTAGTTGCAGATAATAATTTTGCTTTAAAAATCGGATCTGGAAAATTAATAATTGCATCACTACAAGCACCAACACAACTACAACTAGAATCTAATAAAACATTATTTAAACCACTTAAATCTATGCTTTTTTGAATAACATTAAAATCTATAATATCTGCACAAATATGTTTAAGGTTTGAATTCCCAGTTATGTTTAATGTCATCAAATCCTGAGAAGGATTATTATTTTTAATAAAAATATCAGTTAAAATAGTATTATGTGCACAATCTAACTCTTTTAGAACAGGTAAATAGGAAACATCTATTTTTGAAGCTTTTGTACTTTGACATACAAGTTTTTGCAAATTATTTAACCCCGTTAAATCAAAAGTTACTATTGGATTTGCAGAAAAATTAAGCGTTTGCAAATTTACAAATGGTAAAAAATTAAAAGAAGTAATTTTATTCCCAGAAAAATTTAAATCAATTAAATTTGTTGTAGAACCAGTGTTTAAAGAAGTTATATTATTATTACTGCATTTAATGGATTTTATGTTTGTACCATTTAATAAATCCAAAGATGTAATAGCATTATTTGAGCAATCAATAGTTAATAAATTAGAAGCGTTTTTCATTTGAAAAACAGATAAATATTGATTAATATTACATTTAACATTGTTAAGATTTGTAAGTCCATTTGCATACAAACCAAACAAATTATGATTATTATTAATATTTAAAGTCTTTAAACTAGCTAAATTATCAATTTTTAATGATGATAAAGAACTGTTCCATTGTACAGTCAAATTTTCTAAATTAACCAAACTGGTTAAATCTATTGTTCCTCCAATTTGAGTGTTATCAATAGTTAAACTTTTTAAATTGGTAAAATACTGAATTGTATTAATTGACTTAACATATGGAGCGATACTCATTGTAGTTACTTGTAATGCTTCAGAAAATTGAATTTCACCATCAAAATTTAAATCAATAGTTGTATTATTTAAAATAGAGTTTTTAAAGTTTTCATCATCAAAACATATTGTTCCTGCCACACATTGAGGTACAGCACTACAAGAATTTACTACTGTAACATTAGACATTCCATATTCTACCAATTTATTTTGAATTAATGAAATATCACTTTGATATGCACAAATAGAGTTTAGATTTAAATTATTATTAAACTCTAGAGAACTAAAAGTGTTATATAGTCGATTTAAAACTAAACTTGAAATGTTATTATTTGAACAGTTTAAACTAGTTAATGCGTTTGTATCTGAAAAATATAATGCAGTCAAATTATTATAACTACAATTAACATTAACGATATTATTGGTATTATCTCTTTTAATAAAATTCAATTGATTATTAGAACAATCAAGAGTTGACAAAGAAGTCAGATAAGTTAAAAGCAAAGATTTTAATTGTGAATTATTATTTATTTTTAAAATCCTTAATGAACCAAAATAGGAAAGGCTTATTTTAGTTAAAGAAGTATTTTTAATACTCAAGTTTTTCAATCCTGAAAAAATATTAGAGTCAAAACCTTCTAAAGAGCTGATATTTCCATCCAAATATAGATTGTTAATTACACTAGCTTCACTATAATCAATCTCATTATCATTATTTGTATCAGCATCACTATCAGCTATGCCATCATTATTATTGTCGACACAATTTGTAGAAATCAAAATATTTTTTAAAACTGCATCAGGAAAATTAATAACCTGCGCACTCAAACCGTTAAAAAAGCATAAAGCAGTAACTAATAAGTAAAGTTTCTTCATAAGTGGTATTTTCATACAAAAATAATTTTTTATGACAATAACACAACTTTATTTGTTAAAATAATCTAAAATTAAAAACGATTTAATAAAAAAAAAGTCCCACATTACTGTGGGACTTTCTATTTATAAAAAAGCTAAGAATTATTTTTTCTCAGTTTTTTCCATTTTAGCTTTTAAAGCAGCTAATACATCATTGTTATCTCCTAAAGTCGCAGCTGGTGCGTTAGTAGATGCAGATGTAGTAGTTTCAGCAGCAGCTTTCACGTTTTTCTCTTCTTCTTCTCTGAAGATAGCAGTGTGAGAAGCAACAACTCTTTTGAATTCTTTGTTGAATTCGATTACTTTGAAATCAGCTGTATCACCTTTTTTCAATTTCTTTCCGTCTTCTTTTTCAAGGTGACGAGTTGGAATGAAAGCAACGATATCATCTCCGAATTCTACAGTAGCTCCTTTGTCAACGATTTCAGAAATCTCACCGTTGTGGATAGTTCCTACAGCGAAAGAATCTTCGTATTGATCCCAAGGATTAGCAGTAGTTTGTTTGTGACCTAAAGATAATTTACGTCCTTCAACATCTAATTCTAATACAACAACATCAAGTTTTTCACCAACGTTTACAAACTCAGATGGGTGTTTGATTTTCTTAGTCCAAGATAAGTCAGAGATGTAGATTAATCCATCAATTCCTTCTTCTAATTCTACGAAAATACCAAAGTTTGTGAAGTTTCTAACGATACCTGTATGTTTAGAACCTACTGGGTATTTAGAAGTGATATCAGTCCATGGATCTTGAGTTAATTGTTTGATACCTAATGACATCTTACGATCATCTCTATCTAAAGTTAAGATAACAGCTTCAACAACATCTCCAACTTTTACGAAATCTTGAGCAGAACGTAAGTGAGTTGACCATGACATTTCAGAAACGTGGATTAAACCTTCAACACCTTCAGCAACTTCGATGAAAGCACCGTAATCAGCGATTACAACTACTTTACCTTTAACTTTATCACCAACAGTTAAGTTAGCATCTAAAGCATCCCATGGGTGAGCGTTTAATTGTTTCAATCCTAATTGAATTCTTGTTTTCTCATCATCGAAATCAAGGATTACAACGTTTAATTTTTGGTCTAATTCAAGAACTTCACTTGGGTGGTTGATTCTACTCCAAGAAAGGTCAGTAATGTGAATTAATCCGTCAACACCACCTAAGTCAATGAACACACCATAAGAAGTAATGTTTTTAACAACACCTTCTAATACTTGTCCTTTTTGTAATTGACCGATGATTTCTTTTTTCTGTACTTCAATATCAGCCTCGATAAGAGCTTTATGAGATACAACAACGTTTTTGAATTCGTGGTTGATTTTTACCACTTTGAATTCCATCATTTTGTTTACATATACATCGTAGTCTCTAATTGGCTTAACGTCAATTTGAGATCCTGGTAAGAACGCCTCGATACCGAATACGTCAACGATCATACCTCCTTTAGTTCTACATTTAACAAAACCGTTAACAATTTCTCCAGTTTCATTAGCTGCAATAACTCTATCCCAAGATTTGATAGTACGTGCTTTTCTGTGAGATAATACTAATTGACCTGTTTTGTCCTCACGGATGTCGATTAATACTTCAACTTTGTCACCTACTTTTAAGTTTGGGTTGTAACGGAATTCATTTAAAGAAATAACACCTTCAGATTTAGCATTGATATCAACGATAACGTCTCTATCTGTAATTCTAACAACAACTCCTTCAACTACTTCTTCTTGATCTGTAGCGATGAAAGTTTTTGATACTAGTTCTTCAAACTCTTGTAAGTTTTTCTCATCTACTGCATCAATTCCTTCTTGGAAGTTATGCCAGTTAAAATTTGCTAAAAACTCTTCTTGTGATTTTAATTGTTCAGACATGCTGATAAAAAAATTTGTATTCTGTTTTTCTCGAGTTTCTCTATGCGATAGAAAATACAGAAGTTGTTTTACATAAATGGTTGATTCCTAATGGAAACTCTTCTCTGCCAAAAGGACTGCAAAATTAATACATTTTTCTGAATTAACAAAACAAAACCGATATGATTATCAATATGATAATAAGAAGCAGAAGATTTTCGGTTTTTTAAGAAGTTTAGTCCCGCTATCCGTTGCAATCTTTTGTGCCGAACCCCGTCACAAAAGGATTTCCACTTCTATCGGGGCTAGATTAGAAAGTTTTGTTTTTATAAGATATCTAAAAGCGTTAATCTCACATCACAGATTTAAAAAATTGGCAAATCTTTAATGCTAAATAACAATGTTTCTATTTAATCTTATTTAAAAAAATCAGCCCAAATCTGATCATACTCAGCTCTATTAAATTTCATTTTACTATCTGAAAATGGGCCTAACTGTTGTAGCATATAAACTTTAACCTTCTCATTCATTCTAACACAAGGAGGATGATAAACCTCTAGATATTCATTATCACTTCGATGTTTGAATAATAATTCTCGAATTTTATAATAATCTTTCTCCACCAACATCTTGAATGCAAAACATCTAACAATAGGTTTTTCACATTCTGTCATTAAAATTAAATCACTAATACTTGTTTGCTCACGAAATTTGATAAAACTTTGACGCTTCTCAATTCCTAAATATAAATAAACATTATCAAGCCTGAATTCATTGTAATCATTCTTCAATTTCTCCTTTTTTAAAATCGTGTCAAGCTTAACTGTTGGCTTAAAATCTTGTTTTCTGCTACAGCTAAATATTAAAAATAAAAGAACAAAATAAGTTAATCGAGTAATATTCATCTCTTTAGTTTTAAAAGCTTTTTTCGTTTTTAGTTAAAATATCTGTTTCCTTAAAAGAAAATAAAAAGCATCACAAAAACAACAATGATGACAACAACCGCCATTACAAAAGCTGCAGAGTTTAAATCTTCTCTTCGCTTCTCATAATCCACTTCGAAATTATTTGGATTTATGTAATACAAACTAAAAGCTTTAGAATGAACTTTTAAATCTGGTCTAAAGTGCGCGAGACCTAACAACAATCCTCTAACTAATTCCAGTTTATTAGAATAAATCGTACTAAAAATATGATTTCCTGAAAATGTTTCTTTATGAACTTCTACTTTATCATTTTCTAAAACAAACCAGAAAAATGTTTCTTGACTATACTTGCCACTTCCGACCATTTTAGAAAAAATATCATATTTTAAAAGATCTGCATCCGAAGAAGAACTTACTCCTCTTATTTCACCTTTAAAATCTTCAACTTTCTGAAAATCATTCCAAAGTATAACTTTTATAACCTTTTTATTAAACTTATTTATATAATGAATACCTAGGTTATCAATTATTGTAGTCGTATGCTTCATTGTTTTTCTAACATGAAGTACTATTAATACAATGACGAGAAACATCAGAAAACTAATAACTAAAATATTTTTATCGGCCTCAACTAAAAACGGAAGTGCAAATAATATAAAAGCGACAAAAATAGCTGTAAAAACAATCATTATCCCATAACCATAATTATGGATCTTTGAAGACTTTGATTCTACAGATTCGAATGTAGGAAGGTTTGTTGTTTGATTGATCATATTTAAATTAAAACACTAAAATATTCAAAGTTCACAAATAAAAAAAATCCTATTTCCAAACTGAAAATAGGATTCAAATATTTTAAAAGAATTATTTAATGACTTAAATTCTCAATCTCTTTAGGATCGTGTTTATGCTTAAATAAAACAGCAAAAGCAATAGCAATCACCAAAGCATAAGCCGCAAATGACAACCAGATGGTATGCCAGTCTTTCATCAAAATTGGATTTGTAAAAATTCCGTCTGCAGAAATTGAGTTCCCTTGACTTTTTACAAACTCAATCATTTTTTCATTTGTAGCGTCTGTTTGCAAAAATCCAGCTAATTCAGTTGTATTGGCAAACGATTTTGTAAAGAAACGATCAATTGCCCAACCTGAAGTCAAACTTCCTAAAACTGCTCCTACTCCATTGGTCATCATCATAAATAAACCTTGTGCAGAAGAACGAATTTTAGAATCTGTATTGCTTTCTACGAATAAAGAACCTGAAATATTGAAGAAATCAAATGCCATTCCGTAAACAATACAAGACAAAATAATCATCCATAATCCACCAATTGGATCTCCAAAAGCAAATAATCCGAAACGAAGAACCCAAGCCAGCATACTAATCAACATAACTTGTTTGATTCCGAAACGTCTCAAGAAAAACGGAATTGCCAAAATAAATAATGTCTCAGAAACCTGAGAAATCGACATAATGATAGTCGAATATTTAATTACAAATGAATCTGCATATTTTGGAAAATGCTTGAATTCATCTAAAAACACATCTCCGTAAGCATTTGTCAATTGAAGCGCTCCTCCTAAAAACATAGAGAACACAAAAAACAAAGCCATTTTATAGTTTGCAAACAATTTAAAAGACTCTAAACCAAAAGTCTCTGTCCAAGTTGCATTTTCTTTAATTAAACGTTGTGGTTCACATTTTGGCAAAGTAAAAGCGTAAACTCCAAGAATTAAAGCTCCAACTCCAGCAATATAAAACTGATATTCAGTCGCTTTGCTTCCACTTAAATTCGTAATCCACATGGCAACAATAAAACCAATTGTTCCCCAAACACGAATTGGCGGAAAATCTTTTACAATATTTTTATTGTTTAATTTAAGCGAAGTGTAAGATATTGAATTACTTAAAGCGATTGTTGGCATATAACAACACATTGCCAACAGCATTACAATAATAAAAGTATCTGGTGTAGTAACTTGCGCAATTGCAAATAAAACTACTGCGTATAAAATATGAAGAACACCGTAAAGCTTTTCAGCATTTACCCATCTGTCAGCGATGATACCGGTTAATGTTGGCATAAAAAGCGAAGCGATTCCCATAGTTCCGAAAACTAGTCCAAATTGCGTTCCTTCCCAGTTTTTTGTGCCAAACCA